>CALAGR010000292.1 GCA_937891735.1 uncultured Pseudomonadota bacterium | reverse complement strand
GCTCGCGCGGGGGCTCGCGGGCCAGGGCCGCGCGGCGGAGGCGGAGCACGCCCAGGCCGAAGCCCGCCGCCTCGATCCCCGGTGTCCCTGGCTGCGCCCCTGAGTCGACGTCAATCGCCGCAGGCGCCGTCGGGGGAGCCCGTGCAGCACACCGGCTCGGTCCAGGCGCAGGTGGTCGGCAGGGGGACGCCGTCGAGCCGATCCCGCAGCCAGTCCAGCTGCTCCGGGATGGAGTACAGGGTCGCTTCGGCGTGGCCCGCTCCCCGGCACAGCAGGTGCTCCAGGGTCCAGCCCTGCGCGCACAGGCGGTCCCAGTCGGCGCGCTGCACGGCGGGGATCACGAGGTCATCCAGCTCTCCGAACACCGTCAGCACCGGTGGGCTCTGCAGCCGCTCCACCGACGTGGTGGACACCGAGTTCTCCCGCAGGAAGCAGGACCAGGGCTCGATCTCATCCCACAGCCCGGCCTGCACCGCGTCGATGAACCCCTGCTCGTACACGTCGGACACCTCGCTGGCCTCGAACTCGCCGTCGAACACGCACGCCCCCTCGGAGGACTCGATCAGCGACTCCGCCGTGTCCGCCAGGTAGTAGGGCTCGGTGTTCGACAGGACCCCGTGCATCGACTCGGGCACGCCGTACCAGCGCCGCCAGCCGATGAGGGTCAGGGCGGACAGGCCCGTCGCGGGGGCGTAGCCGGCCATGGCATCGACCACCACGTCCGTCAGGCTGTGGGCCGGAGAGGCCGCGACCACGCCGCGGATCTGCTCGTCGCTCAGGTACGGGCCCGTCAGGGCGGTGAAGAACGCCGCGTGCCCGCCCTGGGAGGCCCCCCAGATCACGAGGTCGTCCCGCGCCTGGCCCGCGAACCGCACTCCAAGATCCGCGGCCAGCAGGGAACGGGCGGCGCGCATCGCGTCCCAGGAGCCGATGCCCACCTGCTCCCCCAGCAGCGGGGCGTGCGGCACGGTGGAGGCCCCTCCCCGTCCGTTCATGCCGATGTAGTCGGGCGCGACGGTGACGAAGCCCCCCGAGGCCAGGAGCGCGACCTGCAGGGGGCCGATCAGGCCATCCTCGGAGGGGGCGCAGGCATCGGAGGCCCCGGCGAACCCGTGCAGGGCGAGGGCGACGGGCCAGGGGGCGGACGGCGCCTCGGCGGACTGGGGCAGCCCGATCATGCCCGTGGCCTCAATGGGCTGGCCGCGGTCCTGGGTGGTGTAGCGGAAGCGAAAGATCCGCACGCCGTGTCGGACCGGAGTGAGGGCCGCGAAGCCCGCCAGGGTGACCATGACGTCGAGCTCCGCCGCGGCGAGATCGAACGCCGGGATCTCCTCCCAGTCCACCACCTGGCCGAAGGTCCCGGCGGGCTGCAGCCCGTAGGACGGCATGCCGCACCGGGCCACCGGGAGGATCGGCGGGGGCGTCGGCGGGGGCGTCGCCGGGGCGGGCGCGCTCGGACAGCCGACCAGGGGCAGGATCAGGACCAGCGCCGTCAACAGCAGACGGACCGGCGGCGGCGCGGACATCGAGGCCTCCTCGTCGCGCGCAGGGTACCGAATCGGCGATGGGGTAGCCTTCCCCATGCCGTCCAGCCCCGCCGATGCCCGCCTGACCGTGCTGCAACAGCCCTGCGAGGCCATCGTGGCCGCCGCCGGCGGGGCGCTCACGTGGAGCTTCGATGATCGCTTCCGGGCCTGCGCCGCGACGTTTCCGGTGGCCGAGATGCGCGCGGTCCGGGCCATGCTCCAGGCGGGCTTCACCAGCTGCTGGGACGGCGAGAGCATCGGCGGGGCCCCGCCCCGGACCCGGGAGCTGTCGGCGAAGATCGGCGGACTGCGGTCGGGGCAGCTGCTCTTCGGGGCCAACGAGCTCGGAGATCCGATCCTGTTCGGGGCGTGGTGGCCCTGGGGGAACGGCACGACCATCTCGATCCGGATCCTGTTCAGCGCCCGCACCCTGGACGAGCCCCAGAAGGACGCGCTCCTGACGGACTTCGCCGGCTGGTTCGGGGTCCGCCCCTGATCCGCCAGGCCCGCTGGGAACTACTCTTCGCAGACGAACTGGAGTGGGTCGGGCACCTGCACCGTCGCGGTGCCGCCCTCCTCCGTCCAGGTGCCGGTGTGGCCGTAGAAGCAGGCCTGCCAGCTCTGTCCGTCCACCAGCGTCGAGACGAACACGCCCCCCAGGCCCGGGGGCGGCAGGTAGCGCTTCGTGCCCAGGTCCAGCTCCGCCACGAAGGGCTCCACCTCGCCCACCGCGAAGGCCCGCCCCGGCGCGTCGGCCATGGTCTGCACCCCCGGCAGGGTCGCGCTGACGTCGAGCCCGTTGCCCGACAGATCGACCCAGCCCCCGAACAGCTCCCGCAGGTCCTCCGAGGTGCTGCACCCCGCTGGGAACAGCCACGCGATGGTGCCCAGATCGCCGCCGTGCTCGATGACCGGCGGGGACTCGGCGCTCACGGTGTAGGGGCCACAGGGGTCGACGGCGTCGTCGTCGTCGGCGGCGGTGTCGTCGTCGCCGGTCGCGGTGGTGTCGTCGTCATCGCCGAACACGGCGTCGTCGTCGTCGCCGTCGGGCACGGTGGAGAACCCCCGGCGCTCCGGGTCCGCGCAGCCGGCGACCAGCAGGAAGGCGAGGAAGAGTCCAGCCTGGCGCATCAACACCCCCCGGGGGCGCGGCCCCCTGGGAGGCACGCTACCCGGCGGAGCGACAGGACCGCAGCACGGAGTGGGCCCGAGCCGCCTCAGTTGGTGTGGGTGCCCGGCGAAGCGAGGTTCGCGGGACCGGGCGTGATCGTCCACTCGCCCAGGATCATGGTCGGGGACGGCCCCGGCTGGCCCACGTTCCGCACGACGATGGAGTCGGTGTACTCCCAGGCGGTGCCCGTGCCGTCCACCCCGTACACCCCCCACGTGTCGATCACCTGCACGCCGTCGTACAGCTCGTAGACGTCGTCCCCGTTGCCGGAGATGGAGCCCGAGTACTGGTCGGCGATGCCGGCGCCGTAGGTGCTGTCGAAGGTCCCCTGGTTGTAGCCGATGACATAGACATCTCCTGGCTGCAGCAGGACCGCCGCCATGGGCGCGGCGGCGGGGTTGGCCGTGGCGCCGTTGGCCCACCGGATGATCCGGTAGCCGGTCAGGTCGATGGGCGTGGAGCCCCCGTTGAACACCTCGATGAACTTGGCGTTGGCCACGTCCGACGGGTCGGCGACCTCGGAGATGAACAGGTTGGCGACGGGGCCGGAAGCCGAGTCGTCGTCATCTCCCGCGCTGTCGTCGTCGTCGCCCGCCGAGTCGTCGTCGTCTCCCGCGCTGTCGTCGTCGTCACCGGCCGAGTCGTCGTCGTCGCCCGCGCTGTCGTCGTCGTCGCCCGCCGAGTCGTCGTCGTCATCATCGTCATCGTCGTCGTCGTCGCCCGTGATGTCGTCGTCGTCCCCAGCGCTGTCGTCGTCGTCGTCGTCGTCGTCGTCCCCTGCGCTGTCGTCGTCGTCGCTCGTGTCGTCGTCGTCGACCGTGTCGTCGTCGTCGACCGTGTCGTCGTCGTCGACCGTGTCGTCGTCGTCCACGATCACGTCGTCATCGTCCAGAGGCGTCGGACACCCCGACAGCCCCGCCATCGGCAGGAGCAGGAGCAGGGCGAGGAGGAGTCGGATGGAGGCGGTCACGGTGTCCCCTTTCGGGAGCGTTTGGAGGCGGGCGGCTCGGCGGCGAGCTCGGTGGGCGCCATGGCTTCCGCCAGCACACGCCCCTCGGCTGCCGCGGGCGGCAGGATATCGAGGAGCCACGCCAGCGTTGGGGCAAGATCGATCACGGTCGCCGGCGTGGCATACCGCCCGGCCCGCACCCCGGAGCCGGAGATGGCCAACGGCACCGTCGTGTCGTAGGTGTACCGGGTCATGTGGCTCACTCCCGTGGGGTAGTCGGTCGAGAACCAGAACGGCTTCATGCCCGCCACCACGTCCCCGGACACCCCGACCAGGTACTGGTTGGCGATGCTCCGACCAGCGGGCCCCAGCGGCAGCCGATGCGCCACCACGTCGGACGCCGTGACCACCTCGGCGACCCCCTCCTGGCCCAGGAGCCAGGCGCGCGCGGCCTCCTCGGCGCCCAGGCGCACCGCGGGATCCGCCACCGCCGCCGGATCGAACCAGATGTTGGAGCGGTAGATGCCCCCGATCCAGGCGCCGGACGGCGACGGCCCCAGGGCCGCGAGCAGGTGCGCTTCGAGTCCGCGGTCGAGCTCCGACTCGACGATCCGGCCCGCGGGCAGGCCCCGGCCGGCGGCCTCCTCGGGGAGCGGCGGGATCCCGTGATCCGCGGTGATCGCGAACACGACCCCGTCCAGGCCGCCGAGCCGCTCGGACAGACCCCCGTGCAGCCGCGCCAACGCCCGGTCCATCGACACCACCATGGCCCGCACGCCGGGCGCGTCGGGGCCCACCTCGTGCCCGAGGAAGTCCAGCGAGGAGAGGCCCACCGCCAGCAGATCCGGGCGCTCGTCCGAGCCCATCCCGTGCGCGTCCACCGCCGCCAGCGCCGCATCGACGGTCAGGTCCACCCCCGCCGCGGTCGCGAACAGATCCTGGCCGATGCGCGGGTCCGTGTTCAGGGCCGCCACCCAGGGGGGCAGCGCGTCCACCCAGAACGTGGACGTCGTCCAGCGAAACGCCTCACTGTCGAACCAGATCGCGGTGTCCGCGCCGAAGCCGCCCAGGAGCGCCGCCACCCGGTCCTTGAGGGCCACCGCGGCCACCGTCCCACCGAGAGTGCTGGACCGCAGCGCGTCGCCGAGGGTCGGCGCCAGCAGGTTCGCCAGACCGATGGGGCGGCCCTTGCCGAGGCCGTCGTCCGGCAGGTTGCGCACGCTGTCGTCGCCGACGCAGTAGGTGAAGCCGTGGCCGTCCCACCACCGGTTCAGCACGATGCCCGAGCGCGCGGGCCACGCGCCGGTGGCGATGGAGGCGTGCCCCGGCCCCGTCATGGCCTGAAAGACGTCGTGGGTGGCCCGGGGCCAGTAGGCGCCGGCGTCGATGACATGGCGGAAGCCACCCGGACGGCCCTTTGCGTCCACCGCGGGCAGCAGGTCGTCCGCGAATCGGCTCAGGTAGTCGGCGCGCAGCTGGTCCACCACCACCAGCACCACCAGGCGCGGCCTCTGCACGACCAGGTTGTCCGCCGCGAACGCCGGGCCGGCGCCCAGCCAGGCGAGGAGGAGCAGCGCGCTGCGGGCGGAGCGGGGTGGCGTCATGCCCAGGACCATGGGCGCGGGGGCCGAACCGTCGCAAGGTGTCGCGGCGGTTTTTGTCGTCGGGGGGTGGTTCGCCCCAGGGACGGTTCCGCCGAGGGGCCCATCGGTCTATCGTCTCGCCTGTGAGCACGCCAACCGGTCCCACCCCCACGCCGCGCCCGGCCGCCTCCGCGAGCCTCAAGCGCCCGCTCCTGCACCCCACGAACGTCCGGTTCCTGGTGATGATCGTGTTGATCGCGGTCGTCGTGTTCGCGACCAGCGTGTGCAGCCAGTCGGCGATCGTGAAGAACATCATCGGGAGCCCCGCGCTCACCCGGCTGCCCGACGACATCGCCCAGACCCGCAAGGACATCGAGGACCTCAAGGCCGCCCAGGCCGCGCTCAAGACCGAGCTCGGCGGCGCCGTGGCCCGGGTCGGGCAGCAGGTCGCGGCGGTGGACGGCAAGCTCAACCGCCTGATGGCCATGGAGCTCCGGGTGGTCTACTCGCACGATCCGACGGTGCAGGCGGAGCCCGATCCGGCGCGTCTGGAGGCCTTGCGGGCCCTGGTCGCCGCCGGGGCCGAGATCCGGGTGTCGTTCCGGCCCGTCAACGCCGAGGGCCCGCTCCGGGTCACGGACTGCGTGGCCGTCACGGTGGACGAGAACGGCGGCGTGCTGTGCGCGGGGCCGATCCTCGCGGCCAACGTGTCGCTGCCCGATGGCCGCCGCTACCAGGAGACGGTGCGCCACGACGGCACCGTGATCTTCGCCCACTGGGACGCCGGCGGCGGCAACGTGCAGGGCGCTCGGGAGCTGGCGCGCTACGCCGTGACGTGGCTGGCTCGGGGTCCGCTCCAGTAGATCCGCGGCGGGTCGTCCTTGCGCGCCCCTCCGACGGGTCCTATCGTCCGGCCGCGCTGGGGATCCACCCGGCCCACCGCTGCACCGCAGCGCACCTGGAGGACCGATCATGGCTGTTGTCTCCCTGACCCGGGTCGCCTCCGGAAGCGTCTCTCGCTGAGCGCATCGCGCGCGTGAGTCCTCCGTCGAGCGCTTCTGAGCTCGACCCCCGATTCCCCAACGACTTGTACGCGCAGCCACCGTGATGGTGGCCGACTCACGCGCTCATCGATGTCGCGGCACCCGCCGGACACGAAACGAGCGAGTACGACCTTGTCCAACGACTTGAACGACCTGGGCTTCGGCCCGGATCTGGCTTCCCACGTCCCCGAACACCTCGACGGGGACTCCTTCATCGCACGCGTCGCGGCCGACCACGGCGCGCTGCTCACCCTCATCGGCCGGGGACCGCCCCTCGTGGCGCGCCCCGGCGTGCCCACCGATCCCCTGGACCGCCCCTCCGTGGGGGACTGGGTGATCGCGCGATACACCGGCGGGGATCCCCCCGCCATGGTCACCGCCCTGCTGCCCCGCAGGACCGTGCTCGTGCGCCAGAGCACGGGGCTCGCGGCGCGACCGCAGATCCTGGCCGCGAACGTGGACCGGGTCCTGGTGGTCACGTCCATGAACAAGGACTTCAACGTCAACCGTCTGGAGCGGTACCTGGCGGTGGTCGCGGCGAGCGGCGCCGAGGGGGTGGTGGTGGTGCACAAGGCCGACCTCGAGCCCGCCGGCGAGCGGGCCTGGAGGGCGCGCCTGGGTGCGATCCCATCGGCGTTCCGGGTGGTCTTCACCTCGGTGGTGGTGGAGGGCGGGCTGCGGCCGCTGGAGCCGCTGCTCGAACCGGGGGGCACGATCGCGCTGATCGGCTCCTCGGGGGTGGGCAAGTCCACCCTGAGCAACCACCTGCTGGGCGGGGATCTGCAGCGCGTACAGAGCCAGCGGCTGGACGACGACCGCGGGCGGCACACGACCACGGGGCGCCGCCTGTTCGTGCTCCCGGGGGATCGGGGGCTGCTGATCGACACCCCGGGCATGCGCGAGCTGGGGCTCTGGTCCGGCACGGGGCTGGCCGAGGCGTTCGCGGACATCGAGCGGCTCGAGCGGTCCTGTCGCTACCGGGACTGCGGCCACGGCAGCGAGGAGGGCTGCGCGGTGCAGGACGCGCTGTCCGATGGCCGGCTGGACGAGCGGCGGTGGGAGCACCACCTCAAGCTCCAGCGGGAGGCGGAGTTCCAGGAGCGGCGGCGCAGCAAGGCGGAGAGCCGGGCGTCGGGACGGGCCTTCGCCAAGCAGGTCCGGGCCCACAAGAAGGAGGCCTGGTAGGCAGGCTCACACTCCCGTGCGCCCAGGCGGGGCGGGCGCGGTAGCATCGCGGCCGATGCACCGCCCCGTCTTCGTCCTGTTCGCGCTGCTGGCCGGCTGCGCTCCGACCCCCGAGGCCCCGTCGGGCATGTCGGAGCTCGCGGCGTTCTTCTTTCGCGAGCACCCCGCGGACGATCTGCCGTCCCTGGGCCTGGGGGGCGCGAACCTGGAGCGGCTGCTGGCCGAGGTGAACTACGAGGCCGAGGCCTCCGCGGATCGGGCCTTCACCCTGTCGGACCTGGACAACCCGGACGTGGCAGACGTGCGGCGCCCCCAGGAGCCCCTGGAAGACTGCATCGAGGTCGCCGTCACCGCCCGATCGCCCCACGCCATCGACCTGCACGCCGCCCTGTTCGTCCAGACGGATCAGGTGCCCGCGCAGACCGCCACGGAGCGCTACGACCGCAGCTTCGTGGACGGCGACCCCGACTGCTTCCTGACCGGCGGATGCTCCCGGCTCGCCACCTCCAACGACATCCGCCGGGCCAACCTGCTGTACACGGTGGACTACGTGATGCCGAAGCAGATCGCCTGGCTCGATCTCGTGGACGCCGACGGCGAGCCCCTTGGACGACGGGCGCTGACCGCGCGCTCCTGGCTGGACCAGTCCTGGACGGCGCAGAACGGACAGACGCGCCTTGTGCAGAGCTACACGGTCGAGGTGTGGCTGGAGCAGGACGACGGCACGACGATCCGCTTCGAGGGCAACTGGACCGACATCGCCATCCCCGGCGTGACGGACGAGCAGACGATCCGCAACACCACCCGGATGGGCATCGACGACGGCTTCGACAAGAACGACGAAGCCATCGACGAGCTGTTCGGGTCATGAGGGCCGCGCTGTTCCTGCTGGGGTGTGCGGCCCTGCTGTGCGCCGCCAAGCCGCCGCCGCCGGTGCTGACCGACGCGGACCGGGCCCGCCTGGAGCAGGGCCGGGTCGCCCTGTTGAGCGAGCTCGACGCCTCCTCCGGGGACTCGACGGTGGCCACGGTCATGGGGCTGGTGGAGATCGCCGCGCCGGTCGAGCGGGTCTGGGAGATCCTGCTCAGCCGCCAGCACCTGGTCGATTCATCGAGCGTGGTCCGGAGCGTGGTGCCCTACGGAGAGTCGAGCGACGACGGGGACCACTTCAGCTTCGGGCTCAAGTTCGAGCTCAAGGTGGCCTTCACCAGCCTGGACTACTGGGTGCGCCGGGACCTGCACCGCAAGGACGGCTACATGACGTGGCTGATCGACTCCACCCAGCCCAATGACCTCAAGTACACCGAGGGCAGCTACAGCGTCTTCCCGGCGCCGACCGGAGGGCGGCTGTGGCTCGTGTACCGTGCCCGGATCCAGAGCGGGAAGGCCATTCCCCGCTGGCTGGAGGAGGACCTCACGGAGGGCTCGCTCAAGACGTACCTGGCGTACGTCAAGGAGCACGCCGAGGCCCCGTCCACCGAATGAGCACACAGGGAGCGCGCGACATGGGGATGTTTGACGGCAAGGTGGCGTGGGTCACGGGTGGAGGTTCGGGCATCGGGGCGTCCTGCGCCCTGGAGCTCGGCAGGCAGGGGGCCAGGGTCGCCGTCTCGGGGCGACGGGGCGACAAGCTGCAGGCCGTGGCCGAGGCGATCCGGGCGGCGGGAGGCGTCGCCCTCGCCGTGCCCTGCGACGTCAGCAGCGACGACGACCTGAGCGCGGCCGTGGCGGCGGTGATCGCCGAGTGGGGCCAGCTCGACCTCGTGCTCGCCAACGCGGGGTTCGGGGTGGCGGCCCGCTTCGACAAGCTCACGGTCGCGGATTGGGAGCGCCAGTTCGAGGTCAACGTCTTCGGCCTGCTGCGCACGGTGTACGCGGCGATGCCGCACCTGGAACAGACCGGCGGCCGGATCGGCCTCGTGGGCAGCGTGATGGCCTGGCTGACGCTGCCCGGGAGCGGCCCCTACGCGGCCAGCAAGCACTCCGTGCGGATCATCGGCGAGACGCTCGCCGCCGAGCTGCGGGGCAGCGGCGTGAGCTGCACCACCCTGCATCCCGGGTTCGTGGCGAGCGAGATCGGCCAGGTCGACAACGCGGGACGACACGATCCGAGCCGCAAGGACCCGCGCCCCGCGCAGCTCATGTGGACGTCCGACGCAGCCGCCCGGGTCATGGTGCGCGCCCTGCATCGGCGGCGTCGGCAGTACGTGTTCACCGCCCACGGCCGGTTCGCCGTGTTCATGGCGATGCACTTCCCCAACCTGGTCTACCTGCTCACCCGGGGTGAGGCCCGCCGGCCCCGGGTCGAAGCCCGGCAGGGCTAACCGTCGGGGCCGCCGCCCCGCGGCCGTGGGTCGGGATGTCGATACACTGACGACGCTGTTCCCCCATGCGACGCCTTCTCCCCGTCTTGTTCGCGCTGTTCATGGTCGTCGCCGGCCCGGCGCCGGACCTCGCCGACGACCTTGGCGTGCAGGCCCGACGCCAGCTCGACCTCGCGCGGAGCGATCTGGACAAAGGGCATCCTGAGCGCGCCCTGAGCGCAGCCCAGTCTGCGCTGCGGCTCGACCCCCAGCTCTACGAGGCGATGGTGGTCAAGGCCCTGGCCTACGAGGTGATGGGGGACACCGACCTCGCCAAGGCGCTGCTCGTCGCCTACATGGAGCTGACCTCGGGGATCCGGCCCGTGCCCGAAGCCACAGCCGCGCTGGAGCGCCTGACCACGAAACGGGACCTCCGGCGCTCCGCGAAGGCGGACAAGAAGCAGGCGAGGTCGCAGAAGCAGGACGCCAAGGCAGAGACCAAGGCCGGCGAGAAGCTCGCCCGGGCGGAGACCAAGGCCGGCAAGAAGCTCGCAAGGGCGGAGGCCAAGGCCGACAAGAAGCGCCGGAAGGCGGAGCTGAAGGCCCTCAAGGCTCGCCAGAAGGAGGAGCTCGAGGCCGCCCGCAGGAGGAAGTAGCCGTCGGCTCAGGTCATCTTGTCGTCGGGGCCGCCGCCGCCTTCGGGCGGGGTCCAGGTGATGACCTGGTGCGGGTCCTCGATGTCGCACGTCCTGCAGTGCATGCAGGTGCTGGACTTCACCTGCAGCTGCTGCCCGCCCCGCTCCGGGTCCGCGACCTCGAGGTGGCTGGGCTGGTCCTCGTGCCGCTCCTTCCGGACCTGCACGGACGAGGGCGGCTTCCTCGACGTCCTGCCGGATCTGGCCCCGACCGTCTCCAGGGCGAGGTCGGCGCGCGCCTCGACGAACCCTTGGGGGCACGTGTGTCGACCGGCGAGGCTCCCGATGACCGGATCGTCCTCGGCAAGAGCACCAACCCCGTCGCCGACGTCGGCTTGCACATCGTCCACCTCGGAGTGATACGCCCCCCTGGCGGGCGGGTGCGGCTGCCGGTGACAGGGGGGAGGGCACAGCGGCCCAGCGCCTGAACTGCCCGCAGCCTGCCCGAGGTGACGCGGGTCCCCGACGAAGTACCACGTCGCCCCATTGACATGATCGATGTCAGGGATTCAGATGCTCCGCGTAGCGTGTTTCCCGGGGGCGGGCTCAACAGTTCAACCTGACGGATATCAAATACCAATGAAGCTGATCACCACCGCGATCCTCACCATCGTCCTCGGCCTGCCCGCTGTCGCCTCGGCGGGAACGAAGGTCGCCATCTGCCACGTGACCGGCAACGGCTCGGTCAACATGCTGCTCGTCAGCGAGAACGCCGTCGACACCCACATCGCCGAGCACGGGGACTTCTCGCCGACGACCTGGTTCCACGATGCCGACGCCAACGGCGGGGCGTATGACGCCGAGGAGGTCTCCTGCGAGATGCCCGAGGGTGACAACTGGTACACCGGCGAGGGCATGGACGAGATGGAGTTCACCGAGGCCGAGAGCAACATGAACGACCTCGTGTCCGAGTACCAGCAGTACCAGGACGCGACCATCGAGGAAGAGGGCGAGTGGTCGGAGGAAGGCGGGGATACCGAGGAGTAGGTCGAGTCGACCTCGGATCCGCGACGACCGCGGGGAGTTCATGCTCTCCGCGGTCGTCTGCTTGGACCGCACGGGGTCGAGGGATGGGGACGAGCATCCTCCCGACTCCTGGGACGAGGTGTGGATCCACCTGATGCAGGGGCGGATGTGGCTCCGGGAGGCGCTCGGGCGGCGCGACATCAAGCCCTGGTGCCGGCCCGTCGTCAGCCCGCTCACCGGGGCGGGGCTCTCCGTCGAGGCGCTGGCACGCTGGGGTCGGTCCTGCGGGGGGCTTGCTCCTTCCTCGCCGACTCGCCTCCGTCGCCGATCTCCTCGGTCTGCGGATCGTGGCGGCGGGGGTGGAGACCGAGGAGCAGGATCGCGGCGTGCAGATCGAACGCTCCGCTCCGCGTATGCATCCGCTTGCGGCGCCCCTCCGACTGCGGTTCGGGCGCCCGCCGTGGCCTCGTGGGGGTCGGCGGTGGCTGTCGTCGCGAAGTTCGGGGAGAGGTTGTCAGCCCCGTAGCTGAGCGCGCCCCGCATCGCAGCCCAGCTCAGCGCGCAGGGGTCTCAGCGCGCAGGGGTCGCCGACGCACGGTGACCGCGCGGGCCGCAACCCGAGGCCAGGGCGGCGATGCAGACCAGGTGCCCAACACGCACGGCGGAGACGAGGGGCACCAGGGCCATGCACGCGGATCCCTTCATTGATACACGACGGTGCCAGAGCCGGAGATGGTCACGTCCCGGTCCTGCGGGAAGCCGTGCACGATGACGTCCCCGCTCCCGATGAGCACGACCTCGATCCGATCCGTCGCGTACACGATCACGTCTCCGCTGCCGTTGAGGGTGACATTCACGGTCTCGGCGATCAGGCCCTCGGCGTCGATCTGGCCGCTCCCGTCGCAGACGAACACCGCCTCTCGAACGGCGCCGGCCAGGAAGATGCTCCCGCTGCCCTCCTGGGAGCCTCGGAGGTCGTGCACATCGACGCCGCGCACCTCGGCGCGGCCGCTGCCGGTGTTGGTGACCTCGAGGTGGTCCGCCGGGCGCACCGCTCCGGCCACGACCACCTGCCCCGAGCCCGTGTTGCTGATCGCCTCGACGCCGAACAGGACATCGTCCGTCTTCATGATCCCGCTGCCCGCGTTCGACAGCTTCGTCAGCGACTGCAGCTCGACATCGACGTGGCACCCACCGCGGATGTTGGCCCGCAGGTCCCACCCGCCGGCGTGGTCGATGATGAGGACGTCGCCGACGACCTGGGAGCGGAAGTACTGCAGCAGGTTGGCGTCACAGGTGATCTGCACATCGAAGCTGCTGCCGAGGACGATGTTGGAGTCGGCGAAGCTGCCCACCGAGACCTCCGTGAAATCCGCCAGGGGACGCGCTTCGGTGGCCTCCACGCCGTTGCCGATGACTGTCCATTGCGGACAGCCCGAAGACAGGAGCCCCAGGACGACAAGAGCCGTGAGCGCTGCAAAGGGCTCGCGGGGTGTGCGGGGTTGCTCGGTGAACGACATGTCCTTGCCTCCATCTGCGGCGTGATCGCCGGATTGCCGACAGGGAATGCAGGGTCCGTGCCTAGTCCGAGCCGGACTCCGAGACCGACCCGTCGTCGTCGCCGAATGTTCGAGTCGTCAGGTCCACCAGCCGGATGTCGTCGAACCAGGCGGTGCCGGTCGTCGTCCCCGAGTCGATGCCGACGCGCGCCACGATCTCGATCTCGGCTTCTGGTCCCGTGTCGAAGGTGACGCTGACCCAGGTCCAGTCGTTGTCGCCGAAGAGCGGCTCGGAATGGGCGAAGCCCCCGTTGACGGTCTTGTCCAGCAAGGAGAGGTTGGCGCCGGCGTCCATGAAGGAGGTCGTGTGGCCGACGTCGCGGGTCTTGATCCAGCCCGTGAGCCGGTAGGTCGTGTGCGGCTGGACCTGGACGCTGTGGACCCAGTAGGCATCGCCGCTCGCGGGCATGGGGACCTTGGCGCAGGAGCGCCCGCGACGGACCGGACCGCGGGGGGCATCGCGGTCAGGGGTCTCGCCCTCGACGACGCTCCCGTCGGACAGATCGCTGCGCCGCACCCAGCCCCTGGGGACCCCGCAGCTCCGGGCGCAGCCGGGGCCCTCGAGCAGGTTGGAGCTGGCCAGGCCGTCCCCGTCGTCCTGGTCGCAGGACGGCACCTCCACCAGGCGGAGATCGTCGAACCAGGCGGTGCCGGTCGTGTTCCCGGCGTACCCGCCGATGCGTGCCGCCACCTGGATCTCCGTCCTGGGCCCCGTGTCGAAGCTGAGGCTGACCCAGGTCCAGTCGTTGTCGCCGAAGAGTCCCTCGGAGTACCCCTGAGGCTGGACCACCGAGATGTTGGCGCCCGGGTCTGCCTGGTCATGGGAGTGGGCGACGTCCTGCGTCCTGATCCAGCCGCTGAGGCAGTACGTCGTGTCCGGCATGACCTCGACCCCCTGGACCCAGGCGGCGTCGTTGATCACGGGGGTGGAGATCCCGACGCTGTGCAGACCGCGGAGCCCCCCTCCACCGCCGGGACGAACGGGGGGGCGGGTCTCCCAGCGGAAGAGGGCGTCGTCGTACCAGACGGCACGCCGCTCCCAGCGGGCGGGGAGCTCCGCCCCCATCTCGAATCCCCGGTTGGCAAGCAGGTTGGTGCCCAGATCGCTGCGGGAGCAGTCCGCCAGCCCGTCCGCGCCGGCTCGGTTCGGCGTCCACCAGGTGACGACCGTCGCCAGGAACGCCAGGGTTGCGAGTCTCACGACGCACTCCTCCGTCGCGGCGCCAACGTGGCGCGCGCACCTCGGGACCGATCGCAATCGCCGTGCCAGATGTCGAGGGGAACGCGCGGCCGAAGGCATGCTCGCCGCAGAACGAGAGCGGCTCCGGCGTCGGGGTCGGCTCAGGGTGTCCCGCGGTTTGTGGGCGGCGTGCTCGGGCGCTCGCCTGGGAACGCGGCAACCGAGCGATGCAGGGGTTAGCCTGTGGGCCAATGTCACCGGCCACCGCCATCGATGTCCTCCGTACGACCCCCGGCTTCTCCGCGCTGGACCAGGACGAGCTCGCCCGCCTCGCGGATCGCGCCTCGCTGGCGCGCTGGGAGGATGGCGAGGCGATCCTGCGCAATGGAGCGCCGAGCGACTCGATGCACGTGCTGGTGAGCGGCGCGGCTCGGGTCCCGCTGGGGGGTGACGGGGACGCCGCCCGCTCGGTCCGCCTGGAGGCCGGCGCCGTCTTCGGCGAGATCGGGATGCTCTCCGGCGATCCGAGGACGGCGGACGTCTTCGCGATCGGCCCCTGCTCGTCCCTCGTGCTGCGGCGCGATGACGTCGAGCCCCTGCTCTGGGACCACCCGCGCCTCGCGCGCCTGCTCACGAGCCTCGTGCGCCAGCGGCTCCAGCGCAGCGGAGACCTGAACCGGGTGGGCAAGTACCGCCTGCTCCGCCAGATCGGCAAGGGCGCGAGCAGCGACGTCTTCGAGGGTCTGCACGAGGGCCTCGGCCGGATCGTCGCCCTCAAGATGCTCAGCCACACGATGGCCTACGACCGCCCGCTCCAGGCCCGCTTCGTAAACGAGGCGCGGATCATCGCGTCCCTCGAGCACCCCAACATCGTGCGCGTGTATGACACCGAGGCGGCCTACGCGACCCACTTCATCGTCATGGAGCGCCTGCAGGGCTCGGACCTTCGTGGGCTCCTGGCGGAGCGGGGGAGGCTGACGGCCCAGGAGGTGGCGCCGCTCCTCGGCCAGGCCGCGGCCGCGCTCGCCTTCGCCCACGGGCAGGGCGTCGTGCACGGCGACGTCAAGCCCGCGAACTGCGGTGTGGGGACCACCGGCCAGCTCAAGCTGATGGACTTCGGCCTCGCGACCCGGGTGGACGGCGCAGGGTCCGCGGGGGGCGGCGATCTCATCGTCGGCACGCCGCGCTACATGGCCCCGGAGCTCGTGACGGGAGCGCGGGCAGACTCCCGGTCGGATGTGTACGCGCTCGGCGTGATGGGGTTCGAGCTGCTCGCCGGGCGTCCGCCCTTCGAGGGCACGGTGCCCGACGAGGTGATGCACGCCCACGTGCACGCGTCGCCGCCGGACGTCGCCGACGACGTCGCTGGGGTGCCGGTCGGGTTGGCGGACTTCGTGCGCGCCGCGCTGTCCAAGGACCCGCGGGAGCGGCCGGACCTCCAGCGGGCGGCGGAGCTGCTCGGTCCGCAGACGCCCGTTGCGCTGGAATCGGCGGGCGCCCGCTGCCGGACGACCGTGCACCTGGACCATGCGGCCGAGGACCGGGAGGTGATCGACTCGCTGCTCGCGGCCCTGGAGCGCGGAGCGGACGGCCTCGCCACGGTCGAGATCCTGCGGAGCGGGGCCGCCAGGGGCGCCGAGCCGGCACCCGACGCGAACGTGGCCCACGTGCCGCCGACCGTGCGGCTCGTTCGGCGGTAGGGCGGGTCCCTACTGGGTGAGGGCGTCGCTGATCAGCGCGGTGTAGAGCAGGAGCGACTCGACGCCCCGGCTTTCGGGCCTGCAGGTCGCGTCGGCGCCCTCCTGGTCCGTCAGATCCACCGGCAGCGGCTCGTCCCCGCAGCGCTGCACGAAGAGCGGCTCGCCCGCCACCTCCCCGAACGTGTTGCCCGCCAGCGTCGCACCTGCGCCGTCCAGCAGGATCGCGTCGAGCCCCATGCCGTCGAAGGAGCTGCCCTCGATGAGCAGGCCCGAGCCGGTCTCGTCGCCCTCGCCGGGGACCCAGGCCTGCACGCCTTCGACGGCGAAGACGCCCCCGGGCGTGCCGCGGACGTCGCCGGCGTCGCTGAAGGTGGAGTCGTGGATCTCGTAGCTCCCGGGGCCCCTGAGGTAGACGCCGGGGCCGACGGTGTCGCTGAAGGTGACGCCATCGAGGAGCACGCGGGCCGGCTGCTCGTGGTTCAGGGAGAACAGCCCGATGCCCCCGCCGTACTCCGCCGATGGGGTGGCCCCCGAGAGGGTGGAGTCGCCCAGGCGCAGCTCGCCGCCGAGGACCACCGCGCTCGCCATGCCGTTGCCGGTGAGCTGCGCGTCGGTCGCCTCCACCAGCCCACCGGGCAAGGCGAGGATCCCGGCCCCCTGGCCGTCCGAGATCCGCAGGCCGTCGGCGTGCACGGCCCCCGCGGAGACCAGCCCGACGCCGCCGCCCGGCTGCACGCCTGCGGTGGTCCTGGTGATGTCGACGTTCTGCAGGGTCACGTCGGCTTCGCCGGTGACGTAGATCCCGACCGGTCCGGTGTCCTCGACCTGCATGTCGCGGATGCTCACCGGCGCGCGCTCCCAGACCTGCAAGCCGATGCCTCCGATGCCGTCGTGCTCCGAGGGCTTGATGTCGCGCACGATCACCCCCTCCAGATCGGCGGTGAGGTACTGCCCTCCGGCGCTGATCCCCATCCATCGACAGTCCTCGACGAGGAGGTTGCGCGCGGTGACGTCCATCCCCGCCCCAGCAAAGCGCGCCTCCATGACCACGCCCCGGCCCCTGGAGCGGCCCGCCTGGAGGGGCGGGGGGTAGGAGTCGCGCATCCCGCTGACGGTGACCTCCTCCAGGAGGTGCGGCCCCGACGGCCCGACCAACACGATCCCGTCGCCGGGGTTGTCGCGCAGGGTCACACCGCGCGCGGAGAGGGCCGCGCCGCCCTCGACCAGGATCATCCTGCCCCGGGCAACCACGGCTGCGAGCCCCTGGGCCACCTCCTCCGCGGTCAGGGGCCGGGCGACCGCGTCCAGGATCATGACGTCGTCCAGCTCGAGCTCGGTGCCGAACCCGCGCGCTTCGATCCCTGCGGTCATGTTGTCCACCAGCTCGACGCGGGTGAGCTGGGCGTGGGCGCCGGTGTTCACGTGCACGGCAGCGACCGCGACAGAGCCCTCGGTCGGGCGCGTGCCGCGGATCGTGACGTCCGTGAGGTCCAGCGTGGAGCCCGTGACCGCCTGGACGCCCACCTCCCAGGCGTCCGCGACCACCGCGTCGTGCAGGGAGAGGGAGGCGTCGTACGCGCCATCCGCCGAGCGCATGAGCTGGACCCCGTGGCCGCCACGGAAGGTGACGCCGCTGACCTCCAGCGTGGCGCCCTGCACCCAGAAGGACGGCGCCTCCGGGTCCCGCGGGGTCAGCGCGACGAGCTCGGGGCATCGACCCTGGATCGTGACACCGCTGCCCTCCTCTGGGGTGACGAGCAGGTCCCAGACGTACTCACCGTCCGCGACGAGCACGGTGCCGTCGGGGCCCGCAGCCGCGATCGCGCGCTGCACCAGCCCGTACGGCGCCTCCCGGGTGCCCGGACCGGTCGGCCCACCCCAGGCCGCCGCGTAGATGATGTCGGTGGCGTCGGTCGTCGGCCAGGCCTCGGTGCCGCAGCGCGCGGGGGCGCAGGCCTCCTCGACCTCGTCGAGCCGGGGATCGCCGACGGGAACGAGGCTCTCCCCCTCGGGGCAGACGGGCGCCTCGGGGGCACTGTCGCAAGCGGAGAGCAGCAGGAGGGAGGCCCACAGGGGCGCGACTCGGAGGAGGCTCACTCGCCCAGCCCGTCCAGCTGGATCGCGTCGCCGATGAGGCCGAGGCTGTCCGCGTCCGAGAGCTCGGTGACGCCCACGTCGGGGGGACCGCCGCCCGGCCCCTGGGCGACGCCGTTCGCCTGGACGACGACCCCGAACTGACCGTCGGCTCCGAAGCTGTTGCCGGGGCCGATCTCCAGGGCACCGCCGTCCACCAGCACGTCGGCGCGCAGGTTGCCGCTCAGGGTGGTCCCGCTCAGGGTCACCAGCTCGCTGGTGGCCACCGGATCCCCGCCGTTGCTGACGCTCAGGCCTTCGCCAGCCGTCTCGCCGGTGTCGGCGACGTCCGAGCCGGCGGTGTCGCCCAGGACCGAGTCGACGATGGAGATCCCCACCCCCTCCCGGCCGGCCAGGTGCACGAACAGGGCGGCGTCCCGGTTGCCGGTGCTGGTCACCCGAAGGAGGTCCGCCCGGGTGCGGCTCTGCAGCTGGATCCCGCGCCCCAGCTCGCCCTCGAGGGCGAGGGTGCCGGTCACGGTCACGTCCGTCAGGGTGTTCCAGCCGCCCTCGGCGAGGATCCCGACGCCGACGGCGCCCTCCACGAGGGAGCTGGAGACGGTGGTGGGCGCAGGCACGGTGTCGGTGACCCACGCGCCGGTCTGGATGGCGATCCCGTGCCCCAGCCCGTCCTCCTCGACCATCCCGGCGACGTGCACCTCGGACAGGTTGGCGACCGTCTGCAGCCCGTCGATGAGGATCCCGATCCGAATGCTCTCTTCGAGGGTGAGCCGCTGGATGACGACAGGATCGGCGAGGCCCGCGCCGCCGCGGACGGTCACCGCGCGGCGCCCGCCGACCGCCGTGAAGTCCCGGATGAGCACCCCGTCCGTGCCGACGCCGGTGATGTCCACGACGGGCTGCACGAACTCCAGCCAGCCCCCCTCGGGCAGCGGCTCCCGCTCGACGACCGCGCTGATGGTCGTCACGCCCTGACCGCAGCCGGTGATCTCCAGGCCCGCGTCCCCCCAACCGGGAACGGAGTCGTCGAGCCGGATCCGGTGCTCGTATTGGCCAGCGGCGATCGCGACGGAGCGGATCCGCGTGGAGCGGGCGGCGGTGACGCCCCCCGCGATCGTGTCGAACGGCGCGGTGATCGAGCCGTCTCCGCCGGGGCTTGCGGCGGCGTCCACGAAGAGGCGACCGCCGGCGGGGATCTCACCCCACACCGCCGCGCAGGGGGCCTTGGTCGATGACGTCGGCCTCCGGATCGGAGCGCTCGCTCGGGGGCTCCGGGGCGACGCACCCCACCAGGAAGACCGACAGCAGCAGGTGGTGGCGGAGGTGGTGGGGCACGTGAAGTCTCCGGGGATGGCACCTCGACCTGTGTCGCGGCGGCTGATGACGATGATCATATCGATTGTCCGCGCTCGCAGGGAGTGGTCGTGACCTCGTCACGTCTCCGCAGCCGGAGAGCTTCGATGAGGAACGGCTGAGGACCGCGCCTTCCGAGGTGTGGGCCGCCTGTTCGAGCAGGTGCCCGCGGCGGTGGCCTACGACTGGGGGCTGCGGTACCTGTCGGTGCTGGGGAGCACGGATCTCCGGGTGGTGTCCCACGAGCGGTGGCGGATGAAGGGGCGGCGGAGCCCATCGAGCTGCTCGAGGTCGGAGACGAGGACGGGCCCTTCCCTCCCCCGCCGGACGTGAGAAGGTGGCTCCCAGGTCGGGGGCGTCAGAGGCGCCCGAGGTCAAGGAGAATGAGGGACCGCGAGGAGGCCTACTCGCGTACGCCGCAGGTCGCGGGCCTGAAGTTCGACGCCGAGATCGGGTGGATCGGGCGTTCCCGGACGGGAGCTAGCGCCCGAGGTTGAAGTCCAGGCTCAGCGCGACGTCGTCCTTGATCAGATCGTCGGGCTTGCCGGGGTAGCTGATCGCCCAGTCGTGCCGGTTGATCTTGAAGGAGGCGCTCGCCCGGACCGCGTCGGGCGCCACCTCGATGGTCGCCGGGAACGTGACCTCGTTGGTCTTGCCGTGCATCGTCAGGTTGCCCGTGACGGACCAGGCGTTGTCCCCGTCGGCCGCCCTGATGCTGGTGCTGGCGAAGTCCGCCGTGGGATGCGCGTCCACGTCGAAGAAGTCCGGGGACTTCAGGTGGCCCGTCAGCTTGTAGGGGCCGGTCCCCTCGGCGGGGTTCTGCTCGTCGGCCCACAGCGAGGCCATCTGCACCGTGAAGCTGGTGGACACGGGCTTGCCGTCCGCGATCACCGCCTCGCCGGTGAAGTCGCCGAAGCCACCCTTGTGGGTCTTGGTGACCTTGGCGCCGACAAAGCTGATCGAGCTCGTGCCGGGCTGGACGACCCAGCGGTCGCCAGCGGGCGCGGCGGGCGCGGCGTCGGCGGGCGCGGCCGC
>CALAGR010000291.1 GCA_937891735.1 uncultured Pseudomonadota bacterium | reverse complement strand
GCCCTGTTCGCCACCGAGGCGGCGTGGGTCTGGAACCCGGCGGCGGTCGAGGAGGAGCTCGCCCCCGACACGGACCCCACGAGGCTCTCGGGGGGTGACCCCTCCGAGCTGGCGGCGGCGGTGCAGGAGCGCGCCGACCGGGGGGAGCTGCGGGCCGCGCGACGGCAGCTCGTCACCGCCATGGACGGCGGCTCCCTGACGGGCCTGGCCCCTCCCGCGGCGGCCCCGCTGTGGAGGCTCCGGGCCCACCTCGCGAGCCTGCTCGGAGAGCACACCGAGGCGGCGACCTGGTACGCCCGGGTGCGCGCCGCGGACGGCGTCGTGGGGGGCGTGGCCCGGGCCCGACTCGCCCTGGACGAGGTCCGGGCCCGGCAGGAAGCCGGGGACTTCGCGGGGGCGCTGGCGGTGCTCGACACCGAGGAGGCCCTGATCGCCCGCGCCGGCGACCTGGAGCTTCACCAGGCGGCGGCCCACCTCCGGGCGATCACCTTGATGCGGGGCGGCTCCTTCGACCAGGCCCGCGCGGTGGCCGAGGCGTGGCTGCGCGATCTGGGCGGCGACAGCCCGGTCGCGTGGCGGGTCGGGCTGGAGGTGGTGCTGGCCGACTGCTCCTGGCACCAGGGCCACCACGCAGCGGCCAGCGCGCGGTGCGCCCGGCTCCTGCAGGCCCTGCCGGACCTGTCCCCGCGCCTCCGGGCGAGGGTGCTGACCACCCAGGGCACGGCCCTGAAGCGCAGCGGCGCGCTGGACGAGGCCGCGGCCTGCTTCGAGGTGGCGGGGCCCCTGTACGAGGCGGCTGATCGGCTGCTGGACGCGGCCCGGGTCCTGAACAACCTCGGCGTACTGCGGTACCTGCAGGGGGACTGGCACGCCGCCATCGCCGCGTTCGATCAGTTCCGGGACCTCGTGGAGCGGCTGGGCGACGTCGATGAGACGGCGAGCGCCCTGAACAACCTGGGCGCGCTGTTCCGCGACACCGGGCAGCTCGACCGGGCCGAGGAGCGGCTGGCCGCCGCCCTGATCCTGACCCGCCGGCACCAGCTGGCTCGACTCGAGCCGATGGTGCTGGGAAACCTCGCCGAGGTGGCCGCGGTGGGGGGCCAGACCCAGCGGGCCGAGGACCTGTACGCCGAGACCATCCGCATCAGCGCCGCCCGGGGCATCGAGAGCGAGCAGGTCGAGGCCTGGCGTCGGCTCGCCCAGCTGCGGCTCGACAACCGCGACATCGTGTCCGCCAGCGCGGCCATCGCCCGGGCCCACCCCCTGGCCTCAGCCACGGACGCGAGCCTCGAGCTGATCCTTCTGGACGGGATGACGGCCATCGGCCAGCTGCGCACCGGCGGCTTTCCCGGCGCCGACGCGCGGGCCGACGCGGCGGTGGAGGCCCTGGAGGCGGGCAAGGACGAGCAGGAGGCCGCGCGCATGCGGCTCCGGATCGCGGAGGTGCTCGCAGATCTGGGCCGCTACAACGACGCCGCGGACCTGATGGACGCGTGCGAGCAGCGCTTCCGCACGGTCTCCGCCCGACCCGAGCTGCAGCGGCTGGACTCGCTCCGACAGTTCGTGATGGCCGCCACCCGCAACCAGTTCGACCAGCTCACGAGCCACTACGCGGCCTTGCAGGAGCTGACCCTGGCGCTGTCCCGGGAGATGGACCTGTCGGCCCTGCTGGAGCTGATCCTGGATCGCACGCTGGGTCTGGTGGGCTTCGAGCGCGGGTACGTGCTGCTCATGGACGGCTCCGGCGAGCCCACCATGCGGGCCTCCAGGCTGCTGTCGTCCGAGGAGCTCGACAAGGTCGTCGCTGCGCCCTCCAGCTCCGTGACCCAGCGGGTGATCAAGACCCGGCGTGCCCTGGTGGCGCTGGACATCGATGACGACGACTCGCTCGGTCAGACCGCCTCGGTGACCGCGGCGCGGCTCCGGTCGGTGATCTGCGTGCCGATCCTGCGGGGCGACACGCTGCTGGGCGTGATCTCCGTGGACTCCCGCACCGCCCTGGGCGGATCGGCTGACGAGAAGGCGGCGCTCCTGTCGGCCTGCGCCGACGCCGCCTCGGTGGCCATCGAGAACGCCCGACTGGTCGATGCCCTGCGCCGCAAGAACGACTCCCTCGCGATCCTGGCCCACGAGCTGCGCACCCCCCTCAACGCGATCCTCGGGCTCGCCACGACGGTGTTGGACGGCACCGCGGGACCCGAGGAGGCCCTGCAGGTGCTGACCCAGATCAAGGGCCAGGGCGGGCGCATGTCGACCATGATCACGCAGGTGCTGTCGGTGGCGCGGATGGAGGCGGGCAAGTCCGAGTGGCGCCGGGAGCGGGTGGATCCCCTCGAGCTCGTAGTCGCCGCCCGGGACACCCTCTTCCCCCTGGCGCAGCAGGCGCGGATCACCCTGCAGGCCCGGGTGGACGACGACGCGCCGGAGCTGATCGGGGACGCGGACCGGCTGGTCCAGGTGCTGGTGAACCTGATCGGCAACGCCGTGAAGTTCGGACCGGCGGGCGGAACCGCGTGGATCATCGCCGAGCGCACCGACGCGGGGTCCTTGCGGCTCATCGTGGAAGACGACGGCCCCGGCGTGCCCGAAGAGCGGCTGGCGGCGATCTTCGAGCCGTTCCAGCAGGCGGGCGACTCGTCCATGCGGCAGCTGGGCGTGGGGCTGGGGCTGGCGATCAGCCGGCAGATCGTCGTCGAGCACAACGGTACGCTGACCGCGACGAACCGGCCCGAGGGCGGGGCCCGCTTCGTCCTCGAGCTGCCCCCCGCCGATCCCGTGGACGATCCGGACTGGACGATCGAGACAGACTGGACCCACGGCAGCCCATCATGAACACGACAGGAGGCGGCCCGTGAAGATGGACGCGATGAAGGTGCTCACGGCGGTGCCCCCGGGGCTCGAGGAGGCCGAGCCCCTGAGCGGCGAGCTCGACGGGATGGACGACCCGATCCGCGTGCTCGTGACGGACGACGAGGCGCTCAACCGCCGACTGCTCCGTCGCTACCTCGAGCGAGCGGGCATGGAGGTGATCGAAGCGGTGGACGGCGTGGACGCCCTGCAGGTGATGCAGGCCGCCGACAGCAACCTGGACGTCGTGATCCTGGACCTGCTCATGCCGGGGCTGCGGGGCGAAGAGGTGCTGGAGCGCATGCGCGCGGACTCCCGCTTCCGACGGCTGCCGGTGCTCGTCGCCTCCAACCTGTCCTCGATGTCAGCCCAGGAGGACCTGCTCGCCCGGGGGGCGTCCGACTACCTGCACAAGCCCGTGCGGTCCCGGGAGCTGGTCGCCCGGGTGCGCAGCCTGGCGCGGCTCAAGCGGGGCATGGACGAGCTGGACGACGCCGGCGATGTGCTCATGACCCTCGCCCGCAGCGTCGAGGCGAAGGACGAAGCGCTCGAAGGCCACTGCGAGAGGCTGTCCGTGCTGGCCGTGGCCCTCGGCCGGCAGGTGGGGCTCGGCCGGCGTCCGCTCCTCGCCCTGCACCGGGGCGGCGTGCTGCACGACATCGGCAAGGTCGGGATCCCCGACGCCGTGCTCTTCAAGCGGGGAAAGCTGGACGAGCGCGAGTGGGAGATCATGAAGCAGCACCCCCGGATCGGCGACCAGATCATCGCGCCGCTGCGCTCCATGCGCGAGGTGCGGCCCATCGTGCGGCACCACCACGAGCGCTGGAACGGGTCGGGCTACCCCGACGCGCTCGCCGGCGAGGACATCCCCATCACCGCGCGGGTGCTCCAGCTGGCCGACGCCTACGACGCCCTGCGGGTGGAGCGGGTCTACAAGCCGGCGTTCAGCCACGCCCGCACGCTGGAGATCCTGCGGGAGGAGAGCGCGCGCGACCTGTGGGATCCGGCGCTGTTGGAGGTCGGCATCGAGCTGTTCACGGGGTTCGTGCTGCCCGAGCGCCTGCGCTACGACTCCCAGGAGTAGAAGCCCCGCCCCGTCTTCTTGCCCAGCAGGCCGTCGGCCACCATGCGGCGCATGAGGTCCGGCGGCTCGAAGGCGGCGTTGCCCAGCTCCTTGGCGAGGTACTCGCCGATGTGCATGCGCACGTCCACCCCCACCAGATCGGTCAGGCGCAGGGGCCCGATTGGGTGGCGGTAGCCGAGCACCATGGCGGTGTCGATGTCCTCGGCGGAGGCGACCCCCTGCTCCACCATGCGGATCGCCTCCATGCCCAGGCACACCCCAAGCCGCGAGGTCGCGAACCCCGGGAAGTCCTTGACGGTGATGCACTGCTTGCCGATGGCGGCGCCCCACTCGCGGCAGGCCTGCAGCACCACGGGGGCCGTGCCGTCGTGCACGACGATCTCGAGGAGCTGCATGATGTGCACGGGGTTGAAGAAGTGCAGCCCGATGACCTGACCCGGCCGCGTCACGGCCTCGGAGATCCGGGCGATCGACAGCGAGCTGGTGTTGGTGGCCAGGATCGCGCGGGCACCCACGTGGGGCTCGACCGCGGCGAACAGGGACCGCTTGAGCTCCAGCTTCTCCGGCACCGCCTCCACCACGAGGTCTGCTCCGGCGACGGCCTGGGCGAGATCGGTGCCCCCGCTGATCCGGGCGACCGTCGCGTCCAGGGTCGCCTCGTCCACCTTTCCGCGCGCGACGCCCTTGGCGAGGTTGGCGGCGATCGCCTGCAGTCCGCGGCTCACCACCGCCTCGTCCAGGTCGTACAGCCGCACCTGCGCGCCGGCCAGGGCCGCGACGTGGGCGATCCCGTGGCCCATGGTTCCGGCGCCCACTACCGCGATCACGTCGATGCTCATGCCGTCTCCAGTCAGGGGACGGAAGCCTACACTCCCGGCTAGACGCGGCGACGGAGTCGCAGGCCGAGGAGCGACAGGCCCAGCAGCATCAGCGCCGCGCCCGAGGGCTCGGTGGCGCCGGTCGAACAGGCGTACTTGTTCCAGTCGGTGCCGTCGTCCGCGCTGAACTGGTCACTGCCAAGACCACCCCCGTTGCCGACGCCGCCGATCACGCTCGCGTCGTTCGCCGCGTCCCCGCCCTCCATGTAGTCGGGCACGCCGTCCTCGTCCGTGTCGGTGGGCTGGCTCGGCTCGTAGCCCGCCTCTTCGCCGTCGGTCAGGCCGTCGTTGTCGCTGTCCGTGTCCAGGTAGTCGGGGGTGCCGTCGTTGTCGGTGTCCACCGGATCCTCGGGGTGCCCCACCTCGACCGAGTCGGGGATCCCGTCGTTGTCGCTGTCGGCGTCCTGGAAGTCGGGCACGCCGTCCAGATCGCTGTCCAGGGGCAGGTCGGCGTAGTCACCGACCTCGTCGGCGTCGCTGATGCCGTCGTTGTCGCTGTCCAGGTCCTGGGCGTCGAGCACGCCGTCGTTGTCGCTGTCGCCGGAGCCCTCGACGGAGTCGGGGATGCCGTCGCCGTCGCTGTCCAGGTCGTACCAGGAGGGGATGCCGTCGCCGTCGGGGTCCGAGGGCCCCTCGAGGTAGTTGGGGATGCCGTCGCCGTCCGTGTCGATGATCGGCTCCTCGAGGGGATCGCCGTCGCTGGGCAGCGAGCAGGTCCCGGTGGTCACGTCGCAGGAGCCCGTGTCGCACCCGGAGTTGTTGCAGGGAGCCTCACAGGTGTCGGACTCGCCGCAGATCAGGTTGCCCGCGCAGTCCACGGACACCTGGCAGGACGAGCCCGCGGCGCCGCCCCCGGTGGGTCCGATGAAGACCCAGCGCACCGAGTCGAAGGCGATGGCTCCGTCGGTGCGGGCGCCCGTCGGCAACGTGGCGTTGTTGAGGCCCACGTACGCGGCCACGCCGACCATGACCTTGACGGGCTCGTCGAGCAGCGACACCCAGGTGCCCTTCGCGGCCTCCTGGTCGATCACCGCCATGGCACGCCCGCCCTGGAAGGCGATCTCGTAGACCGCGTTGGCCGCGAGCTCCACGGTCGAGTTCGGGATGAAGGCCTCAACGTCCCACTCGCCGGTGTGCGAGATGTAGGGGCCCCAGCGACCGACCGTGAAGTCGGCGCCGCCGGAGTAGGGCAGCGCGGCCTTGAAGGTCTCGTCCAGGCCGCCCGTCTCGGGCAGTCCGGCGGCCGGCGCGGCGCCCACCTCGGTGCTCGCGGTGGCGCCACCGTAGAAGAAGTTGAAGGCTCCGCTGTCCTCCGACGCGACGATGTCGCTGTCGGTGCAGGGGTTGAACGCGGGCTCGCCGCCGCCGGACCCGCTGCCGGAGCCGCTGCCCGCGCTGCCGCCGGAGCTGGTGCCGTCGCAGTTGCTGTGGTCCGCCGCCTGCAGGTACGGGAAGGGATCGACGCCGGAGTTGTAGGACTCGGGGTACACCGAGAAGTGGATGTGGGCCTGGGTGCCCGCGGCGTTGCCGGTGTCCCCGACGGTGCCGATGACCTGACCGGCCGTCACGTTGGTGCCGACGCTCATTCCGGGGGCGATGGTCTCCAGGTGCCCGTTGAAGTAGTGCCAGCCGCAGCTGTCCATGATGGTGACGCGGTTCCCGCTGACCGTGCCGTAGCCCGAGTGGGTGATCACGCCGCTGACCGCGGCCACCGCGGGGGTGCCCTCGGCGGCGAACAGGTCGTTGCCGTAGTGGTCACCACCGATGAAGTCGCTGTTGTCGCCGGCCCCGGCAGGGTGGGAGCAGCTGAAGCTCGTGGCGTTGCTGTCCCAGCCCCCGTTGTGGGGCCCCGCGATGGGGTACACGTCGATGGACGCGCCGCAGGTGACGGGCATCCCGATCTGGTCCATCTCGTCGGCGGGGGGGCCGTGATGGTGCAGCTCGCTGGGGGCGAAGTCGCCTTCCCCCAGGCAGCCGGCGAGGGCGGTCACGGAGAGGGTCAGGACGATGGTGGGGATCGAGCGGGTCATTGGCTGCCTCCGCGGGGGTCTTTCGCAAGAAGCGAGCCACTCCGGCCCAAAGCCCCAGCCACGCTCGAGAAGATACGCAACCGCCTGATTTAACAACAGAACCACAACCAGACCCCAGCCCGCGAGGCCGGCCCCGCCCCCAGGGCCGCGGCGTCCCTGGTCACTGCAGCGACCAGCGATCCGGAGGATCCGCCGATGGCCGGTCACTCTGGTGACCACCTGCGCCACGGGTCCACCCATCGACGATCAGCACCAGCCCAACCCGCCGCAGGTACCTTCGGGCCGACCATGAGCCGCCCGGATCCCCACGAACACGTGGTCCTGCTGTGCCTGCTGCTGGCGGGATGCGCTCCGTCGGGCCTCGGCCCGGCCTGGGTGGAGGTCGGCGGCGGCCGCGACGCGCACGTCCCCCTGCACGACGGCGATGTGGTGGACATCGTGCGGGGGCCCCAGCTCGGCTACATGCTCGCGGTCTCCGTCGGGGCCACGGGCGTGCTGGCGGGCGACCCGGTGGATCCCACCGACCCCGACAACCCCCGCGTGACCTTTCAGTCGTTCCTGCTCGACGACCCGGAGGCGCTCGGCAGCATCACCGTCGTGCGGGGACTCACGGAGGGCGGGACGGGCGTCCTGGAGCTGGCCGGGAGCTGGCTCGTCTTCGACGCCGCCCGCGACACCAGCACCTGGTTCGACCACGTGATCGAGGTGCGGGTGCAGATCACCGACGCGCTGGGCAACACGGCCACCGACACCGCCACCGTCACCGCCGCGTGGACGGATCCCGGGACCGGGGAGCCGGGGCGCTGATGCGCACCCTGCAGACCCTGATGGGGGCGGTGGTGTGCGTGTCCTGGCACGCCTCGGCGGGCTGCGCGGGGCCGTCGTGCGATCTGCCGACGCTGTACGAAAAGAGCCCGGGAGACGGGCTGCAGGGGCCCGGCTGGCACCGGATCTACGCCCAGGGCGGCTCCTCGACTCCCGACGCCGAGGGTCGGTACGGCATGAGGGAGCACAAGAACGAGGTGGCTGCCGAGGACCACTTCCTGCTCAGTCAGGGCGCCCTCGCCGAGTGGACCTACCCGGTGCTCGACGCGTTGACCGGTTCCGTGTCGCTGCACGTCGCGAAGGTGGACGAACCTGGCGTGACCGCCCGCTATGCCCTGGCCCTGGTGCACGACGGTGAGCCCATCGAGATCCTGTCTGCGGACGACCCGGAGGACGGCGTGGACGGATACGTGCCCTTCGAGGAGTGCTTCTTGTCGTCCGCGGCCGCCGTCGCTCCCCTGCCCGGCGACCACCTCCTGCTCAGCGCCCTGAACCTCACCGGCGGCGAGCTCGGGATCGTGGTCGCGCCCCCCGACTACTTCACATGGCTCGACGTCGAGGTCGCGCCCTGATGCGGAAGGACCTGCCGATGAAGCCGAACCCCACCCGCCGCACCGTGCTCCACGGGGCCGCTGGCGTCGCCGCCCTGGGGCTGCTCGGCTGTCCCTCCGACCCGCTGCAGGACGGCGAGCCCGAGATCGACGCCGATCTGTGGCAGACCATCGCCGCCCACGTGCGCGCCAACGCCAGCGGCACCATCGGCGGCCGGATCAACCTGTGGAATCCGTCGGACTCGCCGCAGCGGGTGGTGCTCCAGGCGTTCGCGCTGGATGGCGCGCTGGTGGCCCATGAGGAGGCCTTCGCGGCCCTTCCGCCGGGGGAGTCGTCCCACATCGAGGTGGACGAGTTCCTCGCCCGCAACGCCGTCGTCGCTCCGTTCGAGGGCAGCCTGTGGGTGGGCACCACGCCCCTGTTCGGCTCGGTGTTCATGGGTCTGCAGGGCATCAGCTTCGACTGGTACGGGCCGTCCCACCAGGCCTCGGTGCACGGCATGCGCGACTTCGGCAACTCCAATCGGGACACCACCTGGACCGATCTGGTGCTGCCCAAGGTCGTCAACACCGAGCGCTACGTCACGAAGATCGCCATCGCCAACGCCACGGGGGACGGGGTGGGCGAGGCGCTGGCAGCGCGGCCCCAGGTGATACTCCGCGACGATCTGGGCAACGAGCTGGTCAACACCACGCTCGACCCGTTGCCGCCCTACGCCAGCACGGTGTTCGCCGTGTCCGAGCTGCCCGGAGGGGCCGATCTGACCACCGGCACCGCGCAGATCCTGGAGCCCGAAGCGGGGCTCGTGGCCCTGGCGTTCGTCTTCGATCGGGACAACGAGGGCTTCGCTTCGGCCGACCACTTCTTCGACCGGCACTTCGTGGTGCACGGCACCGGGTTCTCGGGATAGTCATGTCGGATCAAGCGACCCTGGAGCGCTTCAACGAGCTGTACGGGCTGAGCTGGGTGCCGTCCGTCGGCGGCTGGGTGCAGGTGGCGCCAGCCCGCGGCCTGAGCACGGTCCTGAACGCCTTCAACACCCTGGGCCCCCAGACCCTGGAGATCTTCCTGCTCGACCAGGCGGGAGATCCGGTGCACACCCAGGTGTTCGAGCTGGGCACCTTCCAGGCCCTGCGGCTCGACCTGGAGACGGTGCTGCCGCAAGGGGCCCTGCCCTTCGAGGGGTGCATCTGGGTGTGGTGCCGCGGGGCCACGGCGGAGGGCTCCCTCGGTCTGCAGGCCATCGATCTGGACTTCATCGACCGCAACCGACCGGACGGGTACACGGCCGGCAGCGTGCACCTGATGTTCGACTTCCTGGACACCCAGGGGATCCCCCCCTACCTGGACCTGGTGGCCCCTCGGATCCTCGCCGAGACGACCCCCGAGGGCAGCCCGCGCTACGAGAACTACCTCGGACTCGCCCAGGTCCCCATCAGTGACTGGGTGGCCCCGACGCTGGAGCTGACGGTCACCAACGAGGCCGGACAGCGCATGGATCCCGCGACGGTGGCGCTCCCGGTCATCGGCTCCTGGTTCGGCAGCCTGGAGGCCCTGTTCCCGGGCCTGCGCGACTTCCTCACCCCCGCCGGGGAGAGTCGAGGCTACGGCGCCCTGAGCGTGAGGGACAGCAACGGAGCCCGCAACGGGCTGGTGGCGATGCTCAAGATCGTGGACGTGGTCACCGGCGAGATGCTGGTCGATCACCTCAACGACCGCAGCTTCGCGCGGCCCGCCCAGAAGGAGGACTGACGCCGATCCGTAGAGCCGGAGCAGGGGCGGGAGTATGTTCCCCCCGGTTCTTGTATGAAGCGGAGCTCCGCTCTGCGACGGGATGGGCACATGGGCAGGAAAGAGAGCATCCTCATCCTGGGTCTGGGGGGGGTCGGCTACTACCTCGCGAAGTGGCTGGCCCACGAGGGGTATCTGATCACCGCGATCGAGTCGAACCCCGAGCTGATCGCCCGGGCCGACGGCGAGATCGACGCCCGGCTGATCCGCGGCGACGCGATGAACTTCGCCACGTGGAAGGAGGCCGGCGCCGAGAGCATGGACTACCTGATCGCGGTCACCGACAACGACGCGGTGAACATCACGGCCTCGATGATCGCGGGCAAGTGCGGGATCCCGAAGAAGATCGCGCGGGTCAGGAGCCTCGCCATCTGGAGCGAGGACGCCCCCCTGACCGCCAAGGACCTCGGCATCGACCTGCTGATCCGGCCCGGTGAGCTCACCGCCCAGGAGATCGCCCGGCTGCTCAAGATGCGCTCGGGCAACGTCGTGATCGACATCGACGAAGGCCACGTCCAGGTGGTGGCCACCCGGATCACGAAGGGCTCTCCGCTCTCCCACATGACCATCCGGGACATCTCGGAGAAGCACGACGACTTCCTCTTCCGGATCGTCGCCATCGCCCGGGACATCGACACCATCATGCCCACGGGCGAGCACAAGCTCCTCCCCGGGGATCACGTCTACATCCTGGTGCACACCGAGAACTTCCCGCGGCTCATGAAGCTCGTGGGCGAGCACCAGAAGCGGCGACACAGGGTGCTCATCATCGGCGGCGGGCTGGTCGGCCGCCGGGTCGCCGAGCTGCTCCAGGACACATCCACGGTCCGGCTCATCGAGAAGAACGAGCGCCGCGCCGAGGAGCTGTCCTTCCTCCTCAAGAAGACCGAGTGCCTGCACGGCGACGGCTCCTCGGGCGACACGCTGCTCCAGGCGGGTCTGCTGGAGATGGACACGATCATCACCGCCACCGAGGACAACGAGACCAACATCATGACCTGCGTGCTCGCCAAGCACCTGACCCAGTCCAAGAAGGGCAACCTCGAGCACGAGTGCGGCAAGACCATCGCCCTGGTCAAGCGGCAGGAGTACCTGGTGCTGGCCTCGAGCATGGGCGCGGACATCGCGCTCAACCAGAAGGTCCTCGCGGGCAACCGGATCTTGAAGTACATCCGCCGCGGCAAGCTGCTCTCCATGGCCCACCTGCACGGCTGCGACGCCGAGGTGGTCGAGCTGGTGGCTGACGAAGGCTCGCCCATCACCCGCAAGCTTCTCCGAGATGTCGGCGGCATGAAGGGCAAGATGCTCATCGGCAGCGTGTGGCACGAGGGCAGCTGGGGCATCGCGGTAGGCGCCACCCAGGTCAAGGCTGGGGACCGGGTGATCGGGATCTGCGTGTCCCAGCATCTGCCGGCCCTGGAGAGGCTGTTCGACGCATGAGCAGGCTGGTCCGATGAACTACCGGTCCATCGCCCACGTGATCGGCACGCTGCTCCTGGTGACCGGCGCCTCGATGGCGCTGTCCATCGTCTGCTCGCTGTTCTACCCCGGCGAAGGCGATCTGTTCGCCCTGACGGCCTCGGCTGCGGTGGCCACCGGACTCGGGCTGCCCCTGTGGCTGGGGTTCCGCGGGCACCAGGATCTCGAGCTCCGCGACGCGTTCTTCATCGCGGTCTTCGGCTGGATCATCATCTCGGCCGTGTCGGCGCTGCCGTTCATGATCCACGGGGCCATCCCGTCGTTCACCGACGCCTTCTTCGAGATGATGTCGGGCTACACGACCACCGGCTCGACGATCCTGCAGGACATCGAGATCGTGCCCCACGGCCTGCTGTTCTGGCGCAGCGAGACCCACCTGCTCGGCGGCATGGGGTTCCTGACGCTCACCTTGATGTTCCTGCCCCACGGGATGGGCGGGCTCCGGGTCTTCCGGGCGGAGTCGAGCCCCGGCCAGACCCTCACCCGGGAGAAGTTCACCCCCAGGAACCGCGACGCGCTGGTCTATCTGTGGGGCATCTATCTGGCGCTCAACGCCCTGCAGGTGATCCTCATGTGCGCTGGCGGCATGTCGATCTTCGACTCGCTCTGTCACGCGTTCGGCACGATCTCGACGTCGGGCTACTCGCCGTACAACACCAGCATCGGCCACTACGACAGCGCCTACTTCGACTGGATCATCACGATCTTCATGTTCCTGGGCGGCATGACCTTCATGCTCTTCTATCACCTGGGCCTGGGGAACTGGCGGGTCCTCAAGACCAACACGGAGTTCCGCTGGTACGTGATGATCGTTCTGGCGTTCTGCGGAGCGGTCTCCCTGATCCTGTGGCTGAAGGGCGGATACGGCTTCTGGGACGCGCTGCGGTTCGGGTGCTTCCAGGTGGTGTCGCTGTTGACCACCACCGGGTTCACCACCACGGACTACGAGCTCTGGCCGCAGAGCGCCCAGATGTTCCTGTACGCCGTGTGCTTCGTGGGGGCCTGCGCGGGCTCGACGACCAGCGGCATCAAGATCATCCACTACGTGATCATCTGGAAGTTCGGGGTCGCCGCGATCAAGAAGATCTTCTTCCAGCCGCTGGCGGTGGTCTCTGTGCGCATCGACGATGGCCGCCTGGAGGAGTCGCTCATCCACCTGGCCCTGCTGTACTTCATCGTGAACATCTTCCTCGTCCTCGGCGGGGGGTGCGTCATGACCCTGACCGACGACATCGACATCCAGACGGCCATGAGCGCGGTGATCGCCACCCTCTTCAACGTCGGCCCCGGCTTCGGGGGCGTCGGCCCATCCCACAACTTCGCGTTCCTGTCAGACGCGGGGAAGTGGTTCCTGTCCTGGACCATGCTGGTCGGGCGGCTCGAGATGTTCAGCGCCCTGGTGGTGCTGTACCCATCCTTCTGGAGGCGTTAGACCATGCGCTGGCTCGCGTTCCTGCTGCTGACCGTCTTCCTCGCGACGCCCGCCCAGGCCGACGACCCCTACGGCGATCTGGCCCCCAGCAAGGAGGCGCGCCTCGCCCAGGAGCCCGCAGACGGCAGCGACCTGCTGCGCCTGTTCCAGCCCGTCAAGTTCCTGTCCGCGTCCACGGATCTGGCCACCATCTCGACCCTCGTCCTGCAGGACGTCGCGACGGTCATCAAGGAGCACCCGGAGTGGACGCTCGTCGAGATCGGCGGCCACACCGACGCCCTGGGCGCAGCGGCGGCCAACCTCGCCCTGAGCCAGGGCCGCGCGGAGTCGGTGCGCACGACGCTGGTGGCGGCTGGGGTTCCCGCGGAGCGGCTGGTGGCGAAGGGCTACGGCGAGTCGAAGCTGCTGTCGAAGGACAACGACGCGGTCGCGCACGCGAAGAACCGTCGGGTGGAGTTCCGGGTGTCCGTCGCTCCGACCCCTTGACGCTCAGGCGTCCACGTCGCCTTCGAACATCTGGCGGACCGTCTCGGCGGCCTCGGCGTCGGACTGCCGGATCTCGGCCAGCACCCTGCCCACCCGCTCGGCGTCCTCGACGCGAACGAGCACCGTGCCGAAGCCCTGGCCGTCCTCGAAGATCAGCGCGAACTCGCTGTCCCCGGCCAGCCGGATGGCGTGGGGGATGCCCGCGTCGTTCAGGGCCCGCTCGACCAGATCCAGCTCGAAGCGGTCGTTCAGGGTGTGGGCGGCGACAAAACGGCCCTCGTCCAGGCCTTGGCGTAGGTACTCGGGGCTGTTGCGCTCGGTCATGGCCACCTCCTCCGCCGATCCTAGAGCAGGCTGCTACCTTCCGCGCCCCATGATCCTGAAGCTCTGCGGGTTCACCATCGCGTCCCAGGCAGCCCAAGCGGCCCTCCTGGGGGCTTCGCACGTAGGAATCGTGCTGTGGACGGGCAGCGCGCGGGGCGTCGATCCGGCGCACGCGGGCCCGGTCTGCGCGGCGGCGGCCGACGCTGGAGCGATCCCCGTGGGGGTGGTGGTGCACGCCCGGGGCCAAGCGTTGGTGGAGCTCGCCCGGGATCTGCGGCTGGGGGTGCTCCAGCTGCACGGGGAACACACCCTGGACGACGCCGCGGTGCTGCGGGCCGCAGGGATCCCCTTCTGGCGCGCCTTGCGGGTTGGACAGGAGGGCGTGGATCTCGGGCTGGCGGCCCGATGGCGGGCCGCGGGGGCTGCAGCCATCGTCCTGGACGCGTACGTTCCGGGCGTGCCCGGCGGCACCGGCGCCCCGATCGACCTCGCACAGGCGGGGGCGTTCGTGCGACAAGGGCCCACAGTGCTGGCCGGGGGGCTGACGCCGGACAGCGTCGGCGCGGCGATCCGGGCCGTGCGCCCGGCCGGCGTGGACGTCGCCTCGGGCATCGAACGCAGCCCCGGCGACAAGGACCTCGCGGCGATGACCCGCTTCGTGGAGCAGGCCCGCGCGGCGCTGCAGGAGAGCCGATGACGAGTGCCCCCGGCCCCTTCCACCCCGACGGCCGCTTCGGCCCCTACGGTGGCGCCTACGTGCCCGAAACGCTCGTGGCCCCGCTGCAGGAGCTCGCGGCGGCCTTCGCCCTGGCGATGGCCGATCCGGCGTTCGTCGGAGAGCTCGAGCACCTGCTGACGACCTGGGGCGGGCGACCCACGCCGGTCACCTTCGCCGAGCGGCTGACCGAGCAGCTGGGCGGTCCCCAGATCTGGCTCAAGCGGGAAGACCTGAACCACACCGGCGCCCACAAGCTCAACAACGCCCTGGGCCAGGCGCTGCTCGCCCGCCGCATGGGCAAGCGCCGCATCATCGCCGAGACCGGCGCGGGCCAGCACGGCGTCGCCACGGCCACGGTGTGCGCGCGGCTGGGTCTGGACTGCGTGGTCTACATGGGCGAGGTGGACGCAGCCCGCCAGTCCTTGAACGTGTTCCGGATGAAGCTGCTGGGCGCCGAGGTGCGCACCGTGAGCTCGGGCTCGAAGACCCTGAAGGACGCCATCAACGAGGCCATGCGGGACTGGGTCGCCAACGTGGACGACACGTTCTACCTGCTCGGCTCCGCCCTCGGCCCGCACCCCTACCCCACGATGGTGCGCACGTTCCAGAGCTGCATCGGGATCGAGGCCCGGGAGCAGATCCAGCGGGCCGCGGGGCGGCTTCCGTCCACCCTGGTGGCCTGCGTGGGAGGGGGCAGCAACGCCATCGGGCTGTTCTGGCCGTTCCTGGCGGATCCCTGCCGGATGGTCGGGGTGGAGGCGGGGGGCCACGGCGTCGCCAGCGGCAAGCACGCGGCCCGGTTCGAGGGCGGCAGCCCCGGTGTGCTGCACGGCACCCGCACGTACCTGCTGCAGGACGCGTGGGGCCAGGTCCTGGAGACCCACTCGGTGTCCGCGGGGCTCGACTACCCCGCGGTGGGCCCCGAGCACGCCTGGCTCGCGGACCAGGGCCGCATCGAGTTCACCAGCGCGAACGATGAAGAGGCGCTGGAGGCGTTCCACCGGCTGTCGGAGCTGGAGGGCATCATCCCCGCCCTTGAGTCCAGCCACGCGGTGGCGTGGGTGATCCGGCACGCCCACGCGCTGGACGCGGACGAGCTCGTGCTCGTGAATCTGTCCGGGCGGGGCGACAAGGACGTGCGCCAGGTCGCGAGCATCGAAGGAGTGGAGCTGTGAGCCGCATCGCGAAGCGGTTCGCCGCGAACGAGGGGCAGGGCCGCAAGGCGTTCGTGCCCTACCTGACCGCGGGCGACCCGGATCTGCCGACGACCGCGGCGCTGTGCCGCATGCTCGCCGAGCGGGCGGACGTCATCGAGCTCGGGGTGCCCTTCACGGACCCCATCGCGGACGGGCCCACCAACCAGCGGGCGTCCCAGCGGGCGCTGGACGCGGGGGTGACGCCGGACCACGTGCTCGCGCTGGTGCAGCAGCTGCGGGCCGAGGGTTTTCAGACGCCGATCGTGCTGTTCACCTACTGGAACCCGCTGCGCCGTCTGCTCGAGGTGGGTGACGGCTACGGCGCCTTGGCGGGGGTGGACGGGATCCTGGTCACGGACCTGCCGCCGGAGCAGGCAGACGACCACGTGAGGGCCTGCGGCGCGGCGGGCATCGACACGATCTTCCTCGCCGCTCCGACCTCGCCCGACGACCGGCTCCCGCTGATCGCCAGGGCCACGTCCGGCTTCCTGTACTACGTCAGCAGCAAGGGCGTGACGGGCGCGCGGCAGGACCTGGCCGCAGACCTCGAAGCGCAGGTGGTGCGGGTCAAGGCCGCCGCCGGTGCCCTGCCGGTGTGCGTGGGCTTCGGCATCAGCACGCGCGCCATGGCGGCCCGGGTGATCGCGGTGGCGGACGGCTTCGTGGTGGGCAGCGCGCTGGGCGCGGTGATCGAGCAGGCCGCCGCGGACGGCGAGGACGTGGTGGCCGCGGCCCGGGCGTTCGTCGAGGGGATCGACCCGCGCTGAGGTGCAGCGGGCCTACTCCTGCGCGAGCAGCGCCGCGTAGACCCCGTCGATGTCGGCGCCGTTGCTGATCGCGTCGAACACGTAGGGCGCGCCCGTGTCGGGGTTGTCGCGGCTCGGGGCGGCGACGAGCCTGAGGAACACGAAGCCGTCGGCCTTGACGGCCTCGCCGAGCCCGCCATCGTCGGGCAGCTCCGCCAGGTCGAACCCGTCGCCTCCGGCCACGCTCGGGTCCACCGGATCGACGCGGTTGTCCTCCTCGTGCAGCAGGATCGGCGTGCGCCCGGCGAAGCCTTGCCAGTCATCAGGCTCGGCGGACCAGGCCGTCTCGTCCGCGGCGACGTAGTCGTGAGGCAGGGCGATCCAGTCGAGCCCGTCGATCGACACCTCGACGATGGCGAGGTCCATGAACACGGTGCCCTGGCTCCCGTACTCGAAGGCGTTCTCGTACACCACGAGGTCGACGCCGGGGCCGTCGAGCACCCGCCGGCCGGACCAGCGCAACGTCAGGCTCGAGCCCGCGAAGTAGTCCAGGGAGAAGACGTCGGTGCCGCCGGCGGTCTGCCCGCCGCCGCGCACTCCGTTGACCGCGCGCCACGGATCGCCGTTGGGGCTGTCGCTGGGCACCGCGTCGACCACCTCGTCGGCGCAGACCGAGGCGAGGGCCCACGCGCAGGGCGAGGGGTCGTCATCACCGGAGTCGTCGTCGCCCGAGTCGTCGTCGCCCGAGTCGTCGTCGCCCGAGTCGTCGTCGCCGGTGTCGTCCGTGGTGGCGTCGTCGTCGTCGTCCGCCGAGTCGTCGTCGTCACCCGTGGGGCAGCCGGCGAGGTGGAAGAGGAGGCACAAGATCGGGATCGGGCGAAAGAAACGCGTCATGAGGGCTCCCCGTCCTCGGGTTCACGGACGCGCGTGGGTCGGTCTCCTGACTCCCGGATCGTCCGCCCTCACCGCCTTCCCAGCCCTGCCGGTGGCTTCTGTGGTGGAGCGTCCCCGGTCACAGTGGCGGGGGCCGTGCCGGTTTCACACCGGCTTCCCATGCCCTCCTTCGAGGGCACCCAACACGCAGCCCCCCGGGGACGGGAGGCCGCGCGCAGTATGCCAAAGAGACAGCGACGAGGATCGCGGCCATGCTTCGCGCCGGAGACGACCATGGGCTCCAAGACCCCAACCGTGTACGTCTGCGCCGGATCGGACTGCCGCGAACGCAAGGCGGACGCCAGGAAGCTGCGCGGCGCCATCGACGGTGTCGCCACCGAGGTGCCCGTCGGGTGCCAGAAGCTGTGCGATGGCCCGGTGGTGGGCGTCGAGGTGGACGACACCGTCCAGTGGTTCGGGGCCGTGCGCGGCAAGAAGGCGCGCCGGGCCCTCGTCGGGCTCCTGGAGACCGGCGCTGTTCCCCCCGAGTTGAAGGCGCTCCGCAGCAAGAAGCGCGCGGGCAAGCTGCGCTGAGGCGCCTTTAGAAGCTGAGCCCCAGCACCAGCCCGGGCCAGGCCTGCACCCGGGCGTTGGCGCCGGTCTCGCCGCCGGCCGCGGGGATCACCGAGATTCCGCTCCCGTTGTCCCGCATGCGGAAGGACGTGGGGTTGCTCCAGGGATCTGCGGCCCCGGTCGCCGGATCCCGCTCCGCCGCCGACACGAGCAGGTTGATCGTCGGACCGAAGAACATCCCGAAGTGCGGCGCGAACCTCAGGTTCAACAGCACCCGCAGGCGGTGGTGGAACGCAGGCGTTTGCCAGGCCTTCTGTTCGCTGGAGTTGAGCCCGAACACCAGTGAGCTCGCGCCGTCCAGATCCAGCACGGCGATGCCGGCCGCGGGCAAGCGCACCCCCAGCCCCAGCCCGACCCCGCCGTGGGCCTCGCCCACCGGATCGAACGAGGCGTGCACCAGCGTGTAGGTGTGGCGCGCGCCGAACTTGACGCCCAGGTTGATGAGCGAGCTGTCGCTGGCCCACAGGTCCACGTGGAAGATGCCGCGCTTGACGAAGTTGAGCAGCCCGATGGCCACGTCTGCGTCCTTCGCGATGTTGACGACCCCGACCATGAGGCCCCGGTGCTCCTCGGCGACGTTCACCACGCCCACCTGCACCCCCTGCCCCCCCAGGGAGACGTTGACGAAGCCCACCTGCACGCCCTGCAGCGCCCCCGCGACGTTGACGGCGCCGACCTGCGCGCCCTCCATGTGATCCAGCACGAGGTTGAGGCCCATGCTCAGCGAGACCCCCTGCACCGCGTCCGACCGCGTCGCGAAGAGCCCCAGCGAGACGTGGTTCAGGTCCGGCCCGCGCACGAAGCTGTTGATGTCCAGGGGCGGGAACAGCGACAGGTTGAAGGGCACCCGTCGGTACCCGGACCGGGGCGCCTGGGGAGGCTCGCCCCCGGGGCCGCGGGCCCGCGCCACCTCCCGCGTCACATCCACGAAGTCGCCGGCCTGCAGCAGCATCGCGGCGCCGGGTCCCAGCAGCATCACGGCCTGCCGCAGGCGCCCGCCGTCGTCCCAGATCACCGTGTACTCCCCGGGCTCCAGCCCCAGGGTCACGTCCCGCCCCGCGAACTTGCGCAGCTCCACCTCGAGCTTGCCCTCGCCGTTGCGGATGGAGATCCGGCCGTCCAGCCCGTCGTCCAGCACGAGCCCCGCGCTCACCTGGCGCAGGTCGGTCAGCACCAGGTCCCCGCTGCCCGCCAGCTGGATGTCGTAGGCCGGGTGCTGCGGCCCGCCCATGGTGCTCTCGGTCCGCCGCAGGGTCTCGTGAAAGGCGAACTGGTAGACCTCGTTGAGGGACACGCGCCCGTCGCCGGTGTTGTCCGCGGCCCCGCGCAGCCCCGAGATGAGCGCGTAGGTGAAGAAGCTGCCCTGCAGGCGGTCGCTCTCCTGAGACGCCTCGTTCTCGCTGGAGCTGGTCAGGAACGCATGCCCCGTGACGTCGCCGGACTCGTCCACCAGGAAGGGGGGCGTTCGCGTGCCGCCCTTGGTCCTGGTGAACGCGCCGCTGGCGCACGAGTCGAGCACCCCGATGCGCACGTCCGCGGGCAGGGCGTTCAGGGCCTCCCGCAGGTCCTTGTAGGGCACCCGCTCGCCGCCCAGCAGGAGCCCGCGCTCGTCGCTGTGACCGGAGTAGTAGAAGAACAGCTCCGTGCGCACATCGGGGGACGCCCCCGCGAGCAGCACCGCGAGCCGGTCCAGGCCATCGCTCAGGCCCGCCCGGTCCGCGTCCAGCAGGACCACCGCGTCGTCGGGGTCCACGCCCCCGAGCTGGGTCAGCACCCGGCTCAAGGCCAGCGCGTCGGACGCCGCGTAGCGCAGCTGGACCCGGTCCACGCCGCCGTCGTTGACGCCGATGACCAGCGCATAGCGCCGGACCTGGACCCCTTCGTCGGACAGCGCCGCCGCGTGGGCGGACCCGCAGAGGCCGACGCCCACCGCCAGACACCAGAAGAACGCGCGAAGGAAGCTCATGGACGGGCCTTCCACAGGATCAGGGAGTCCTGGGACACCCCATCGGGGAGCGGGAGCGGCTCCGAGGCGGCGGCCTCGTCGGCCCCCACCCGGCGGGCCGCGGAGAGCACGGAGTCCACATCGATGGGCTCGGCGGAGGTGACGAACACGAAGCGCTCGAACTGCGGCGCCGCATCGAGGGTGTAGGCGAACGGCAGGTCCACCCGGCCCTCGCCGCCGATGACGGGAGGCAGCGTCGCGAACTCGGGGTGGTGCAGCGTGACCTCCCCGTCGCCGTCGATGCTGACGAGCACGCCGTACCCCTTCCCAGCGGCCACGTACCCCAGCTGCAGGATGTCCCCAGGAGCCACCCGCGCCCCGGGCTCGAGCCGCTCGGCCTCGTCCCCGGGCAGCTGCCGGTGCACGACGACGTGGGGCTGCAGCCCCTTCAGGCGGGTCTGCTCGACCCCCGGCGCGTGCACGGGACCCGGCGCGCTCGCCAGACGAGTCCCCGCCGTGGCCGCGAACAGGATCAGCGC
>CALAGR010000290.1 GCA_937891735.1 uncultured Pseudomonadota bacterium | reverse complement strand
CGCAGGGTGCCCGCGGACCTCACCTTGCTCGCGCTGTTCGGGGCGGGCGTGACGGCGCCGCTCCTGCTCGCCGGAGATCTCCTGGGCTACCCCGCCGCCTACCGGTACTTCGTGCCCGCCCTGGCCCCGGCGTGCGTCGCGCTGGGGGTGGCGGTGGCCCGGTCCCCACGCCCCCGGCTCGCGAGCGCCGTCCTGGCGGTGCTGATCGCCCCCGGCGTGCTGAGCCTGGGACGGGTCAACAACACCGAGATGAGCCGCCCCGAGGCCGCCTTCTTCGCGGGGCAGCACCGGCTCGTGTTCCCCCGCGACGCCCTGCACAGCCACTTCCTGATGCTGACCCCCTGGGTGCGCGACGACGAGCTGCGCGGGTGGGTGCAGGGATACGGCCTGCACGTGGGGCGCGAGTACGCGCGGCAGGTGCCCACCTCGAAGGTGGAGTACGCCGACAGCTTCCGCGGGGTGGACGGAGGGGTGCCACAGATCGTCAACCGCCACTGGCACAAGCAGCGCGCCGCCCGGTGGCTCGAGGGGGCGGACTGGCTGGGCCCGGACGCACGCAGCGCGTTCCTGGTGGGCGTGGGGCTGGGCATCGCCGAAGACGGGCGGCTGGAGGAACTCGATCTGGCCTTGCTGGACGAAGCGGGCGCGGACTCGGTGCACGTCGCCACGGGGATCGGCGCGGCCCTGGGCGAGCGGGTCTTCCACATCGCAGACCGCACGCCCCTACGCATCGACGGGGACCGGGTGCTCACCCCCGCGGAGCGCCAGGCGATGGCCGAGGGGTTCGCCGAGACCGCGGGATCGGGCGCCGCTCCGCTGTTCGAGGGGGCGCGGCCACGGCCCTCCCGGGTGCTGGCCCATCCTCACCCGTTCACCTACGCGGACCTGGGCGTGGCGGGCCGTGGCGAGGAGCCCGCCGGCCCCCGGTAGAGCTACGCGAGGTCAGACCCGCAGGGCGGCGAGCAGCACCTCGAGCCGGGTCGTCGGATCGGTGCTGCCCAGGTAGCTCTGGGACAGCTCCGCGGAGACCTCGAGCTGCCACGCCACCAGTCGCGCCGGGTCCTCCGACGCGCGGAGCTCGGCTTCGTCGAACTGCGCATCAGGAGCCCTCTTGGGCAGCGCCTCGATCAGCCTGGTGAGGGTGCGGTCGAAGCCCTGGGCGTCGGCGATGCCGGTCTGAACGACGGGCTCGATGTGGGCGAAGCCCTCCTCGTCGAAGTCGCCGATGCGCACCGCCTCGCGGGGATGCAGCACCCCTGCCCAGCGGCCGTCCCGGGGCAGCGGGGCGAACTGGCTGAGCTGCACCGCGGATCCGTAGATCCCGAGCACTGCCCCCACCTTGGGGACGAGGCAGACCCAGCCGTCCTCGTTCATGACCCGACGCGCGACCTCGATGGCGTCCGCGCGGTCGGCCTTGGCCCAGCGCGCCGGCCCCGGCAGCCGCGGGGGCCCGCTCAGGACGATGACGCGCATGCGGTCGGGGATCTTCTCGGCCGGATCCCGACGGGCGCCGGGCTTCCACTCCCAGCCCCCCACCAGGGAGGTTCCGTACACCTCACCGAGGATGCTCTTCTCCGAGACGGCCGCGCCGTCCAGCGAGAACGCGAAGACCGAAGGCAGGTCCAGACCCGCCGGATCGTCACCGTGCACGGTGCGCGCGACGTCGCCCAAGGCGGGCAGCGACGCGCTGACGTCCGAGCCCAGCAGCTTGCTCACGCCTTCGCCCCAGCGGGAGGTCGCGTTCGCTTCGGGGATGATGGACAGACGTCGCTCGGCGACCTCTCCGGGACGGGCGAGGTGGTAGCCCGAGGCGCGCGCATCCGGCGCCTCGAACACGGCCAGCACCGGCGCGTCCACGTCCACCGCCAGGGTATCCGCGAGCTTGTCCAGGGCGCGGACCCACCAGCCGGAGCTGGCGAACGAGATGGCCGTGCCTTCTCCGGCGGCGGGGCGCCCGTGAGCCAGGCCTGCGAGATCGACGCCGGTGAGCATCTGGAACACGGTCTTGTCCCACTCGGGACCGCCCTGTTCATCGAGCGCGTGCCTCACCATCTCAGGGGTGATGGGGCGGGACGTCATCAACATTCCGGTCGGGTGCGGCATCAACATTCTGCTCCGTCCGTCGCCGGTTCCCCCTCGACACCGGACATTCGCGGGTCAGGGTTTAACCCACCCGCGCGACGCGGTCCAGCCCGAAGCACGGACAGGCGCGGGTTGCCGGGACGGAGCGGGTCGGGTAACCCCAAGCCCATGATCCTTGAACGACTCCCGATTCTGGCGCTGCCCGCCCTGTGCGTGGCCCTCCTTCTGTCCCTGGCCGGCCCGGCCCAGGCCCAGGACGGCGCCTGCGCGTCGCCCCGAGCGGCGGTGGCGACCTTCCTGGACAACCTGCAGACCGACACGGAGCGGCCCGAGGTGGCCATCCAGTGCTTCGACTGGTCCGCCGGACCGGCCAAGGCGTCCCTCCGGCAGCAGGTGGCCCGGGACCTCAAGTCGGTGCTCGACGGCCGCGGCCTGTACGTGGACTACGCGACGGTGTCCGCAGACGCAGACTTCGTCGATCCGGTGACGGGCCTGCCCCGGGCGGTGCTCTTCAGCACGATGCCGGACCTGTACCTGGAGAAGAAGAACGACCGGTGGCTGGTGTCGACGCTGACCGTGCAACGCACCGGGATCCTCATGGAGCAGACGTTCCTGCTCCCGCTGCAGCGGTTCGCCTCACGCATGCCGAGCTGGCTCCAGGGGAACGTGCTGGGCGTGCCTTCCTGGAAGCTGCTGGGCCTCGCGCTGCTGATCACCCTGGCGTTGCTGGGAGCCCGGATCCTCGAGTTCGTGGCCCACGCCATCTTCCGCAAGGTGGTGGCCCGCTGGTTCGAGAGCTGGGACGAGGGCTTCGAGCAGTCCATCGTGCGCCGCCTCAGCTGGATCGTCGCCGCGGGGGTGGTCGCCCTCCTGCTGCCCAACCTCGGGCTGCCGGTGATGATGGCGCGCTTCCTGTTGCTGGTCATCAAGGGCTTCGCGTCGGTCAGCGCGGTGCTCATCGCCACCGCGATCGTCGACCTGCTGGCGGACGGGCTGCAGCGGCGGGCCGATCAGACCGAGACGAAGATGGACGACCAGCTGGTGCCCCTGATCCGCCGCAGCGCCAAGATGCTGACCTGGATCGTGGGCGTGCTCTTCGTGCTCCAGAACCTGCACGTGGACGTCAGCTCGTTGATGGGCAGCCTCGCCATCGGCGGTCTGGCCTTCTCCCTGGCCGCCAAGGACACGGTCGCCAACGTGTTCGGCTCCTTCACGATCTTCACGGACCGGCCGTTCCAGATCGGCGACTGGGTCGTGATCAACGGGACGGAAGGCACCGTGGTGGAGGTCGGCTTCCGGTCGACCCGCATCCGGACCTTCTACGACTCCGTCGTGACCCTGCCCAACAGCGTGGTCGCGAACGCCACCGTGGACAACATGGGGCAACGGCAGTACCGCCGCTTCAAGGTCATGCTCGGCCTGACCTACGACTCCACGGGCGAGCAGATCGAGGCGTTCGTGGCGGGCGTGCGGGCGTCCATCGAAGCGCACCCGCTCACCCGCAAGGACATCTTCGAGGTGCACTTCAACACCATGGGCGCGCACTCGTTGGACGTGCTGGTCTACTGCTTCTTCGCCGTCGGCTCCTGGACCGAAGAGCTCCGGGGTCGCCAAGAGCTCATGATCAGCTGGATGCGTCTGGCCAACGAGGTCGGCGTGGAGTTCGCGTTCCCCACCCAGACCCTGCACCTGGAGGGGCTGTCCGCAGCCAACCCCGAAGTCACCGCACCGTAGGGCGAACCCTCAGACGCGGTCGGTGTTGGCGAGGCTCCTGCTGGCTCCCTCGGGCGGGTCGGACAGCGTCGTCGCGCCGACGGCGCTGGTGTTGCTGACCGGGACCACCCGCGCGTGGCCGAGCTCGATCCCCTTGACGCTGGCGAGGTCCGACATCAGCCGCTCCACGCCCGTGCGCACCGCGCTGGACGCCGACGGCGGGTACGTGATGGTGACCAGCTCGGTGGCGAAGTCCCGGGAGCGCAGCTCGATGGGGCTCGTGTCGGTGCTCAGCATCTCCAGGATGCGGGGCCAGTCGGTCAGCCGCTCGTCGGGCCGCTTGATGAGGGCGCCCTTGATGAACTGCACCAGCCCGTCGGGCAGGCCCGAGCGGATCCGCCCGATGTCCGGCGGCGCCTTGCGCACGTGCATCTGCAGGAGCTCGCGGATCGTCTCGGAGTAGAACGGCACGCGTCCGGTGACCATCTCGAAGGCCATGATGCCCAGCGAGTAGATGTCCGCGCGGCCGTCCACGGGCTTGCCCACCGCGGCCTCGGGGGCGAGGTAGCGGGGCGTTCCCTCCACCACCTTGGCGCGCTCCTGATCCTGGTTCTTCTGGATGCGGCGGGCGATGCCGAAGTCCATCAGCTTGACGATGCCCGACTGATCCACACAGCAGTTGGCCGGCTTCACGTCGCGGTGCACGATGCCCTGGTTGTGCGCGTAGGAGAGCGCCTCGGCCATCTGCTTGAGGATCACCATGGCCTCGTCAGGCCCCAGGATCCGCTTGCTCTTGAGCATCTTGCTCAGGTCCGTGCCCGGCACCAGCTCCATCACGATGAAGTAGGTCGCGTACGCGGCCTCGGTGTCGAAGATCTGGACGATGTTGGGGTGCACGAGCCCGGCGATGGTCCGCGCCTCCTGCAGGAAGCGATCACGGAACGTCGTGTCGTAGACCAGCGCGTGGCTGAGCATCTTGATGGCGACGAGGCGGTTCAAGGCCGGATGCAGCGCCTGGTAGACCTTGCTGGTGGCGCCCTCGCCGACCTTCTGCAGGAGCCGGTACTTGCCGACCCACTCCATGCCGCCGCCCATCTCGAGCCGCTTGCCGAGGATCTCGGTGAGGAAGCGGGCGAGCTGCGGATGCTCCCGGAGGAGCGGCTGCAGGATCTTGTGGTGGATCACCAGGGTGACCACCGGCTCCTCGGCGACCACGTCGGCGTTGCGCTTGTCGCCCGTGAGCAGCGCCATCTCGCCCACCAGGTCGCGCGGGCCGAGGTGCACGACCATCTTGGAGTTGCCGGAGTTGTCCGTCAGCAGGACGCGCAGTCGTCCCGAGTAGACGACATGCATGGTGTCGCCGGCCTCGCCCTTGCGGATGATGTCGGCGCCCGCTGCGTACTCGCGGACCTCCACGCCCTCGGCGATCTGGAGCAGCTCGTCCGGATCGATGGAGCTGAACCCGTTGACCCGCGACAGGAAGCCCGCGATCTCGTCCTTGCTGATGGTCATCTGTCTCCCAAACCCGCTGCGACTTCTGCGTGATGTTCATTAGAGCGAACCGCCACTCCCCCGGCAAGGCGGCGCCGCCACACGTCAGGAGCAGGTGGGGTTGGTCTGGCCCGGCGTTCCGGTGTCACCCATCCCGAACGTGCCCGCTCCCGCGGCGGACGCCGAGCACCAGTTGCCGAGCAGGTCGAGCGACGCGGGGTAGGTGAGCGCGGCTCCGCTGAGCTGCGTGGCGATCCCCGATGGATTGGGGAAGGCGCTCGTGTACTCGAGCGCATGGATCTCCAACCCGCCGGGCGTCGTCAGGACGATCTCGTCCTCGGCGTTGGCGAGGGTGAAGGCCGTGCCGTAGGCCCAGTCCACAGGGGCCCCTCCGTTGGTGGCGGGCACGCTCGACCGGCCCAGCACCACGTAGTCGCCCGGGTTGACCACGAGGGCCGCGGCCGGCGACAGGATCACCGAGTCCGTGTCCCGGTCCGACAGCACCCAGCCCGACAGATCGACCGGAGCCGAGGTGAGGTTGAGGACCTCGATCCACTCCCCCGCGGTGTCGTCCACGGCGCCCGGGTTGACCAGCACCTCGGTGATGATGAGGTCGCCGAGCGCGAGGGGAGCAGCGGTGCTGTCGTCGTCGTCGCCCGCGGTGGTGTCGTCGTCGTCGCCCGCCGTCGTGTCGTCGTCGTCGCCCGCCGTCGTGTCGT
>CALAGR010000289.1 GCA_937891735.1 uncultured Pseudomonadota bacterium | reverse complement strand
CCGTGGACGACGACGACAGCGCGGACGACGACGACAGCGGGGACGACGACGACAGCGGCGACGACGACGACAGCGGCGACGATGACGACAGCGTGACGTCCCACCCCATCGCGGGGACCTGGACCGGCGCGGTGACCGGCGCGTTCGTCTTCGTGGACACGGCGCTGGGCACCATCCCCTGCGCCGGGGATGTGGGGATCGACGCCACCACCCCCGAGGCGATGGACATCACGCTCACCTGCGGCAACGCGGACCAGAACCTGCCCTGCAGCTTCGCAGCGACCCTGGGTCCGGCGGTGGTGGCCCAGCCCCTGGTGTGCCCCTGGCTGCAGGCCAACCCCCAGCTCGACGGCACGATCACCTGGGAGGGCGGCGACGCCGACATCCTGGGGGCGCTCGCCACGGCCGGGCCCATCACCGATCCCAACGTCGGCGACTACACGATGTCCCTGAGCTTCGAGGCGGCGCGGCCCGAGGAGTAGAGTGCGCGGCTCGTGTCGCCGCAGTCCCCCCCCGAGCCGAGGATCTGGGCCGCGATCGCGGAGATGGTCCTGTCCGCGCGGGGCCTGGCAGTCGTCTTCGCGCTGCTCGTGGCGGGCGGGGTGGCGAGCCTGCCCCGGCTGACCTTCGACTTCTCCCCCCAGACGCTGTTCGACTCGACCTCCGAGAAGGCCGAGATCCACCGCTTCTACCGGGACCTGTACGGCGCCGACGATCACGTGCTGCTCGTGCTCGTGGAGGCCGACGTGGACCGCGCCGACACGTGGCAGCTCCTCGCGGACATCGAGCAGGGGGTGCAGGCCCGCGTGCCGGCCGTCGAGATCATCCGGTCCATCGCGTCCCAGGAGGTGCCCGTGGCGACCGCGGACGGCGTGGCCATCGCCCCGCTGCCCGGATCGGGCGCCCTGCCCCGCACCGACGCCGAAGCCGCTGCCCTCGCCGAGCAGGCCCGGGCCAACCCGCTCCTGCGCAACACGCTGATCGCGCCGTCGGGGCGGGTCGCCGCCGTGTACCTCAAGGTGGCCGACGACGTGGCCAAGGCGGCCGTGGTGCGGCCCGTGATCGAGGAGCTGAAGCAGCTCCTGCGCGAAAACGCCGACGCCCACCCCGGGGTGCGCCTGCACCTGCTGGGTCCCCACGCGTACCGCACCACGGTCGTGTCGATCATGATCAGCGAGGAACTGCGCTTCGCCCCCCTGACCGCGCTGGTGCTGTCCCTGGTGCTGGGGCTGCTCTTCCGGTCGCTGCAGGGCGTCGCGATCCCGCTGCTGTCCGTGGGGCTGGGCGCCCTGTGGACGGTGGCCCTGATGGCGTTGACGGCCGAGCCCGTCAACATCATCAACACCATCACCGCGACCCTGATCCTGGTGATCGGCGTGGCCGACGCGATCCACATGATGGAGCGCTACGGCCACCAGCGGGCCCGTGGCCAGGACCGTCGCGAGGCCGTGCGCTCGGCCGTGGTGTGGGTCGGAGGCGCCTGCCTGCTGACGTCCCTGACCACCGCGGTGGGCTTCGCCACCCTGAGCACGGCGCACCTGGGGATCCTGCGGCGCTTCGGCGTGTACTCGGCCCTCGGCGTGATGATCACGTTCGTCACGACGCTGGTGTTCGTGCCCTGGGCCCTGCACCGCTTCGGGAGCAGCGGCCGCGACGCGCGAGGGGAGCCGCCTCGGGTGGCGGCCTGGGATCGATTCACGGATGCGCTGCTGACCCGACAGGCCCGGTTCGTGAGGGCCCACCCGCGGGCGGTCGTGCTCGTCGGGTTCGCCATCACCGCCGCGTTCGCCGTGGGCATCGCCCGCACGACCATCGACAACTACATCATGGAGTATGTGCCCAAGGGCGATCCGATCCGGGCCGCGCACCGGCTCCTCGAGGAGGAACTCGCGGGGGTCGTGTTCTTCGACCTCGTGCTGGAGATCGACGACGACGGGCCCGACTCCCCGTGGTTCGAGCCGGAGCTGCTACGCCGCGCGGCCCTGGTGGAGGCGGCGGTGCTCGCCAACCCCCAGATCAACTCCGCCGAGTCCATCCTGACCTTGCTGCGGGAGCTGCGGTACGTGCAGCGGGGCGGGGCCGGCAAGGGCATCGACCGCCACGCCCTGCCGGACACGCGCCGGGAGGTCGCCTCGCTCCTTCTGCTGGCCGAGATGGGCGGCCAGGACGGCATGGCGACCACCCACCTGGACGCGGCGGGGCGGCGCATGCGCATCACCTGCCGGGCCGGCGACCTCGGCGCCCGCAACTACCTGGTCATGGAGAAGGAGGTGGAGGCGATCCTGGCGTCGGCCTTCGAGGGGGCGCCCCGGCCGGTGCGGGGGGTCATCACGGGCACGTCCCAGGTGGGCTACTCCGGCATCGACTCGCTGATCCGGGACCTGCTGCGCTCCCTGGGCTGGGCGTTCGTCGTGATCTTCGTGACGCTGGCGCTGCTGTTCCGGTCCTGGCGCATCGGCCTGCTCGCCATGGGCCCCAACCTGATGCCCATCGTCATCGTGCTCGGCGCCATGGGCTGGGCCGCGCGCCACCTCGAGACGCTGTCGGCGATGGTGTTCTCCATCGGGCTCGGCATCGCGGTGGACGACACGATCCACTACCTGGCCCGCTACTGCGAAGAGGTCCGGTCCGGGTTGACCCCCGAGCAGGCCGTGCAGCGCACCACGGAGCAGACCGGGCGCGCGATCCTCACGACCTCGGTGGTGCTCCTGTTCGGCTTCGGGGTGCTGTACACCTCTGCGTTCCCGCCCAACCGGAGCTTCGCGGTGCTCGCCAGCGCGGTCATCGGCGTGGCCCTGCTGGCGGACCTGTGGGTGCTGCCCGCGCTGCTGCTGTGGTTCCGGCCGCGCGTGCCCGGCACCCCATCTGTGGTTCGATCAGGAGGTAGCCTGGATGCAAGCCGGTCTTGAGTCGCCGGGAGGACACGTGAGCGAGACCCCCGAGTTGCCCTCCGACGAGTCCCCCATCGGGCCGGCGCTGGCCTACGACCGCACGCTTCGGCCCCTGGACCCGCGCGCGGTGACGCTGTGGCGGATCGGCGGGGCCCTGTCGATGCTGCTGTGGGGGCCGCTGCTGTTCGTGCCGGCGTTCATCATCGACCTGCTCGCCACCGGTGAGACCCACTGGCTGATCGACGTGTCGGTCGCGACGACGCTGGCCGTGCTGCAGGCGTTCGTCAACGTCGGCGTGATTCCACAGTTTCGCTACCGCTATTGGCGCTTCCAGCTCACGGACGAGCACCTCTTCTTGCAGCGGGGGCTGCTCGTGGTGCGTCGCACGATGATCCCCCTGGTCCGGGTCCAGAACGTGGACACGGTGCAGGGCCCGATCGCCCGGCGCTTCGGGCTCTGGTCGGTGGTGGTGTACACAGCGGCCAACGCCCAGGCCATCCCGGCGCTGTCCGAGGCGGAGGCCGACCAGCTGCGCAAGACCATCGCCGAGCTCGCCCGCCGCGCCCGGGACGAGGACTGATGTCGGCCGTTCGGAGCGCCCGGTCGGGCCCGATCAAGCGCCGCATGCACCCCATCGGGGTGATCACGACGATCATCGCGGCGGCTCGCCAGTTCCTGGTGCTGATCGTGGCGGCCCTGGTGGGCGGCGGCGGCGAGGAACGGGGCGGCGCGCTCTTCCAGGGCGGCGTGCTGGTGCTGGTGGTGATCTACGGGATCGGGCGTTGGTTCCGGCTGCGGTACTGGTTCGAGGGGGACGCGCTGCGGGTGAGCGACGGCTTCCTGCAGCACCGCGAGATCTTCCTGGAGAAGGACAAGGTCCAGGCGGTGGACCTGCGGGCGGGCCTCGTGCAGCGCCTGTTCGGCGTGGTGCACCTGCAGATCAAGACCGGCGCGAAGGGCACCCAGGTGGACCTGACGGCCCTGTCCCGGACGGAGGCGGAGCGCATCCAGCGGCTGCTCGGCCCGGCGGCCACCGACGAGGTCGCAGCCGTCGCTGATCCCGCCGCGCCGGGGGCGGCGGAGCCCCCCGGCTGGCGCCTCGGACCCAAGGAGCTGATCGCGCTGGGGGCCACCTCGGGGCGGCTGGGCGTCCTCGCGTCTTTCGTGGCGTGGCTCTTCAGCAAGGCCCACGAGCGCATCGAGGGCTTCCTCGAGACGAACCTGGAGGCCCTCGCGGGCGGCGCGCAGGCCGCTGCGCCGGTCCTGGGCAGCCTGGTCATCGTGGTGGCGGTGGTGGGAATCGTGGCGGTGACGTGGACCCTGTCGATCGTCGGCGCCGCCGTGACCTGGGGCGACTTCTCGGTGGTGCGCCGCAAGGACCGGATCATGGTGGCGCGCGGCCTGCTCGAGCGGCGGGAGGTGTCGGTGCAGCGGGAGCGGATCCAGGCGATCACCGTGGTGGAAGAACTCCTGCACCTGCCCCTGGGCCGCTGCGCGGTGTTCGTCGAGAGCGTCGGCCACGCCGAGGAGAAGGGCGAGTCCACCTGTCTGCATCCCTTCCTTCGCACCGCGGACCTGCAGACCTTCCTGGACGACATCGCGCCGGGGCTGCACGCGTCCCCCGCGTTCCATCACCCGCCGCGCCGCGCGCTGTCCCGGTTCCTGTTCCGCCCCACCGTGCTGTGGGTGGCCGCGGTGGTGGCGGCGGCGCTGGCGATCCACGAGCTCGCCTGGCTGGGGCTCCTCGCCCTCCCCGTGATCTGGACGCTCGGCGTGCTCTCCCATCGGCAGACGGGGGTCGGAGTGGCGGAGAACCTGCTCGTGGTCCGCTCCCGGTGGACCACCCGGCGCACCGCGTTCGTGCCTCGTCGCCGGATCCAGACGGCTGACTCGGTCGCCAATCTCTTCCAGCGTCGTCGCAAGGTCGCGACCTTCGAGGTGGTGGCCGCGTCGGGCGCGACGGGACGCACCTACGTCGCCCGGGACCTGGACGACCGGCTTCCGGACCAGATCCTGGAGTGGGCGGCCCACCGCGGCCCCGTCCCGGTTCTGTCGCCCCCGAGCCCCGCCTGAGCCCATGCGTTCCTCCCGCCGAGCCTTGTTGATCACCTGTGGCGTGCTCCTGCTGGGAACGGCGGTGTGGTCGGTGACCGCGTCGATCCGGCCGCCGGCCCCGCTCGACGCCGATCCCTGGGACGCCGGCGTCGGAGCCGTCGCGGGCCGCGATGTGTTCGCCTCCTGCGCGTCGTGTCACCTGGCGGACGCCTCGGGGCGCCCCGACGGATCGATCCCCCGCCTCGCGGGCCAGCGCGCGGCCATCCTGCAGCGCAAGCTCGAGCGGCTGGCCTCGGGGGAGGTGGACCTGCCGGTGATGGCGGGCTTCGCGGCGAGCCTGCAGCCGGCCGAGATCACGGCTGTGTCGACGTGGCTCGCGGGTCTGCCGGACCCGGCGCCGAGGGATCCCCCCGCGGGAGCCGGGGCGCTCCTGTACGCGGGCAGCTGCCTGCCCTGCCACGGGCCCCAGGCCGAGGGCCAGGACGCCCTGGGCGCCCCTCGTCTGTGCGGACAGCACGCCCCGTACCTGCTGCGCCGCATGCAGGACAGCGCCCAGGGCGCTCGCGCGGACGCGGATCTGGCCATGGCGGCCATCGTGCGCGCCGTCCCCCAGGGGGACCGGGAGGTGATCGCGGCGTGGCTCGCGGCGGGCTCCTGTGCTCCGATGGACCAGCGATGACCCTGTCCCGCAAGGAGTTCCTGCAGCTGGGCGTGGCCGCCGGCGCGGCCCTGGCGCTCCCCCGTCGCGCGGTGGCCCAGCGCTCCGTGGACGTGGTGGTGATCGGGGCCGGTCTGGCGGGTCTCACCGCGGCGCGCACCCTCGTGCAGGCAGGGAATCACTCGGTGCTCGTGCTCGAAGCGCGCGATCGCGTGGGCGGACGCACGGTGAACCTCGATCTGCCGGGCGGGCACGTCGTGGAGGGCGGGGGCGAGTGGATCGGCCCGGGCCAGGACGACATCGCGGCCCTCGCCGCGGAGCTGGGCGTCGGCACCTTCCCGTCCTGGTACGGCGGCGACACGACCTACGACATCGCCGGTCACGTGAGCACCGGCTTCCTGCCGGACATGCACCCCAAGGAGGGGGTGGACTTCCTGCGCGCCGCGGCCCGGCTGGATCGCATGGCCAAGGCCCTTCCCGTGACGCCCTGGAGTGCCCCCGACGCCGTCGCCCTCGACGCCACGACCCTGGGTGAGTGGCTGCGGCAGAACAGCGCGTCGGGCTTCACCCACGACGTGTTCCGCCTCATCACCCGGGCCATCGTGGCCGGGTACCCCGAGCGGATCTCGCTGCTGTGGTTCCTGTGGTACGTGCGGTCCGCGGGGGGCCTGCTGCCCCTGTGCCTCAACGACGGCGGCGCCCAGGATCTGCGCTTCGAGGGAGGCTCCCAGCGGGTCTCGCTGGTGATGGCCGAGGCCCTGGGCGACCGCCTCGTGCTGGGCCAGCCCGTGCGCTCGGTGGCGGATCCGGAGGGCGGCCCGGTGGTCGTGAGCACCCCCGGGCTGCAGGTGCACTGCGGCCGGGTGATCGTCGCGATGATGCCCGCCGACGCCACGCGGATCCGCTTCTCGCCGGCCCTCCCCCCGGACCGCGCGGCCCTCAACGCGGGCTGGGCGCGGCTGACCCGGCTGCCCATCGTGAAGCTGTCGGTGGCCTACCGCACGCCGTTCTGGCGGGCCGCGGGCCTCAACGGCGCCATGCAGAGCGACCGGGCCCCGCTGCAGCTGGTGTTCGACAACTCGCCCGAGGACGGGTCCATCGGCGTGCTGAGCTGCTTTCTGTCCGTGGCCGAGGCGCCCGCGTTCGCCGCCCGCGACGCCCGGGAGCGCCTCGTCATCGACGAGCTGGCCCGCTACTTCGGCCCCCAGGCGCGGGACGCGGTGGCCTGGGTCGAGAAGGACTGGGCCTCCGATCCCTTCAGCACGGGGTGCATCACCCCCCTCGGACCGGGCCTGCTGAGCGCCCACGGCGCGGCGCTGCGGCGCCCCACGGGACGCGTGCACTGGGCGGGCACCGAGACCGCGGAGCGGTGGTGCGGGTTCATGGACGGCGCGGTGGGCAGCGGGCGGCGCGTGGCGGCGGAGGTGGCGGCGGCTCTGGCGTGATGGCCTCGCGCGCCGGGCCTCTCAGGAGTCCTTCGCCTCCCTGGCCTCCTGCTCGTCCATGGCCGCGTTGAGCTCGGGCGCATCGCTCGCGGCGAGCAGCGCGCGGACCTGGGGCAGCACGTCGAAGATCGACTCCGGCAGCCAGTCCGGCGGCGGCGGCGGCCCGTGGGCGTCGATGAGGTGGGAGCGCACGGTGCGACCCTCCTGCAGATAGATCTCGGCCCAGCTCTTGGGGATCGGGGAGAGCACGGCTCCCCCCTCTTCGAGCATGAACTCGTCGCGGATGCAGCCGGTGCGCAGCAGGCGTCGGTCGCCCCACGTCCACATCCCGGCCACGTGCTCGTGTCCCACCACGATCACCCGGTGCGGCCCGTGCATCAGGCGCGCCCGGTAGTGGTTCGCGACCCGGAGCTCGAAGTCCTGGGTGCCCAGCCGGTAGCCGATCTCCTTGAACAGCGTCCAGCTGACCTTCTTGACCGGGTCCCGATGGCGGAGCCAGTTGCGCCAGTAGTCGCGGGTCCAATAGCGAAACGCCACGCTGTGCAGGAGGTCGCGGACCTCGGGCAGCAGCTCGAACAGGGTCTCCCGCGGCTTGAGCCGGTCGTGGTGGTGCAGCAGCGGTTGCAGGCGCAGGGCCACCTCGAGCAGGCCGATGGTTCCCCAGGGCAGATCGAGGATCCGCTGGCCCTCGTGCATCAGGAACGGCGTCTCGGGATCGAGCGCGAACATCGGATCTGCCTGGGATCCGTGCTCGATGTGCAGGTCTCCGATGTCGAGCTCCAGCCCCGGGAACCGCACGCTCTCCCGGTCCGCGCCGATCCGCGCGCGGATGCCCTCCCGCACCGCCGTGAACAGCAGATCGATGTCGTGGTTGCCCACCACGAACCACACCCGCCGCCGGTCCGGACCGGGCTCCAGGAAGTCGGCCAGGGCGTCGAAGAACGCGGGGTGGGCGTCGATGATCCGGCCCAGCTTGCCGGCCGCGATCTCGGCCGTGATGTGGTGCGGGTGGGTGCCGCCCCAGGAGGTCTTGAGCAGGTCCAGCGTGTCGCCGTTGAACACGAGATCGACCTGCAGATCCGCGAACGGCTCCTCCCCGTAGGCGCGGATGACCTCGGCCAGGAACTCCGTGTGCGGGAAGTCATCGAAGGGGCCTCCGGCGCCCATCTCGATGTCGCTCATGGCGACGACGAGACGATCCGCGTGGCCCGACGGGGGCCGTCGCAGGACCGGGGAGTAGCCAGAGTGGCGCCGCAGCGTTGGCATGGGAGATCGTAGATCGCCCGGACCACCGCGTGGTGTTCGGCCGGGGCTTGGGCTCAGGCGTCCTCGAAGACCGGCTCGGGGCCCGGCGGCGCCGGGTGGATGAAGGTCTGCTGGTACCAGGCCTGCTCGTGGAAGTTCCGCGCCTCCGGATCGGGCGAGAAGCCAGGATCCAGCAGGCTGAGCAACGCCTGAAGGGTCGCCTGATCGCGCTGGGACACGACGGGGATCCCGCTTCGGCGCAGCAGGGCGGCCCCCACCCCCGAGCTCGGCTGGTACGCCCGGTCGGGCAGCGCCTCCCCGCGATAGACCACCGAGCTGCCGCACATGGGGCTGATGTCGGTCAGGATCGCGAGGCGGGCCCCCCGCTCCCGGGCCAGGGCGAGCAGGGCCTGGGCGCCCTGTCGGAACGGCTCGCTGATGTCTTCGGCGTCCACGTTGACGACCCGGGCGGCGCCGTCGAGCACGTCGAAGCCGTCGCCGTGGTGAATGCTCATCCACCTCCGGGGCACGCCCATGGCGTGGGCCTCGGGGCAGAACGGCACGCACACCACCCGCGGGTGCGCGGCGATGCGCGCCACGAGGTCGGACGGCCAGCTGGACCCGTCGTAGCCCACCGGCTCGCCCAGCAGGCACGCGCTCACCACGACGACCAGGGCCTGCCCGGGCTCGATGGGCGGCAGCGGATCCGGCGTGCTGCGGCGGACCGGTCCCTCAGCGGGCAACGTCGATCCGGTCTTCGGCGAGCAGGGCGTGGCAGCCCACCACCCCGTTGACGGCCTGGGTGACCCGCACGTCGACGACGAGGCTCGCGAGGGCCAGCGCGCGGGCTCGGGACACCCCCCACAGCTCCCCCATCCACTCGAGCATGCCGTGCACCGCGAGCGCGGCCGCCTCGTCCAGCGTATCGGCCACCCCGAAGGTGATCCGGCCCGCGGGGGTCTCGGCCCGCGGCATGTCCAGGGTCAGGTCGTGCAGGTGCAGCTCGACGGTGAGGCGCTGCAGCCCGCACTCCACCGCGATGCCCGACAGCTCTCCATCGCCCTGGGCTCCATGCCCGTCGCCCAGGGAGAGCAGCGCGCCGTCCACGGGGATCGGCAGGAACAGGCGGGACCCCACGATCAGCTCGCGGCAGTCGAGGTTTCCGCCCCAGCGCCGGGGCGGGATGGTCGAGTGCAGGCCGGGCTCCGGCGGCGGCATGCCCACCACCCCCGGGAACGGGCGCAGGCGCACGACATCTCCGTGCTGGTTGCGCGCGCGGCACAGCTCCTGGTCGATCTCCCAGACCAGCCGCTCCTGCTCGCCGCCCTCACCCAGTCCCAGTGCGTTGTTCAGGGCCGTGTCCCAGCCCCCCGCTGCTCCCCAGGCCCAGGTGGCCGGCACGACCTCCTGGATCCGGACCTCCAGCGTCTGCCCCGCGCGGGCTCCCCGCACCGCGATGGGTCCGATGAGGCAGTGGCCCGACCGCGCCTCGGCCGGGCTGCTCGGCTGCTGCAGGAGCGCGTCGTACGCCAGCGGGCGCGGCTGCTCGAGCAGGTGCCACCCCGCGTCGAGCACGCTGACGGTCACCGAGTCGCCGGGATCGACGGTGAGGATCGGCTCCCGCTCGGGGGAGAAGACCCCGTGCAGGGCGCCGCCGATGGGGTCGAGGTGGTGTGCGGTCATCGCAAGCGGGCCTTCACCTGCTCCTTGAGCGCCGCGAAGCCGTCCCTGCCGACCAGGGCGATGGCGGCGAAGAAGAACACGTAGCTGGCTCCGTACAGCGCCACCGCGGCGAACCACTTCGTCTCCGCCTCGGCGTCGGTGAACGGCACGACGAAGACGAACAGCCACAGGATCGTGCTGACGGCGATGGCGGCGATGGCGGCGTTCTGTTTCGACACCGCGTCAGGCTAGCCGCTGTTTGGGGCATCCGTCTTCGCGAGGCGCGCCGGGGGGCGGCCGGGTATCTTGGACGCCGTGAGTCCCCGCGTCCCCGCGTTGTTGCTGCTGATCCTGGCGCTGCTCGCGCCGTCCGTGGCGAGCGCCCTGCCCTGGTGGGTGGAGGACACGGGGGACGCGGAGCAGCTGCGCGCCCTGCTCGATGCGCTCTGGCCGGGCCACCCCGTCGAGGTGGTGGTCGGAGAGGCGGACTTCGGCAAGGAGGGCGTGAGCTTCGACGGAGGCGAGCTCGTGCTGGTCTCGGGCGACCGGGTTCGTTTCAGCCGGTCCGACGGTGACCTCGCGACCCAGGTGGCGCTGGTGCGGTCCTGGCTGCGGGAGACCGCGGTCACGGATCGGGGCTGGGTTCCGCCGGCTCCCGACGCGGTGCGGCCGGGCCCCTTCGCCGCCGTCTTCCTGGGCGGCGGCGCGCGCCTGCCGTCCACGGCCACGACCTCCACGGGTGACTTCGTCCTGGGTCCGGCGTCCCCCACCGCGCTGCTCTCGGTCGGCGGGGGCTGGTCCTGGAGACACGCCCGCGTCGGCGCCCTGGCCGGGCTCACGTTCGGCGAGCGGGCCGGGCTCGGCTCCCAGGCGGTGACCCTGACGCGCTTCCTGGGCGCGGCCACGGTGAGCGTGGTGGCCCACGCCGGGGAGCTGCGGCTCGAAAACACCCTCGGGCTGGGGGTGCGCATCGCATCCATCCGGGCCGTGCAGGGCGAAAGCAAGGCCGCCGTGCGCGCGCTGCCGGGGGTGAGCGTGGCGGTGCGGCTGTGGGGGCCGATCAGTGACGGGGTCTGGTTCGGGGGCGGCCTGGGGGCCGGCTTCGACACCGCCGCCGTGGCGATCCGGGTCGGCGAGGCGGCGGTGCCCATGTTGTTGTCCCCGGTGACGGTCACGGGGAACATCGGCGTGCTCTTCGGAGGTCCCCGCCAGCGTGCGATCACCCCGACCCACAACTTTCTCTGAAGGATCCGACGGACTCCCGACACAAAGCTCTCGTGACCCAGGATGACGCCGTCGAGCTGTTCTATCGCGAGCATGCCGCGGACGTCCTCCGGTGGGTCATCCGGCTGGGAGGCCCGTACGTGCACGCAGAGGATCTCGCCCAGGACGTCTTCGCCACCGCCATCCGGCGGTACGCGTCCTTTCGCGGCGACGCCTCCCCCCGCACCTGGCTCTTCTCCATCACCCGCAACGTCGTGCGCAACGCCCGTCGGCGCGCCGCCCTGCGGCGCTTCGTGGGGCTGCACGACGACATGCCCGAGTCCGTGTCCAACGAGCTCGCGGTGGACGAGCAGGTGGTGCGGCTCCAGCGACGGCGCGCCGTGCAGCGAGCCCTGGAGACCCTGTCCACCAAGCACCGCGAGGCCATCGTGCTCGTGGACCTGGAGGGGCTGACGGCGCGCGAGGCGGGCGAGCTGCTGGGCGTGCCCGAGGGCACCATCTCAAGTCGGCTGCACAACGGCCGCAAGGACTTCGCCGACGCGCTGGTGCGCCAGGGGATCCACAAGTGAGCGGCCTCGATCAGGACCTGCTGGACCTTGCCCGCGAGGCGACGGAGCCCCGGGTGCAGGAGGTGGACGCGCTGATCCGCGCGCTGCGGCCGGCGCACGCGCCCCGTCGCCTGTCCTGGGCTCTGGGCTTCGCCGCGGCGGTGGCCCTGGTGCTGTTCGCGCTGGGTCAGCCCGGTCCGTCCTACGGTCCCGCGCCCCGGGGCGAGCTGGCGCTGTCCGCGACGCCGGTGGCCTTTGGGCCGTCGATCTTCGTGACCGGCTCCGGGTCCGCCGCGGTGGCGCTGGCGGGGCCCGAGGGCACGCGGATCGAGCTGCGCGGTGGCGCGATCACGGCGACGGTGGAGCCAGGCGGCGCGTTCAGCGCGCTGACCATCGCGACGCCGGACGGCACCGAGGTGTCGGTGCGGGGCACGATCTTCACGGTGACCTGGGACGGCGCCGAGGGCGGCGCGTCCGTCGCTCGGGGGCGCGTGTCGGTGCGGGGCCCGCGGGTGGACACCCAGCTCGAGGCGGGCGAACAGACCACATGGAACGATGGCACCACGGCCGGGGAGGGCTTCAGTCCTGATCCGATCCCTGCGCGGGGCGAGGACGGCGGAGCGCCCGACCTCCCCGGGCGTGGTGACCATCCCGCTACGCAGGCCGCGCCGGTGCTGCCTGCGCCTCCACCCCCCGTGGTTGCGCCGATGGCGGCTGTGCCCGAGCCTGGTCGTGACTATG
>CALAGR010000288.1 GCA_937891735.1 uncultured Pseudomonadota bacterium | reverse complement strand
GCAACACCACCCGGCACGCCTCCGAGTTCTGGATGATCGAGCCGGAGATCGCGTTCGCCGATCTGTCGGACCTGATGGACCTCGCTGAGGACTTCATCCGGGACATCACCAACTCCGTGCACGGGCGGTGTGCCGAGGACATGGAGTTCTTCACCCAGTGGGTGAGCAAGGGCGTGCTCGAGGAGGTGTCCTCGACGGTGAACAAGCCGTTCGAGCGGATCACCTACACCGAGGCCATGAAGGCCCTGGCCGGCAGCGGCGAGACCTTCGAGAACAGCACCGAGTGGGGCGCCCCGATCCAGACGGAGCACGAGCGCTGGCTCGCCGAGAGCCACGTGGGAGGGCCGGTGTTCATCACCGACTACCCCACGGACCAGAAGGCGTTCTACATGCGCCTGTCCGAGGACCACCGCACCGTGGCGGCCACCGACCTCGTCGTGCCCCGGCTCGGCGAGATCATCGGCGGCAGTCAGCGCGAGGAGCGCCTGGACGTGCTGGTCTCGGAGCTGGACCGGCGCGGCATGGAGCAGGCCCCCTACTGGTGGTACTCCGACCTGCGCAAGTACGGCACCACGCCCCACGCGGGCTTCGGGCTCGGGTTCGAGCGCATGCTGATGTACCTGACGGGCATGCAGAACATCCGGGACTCCATCCCCTATCCGCGCACCCCCGGACAAGCGGACTTCTGACTGAGCTTCAGTCAGGGGCGCCGTCCTCGATCCAGTCGCGGATCAGCGCGATCCTGGTGGGCGTCAGCGCGAAGCCCGTGGGCGGCATGCGAGCACCGTCTCCGCCGACGCTCCGGTGGCGGTCCTGCACCTTGAGGAGCAGGTAGGAGGCTTCGGGGTCGCCGGGCTCGATCCGGTCCATCGACGGCAGCGCCTCGCTCGGCACGTCCACGATCACCGACCACGCCGTGGCTGCGTCCGTCAGGTCGTACATGCCCCCCTCCCGCTGCTCGGCGTCGTGGCACCCGCAGCGAAAGCTGAGGAGGTCGAAGACGTTGTCCCAGGTCGGCTCCAACGGCGTGGCGCTGGCGTCGTCATCGTCGTCGTCGGTGGGCGTTGAGTCGTCGTCGTTGGCGGCAGGACAGCCGCCCAGCACCACGGCGAGCGCCGCGGCCAGGGCCCACGCCCGGCGCGACCCGCTCGCTCCCCGCCCTACTCGCCGCGCGTCCACCCACCCTCGTAGTTCATCGCTCCGGTGCGATCCCAGAACTGCACGGTCAGCTCGTCGTCGTCGATCTGAAACCACGCGAATCCCTCGGTGGTGGCGTCGCCGAAGTGCACGGGCTGGGCATCGTCGAACTCCCGCAGCTTGCTGCCCGCGCCCGAGACGATGAAGCGGGTGCCATCGCAGCGCTGCTCCAGCCACTCGCGGTCGTGATCGTGTCCGCACACGTACAGGTCCGCCGCGCCGCACACGGTGGCCTCGAACCGCTCCTTGAGGCGGATCCCGCTGATGTCGAACTCGGACGGGAAGTTGTCGAACGCCCCGGCGTTCCCGTGCTCTCCGTTGGAGATGTAGGGATGGTGGCCGTACACGATGCGCCAGCCGTCGGCGGGGGTCCCCAGCCGCTCCTCCATCCAGCGCTCCTGGGCCTCGAACTCGTCCACCAGGGTCGTGGGGAAGTTCATGGCCTGGGTGTCCAACGCCAGGAACTCCACGTTGGCGTGGCGGTGGGCGTAGTGACGGGCGGGCATGACCCACTTGTCCGAGACCTTGGAGTACTCGACCTGGAAGTCGGCGCTCTCCTGGTTGGTCGTCAGGGCGTAGTCGTGGTTGCCCAGGACGGCGTAGAACGGCAGATCCAGGCCCTCGTAGGGGATCTCGAACTTGTCCTGCCACTGCACGTCGCCCAGGGCGGTCACGCCGGTGTCGTAGATGTTGTCCCCGAGCAGCAGCACGAAGTCGCAGCCCTGCTCCGCGCAGACCTGCTCGATCACCGTGGCCACGTCGAGCTGGGCCTGGTTTCCCTCGCCGGTGTCGCCCATCGCGATGAACCGGACGGGCGGAAAGTCGACGGGAGGCGGCACCGGCGGGTCCTGGGGCCCGGGGCAGGCGGCGAGCAGCAGACCCAGGGGAAGCAGAGTGCGTCGCATGAACCGGATGCTACTCGGGGATGAGCCGGTGAAGTTGATCGAGCGGGATCGACCGGCCGACCGCGTGGCCAGCCTCGCCGAACACCACCAGCACGTCGTCCTGCCGCGTGGCGAGGCGGTGAAAGCCCGCGCTGCGCGGCCCCGGCACCGGCCCCAGGATCACCGGCGCGCTGCGGGTCAGCTCGCCGAACACGACCCCGCGCAGCGTGGCCGACTCCTCGGTGCCCTCCACCCAGGTGATGAGGAGCTGGTCCCCCGGCAGGGCCGTGCTCGCGACCCGGCCCAGCACGTCCTCGCCCACGGCCAGATCGGTGGGTGGAGTGAACGCCTCGACTCCGCGCCCGAACGCGTAGCGCACCCGGGGCCCGCCCGCCTCGGTCATCCACGCCACCGCGAATCCGTCGTGGTACGGAGCCACCGCGGGGCCATTGACGGGGCATCCGCCAAACTCCCAGCCGTCCTCGGAGACCCGCAGGGGGTCGGTGCCCGCGCCGAGGTGGGTCGTGGAGATGTCGCGCACTTCACCGCCCAGTCGGTCCCGCCAGGCCAGCAACGGCGCCTCGCCAGCGAGCTTCACCCCGCTCGTGGGGCAGCAGTCGCAGGTCCGCGGATCCACGATCTGCTCGGGTCCGAGCGCGCCGTCAGCCCCCAGGATCCGCCGGTACAGCCCGGTCCGTCCCGCTCCCCCCGCCGCCTGGTCGCGGCCATCGAGCCACGCGATGTCGGTGGTGCCGTCGGCGAGGGGAAACAGGGTCGCGAAGCCGTGTTCGGTCTCGCTCTGGTCGCTGTGCACGCGCACTGGCGTCGACCAACGGCCCTTCGCGGCCCGGCGGCTGGCCTGCATGTGCGCGCCGTGGCCCGCTTCGACGAGCCAGGTGGCGGCGCGGTGGCCGACCCCGTCGATGACCGTCGGGGGATCCGCCCACGACACGACGAGCCCCGGCACGACGGCCACGGTCTCCGGCCTGCTCCATCCCCTCGCGGACCAGCTGGACGCGCGCAGGATCGGGCCCTTGGGTCCCTGCTGCGCCCAGGAGAGCACGACGCCCCCCGGGCCCTGGGTGAGCCGGACTCCCTCGCCGTCGGGGGTGGGCAGGTCGGCTGGGGACCAGGTCACCGACGGCGGGGGCTCGGCGACGACGGTGGCGATGCTGCCGCCGGGGTCGGACGGGGGGCCTGCCGACGCGGCGCCCGCCCAGGATACGAGCACCCACACGGCGGCGAGCGTTCCCACGATGATGCGGAGGCTGGCTGATCTCACGGTGTCTGGATCTCCTGCAGGGCGAGCGCGATCTCTTCGCAGACCCACGGATCATCGTCGCTCAGCCCGGCCTGGAGCGCCCGCTTCGCCTCGGCGCCCCCGAGCACCCCCAGCGCCCAGGCGGCGTGGCCGCGCACGAGGGCTTCGGCTTCGTTGGCGAGGGTGTGGGCGAGGGCTGGCACGGCGCCACGATCCTGCGCGTTGCCCAGGGCCACGCAGACGTTGCGCAGCAGCCCGCGCCGCTTCGTGCGCTTGATGGGGCTGTCCTTCATCAGGCGGGAGAACGTCTCCTGGTCCCACGACAGCATCTCCTCCAGCGGGGGGTGCACGAGGTGGGGGCGGGGGCGGAAGCGCTCCTCCCGGGTGGGCGTGGCGAACTTGTTCCAGGGACACACGTCCAGGCAGAGGTCGCAGCCGTAGATCCAGGTGCCGATGAGGGGCCGCAGCTCTCGCGGGATCGGCCCCCGGAACTCGATGGTGAGGTAGGAGATGCAGAGGCGCGCGTCCATCTGGTAGGGGCGATCCGCCCGGATCGCGCGGGTGGGGCACACGTCGAGACACCGGGTGCAGGAGCCGCAGTGGTCGGCGTGGGGCTCGGAGGGCTCCACCTGCGCCTGGGTGATGATCGCGCCCAGGAACCACCAGCTGCCGTGCTCGCGGGACACGCAGTTGGTGTGCTTGCCGATCCACCCCAGGCCGGCCCGCTGGGCGCGGGGCTTCTCCATGACCGGGCCCGTGTCCACGTAGGGCCTGGCCAGGGGATCGTCCAGTTCCTCGGCCAACGCGCGCACCGCGTCCAGCAGCACCCCGTGGTAGTCGTCGCCCAGGGCGTAGCGCGCGACCAGCCCCGTGGGCCGGGATCTGTCGGCATCGGGCAGGGTCCCCTGGAAGTAGTCGAGCCCCACCGAGATGACCGTGCGGGCCTCGGGCAGCACACGGCGGGGGTCGGCGCGCCGCTCCGGGTCGCGGGCCAGCCAGGCCATGTCCGCGTGGCTGCCCTGCTCCAGCCAGCTCAGCAACCGCCCCTGCTCGGGACCCGGAGGGGCTGGAGACGCCCCCACCACGAGCCCCAGCTCCCTCCCGCGGGCGGTCAGACGGTCCAGCGGGATGAAGTTGGAAGACATCAGTCAGCGCCTCGGGCAACGGTCGGCCCTGGGGGGCAGCGTTTTACAATGCTAGATGGAACGGGAACAATGCCTTGAAGTACGGCCTGCCCGTAGCTTTCGCGGAGTTTCGCTGCACATGCTGAATCGCTCACTCCTGCACCTGCTGACAGCCGCGCTGTGCAGTGCCTGCCTCATGGCGTGTCCCACCGGGCGCGACGACGACGACACCACGGCCGACGACGACGACTCGGCGAGCGTCGATGGCGCGGACGGGGACGGCGACGGCTTCTGCTTTGGCGACGAGCCGTGCTCGGACGAGGACCTCGAGCCCGGCGACTGCGACGACAACGACGCGGACGTCAACCCCGACGCCTCCGAGCGCTGCAACGGCGTGGATGACGACTGCGACGGCCGGATCGACGAGAACTTCGACGCCGACCAGGACGGCTTCGTGGACATCTCCGAGCCCGAGTGCGTGGGCTCCTACCCGCCCGAGGAACTCGACTGCAACGATCTGATCGCGGCCATCAACCCGGACGCCGCTGAGACCTGTGACGGCAACGACACCGACTGCAACGGGCTGATCGACGACGGGCTGGACCAGGACTTCGACGGCTTCCGGGTCTGCGACGCGCCCTCCGACTGCGACGACAGCGATCCCCTGACCTACCCCGGCGCGGCCGAGACCTGCGACGGGGAGGACGACAACTGCGACGGCGTGATCGACAACGGCCTGGGCACCGAGTTCCTGGACCAGGACTCGGACGGGTTCACGCCGTGCAGCGACGACTGCGACGACAACCCGGTGGACGGCTGGCTCAGCTACCCGGGGGCGCAGGAGGCGTGCGACGAGAAGGACAACGACTGCGACGGCGTGGAGGACAACGAAGAGCTCCTCGACATGGACGGAGACGGATCCGCGGGGCCGTACCCCGGATGCCTGAACACGTACGGGTCGGTGGACTGCGACGATCTCGACGCCACCGTCGCCCCCGGAAACGCCGAGATCTGCGACGGCCAGGACAACAACTGCAACGGGCAGATCGACGAGAACCTGGACTTCGACCTCGACGGCTTCACCTCGTGCCAGGGGGACTGCGACTCCTTGAACGGGAACGTCAACCCCAACGCGATCGAGGCCTGCGACGGCATCGACAACAACTGCGACGGCGTCATCGACGAGGGCTTCGACACCGACGGCGACGGCCAGTCCCAGTGCGCGGGGGACTGCGACCCCAACGACCCGACGGTGTATCTGGGCGCGCCCGAGCTGTGCGACGGCCTCGACAACGACTGCAACGGCTCCCCCGGCGCGAACGAGTCCGACCAGGACGGCGACACCTACAGCGCCTGCGACGGGGACTGTAACGAGACGTCGGTGGACGTGAACCCCGGCGCGGTGGAGATCTGCAACACCATCGATGACGACTGCGACGGCGTCGTGCCCGCCGACGAGCAGGACGATGACCTCGACGGGTTCATCGGCTGCACGCCGCTCGGGTGCACCATCTCCCTGGTCACGGACTCGGCCGAGGCCACGTTCTGGGACGGGTTCTCGGCCCTGGACCCGACGGGCATCGACACGGTCATGGCCAGCGGCGCCGAAGCCAGCGGCTGGCTCACCGACACGGCGAACTTCGACGACTCCAGGGTCATGATCTGGCACACCGGCTACCGGCAGCTGCTGCAGACCGAGTACGACACGCTGGCGAGCTGGGTCGCTGGGGGCGGCAACCTCATCATCACCGGAGAGGGCGTTCTGTACGAAGAGGACGCGGTCTTCGGCGACGACGACGACTCCGCCGTGGGCGACGACGACGACTCCGCCGTGGGCGACGACGACGACTCCGCCGCCCCCGCGGCGTCCAGCGGCGTGGACGCGACCTTGATGGCGACCCTGGTCGGCTCCCTCACCACGGGGCTAGGTCCCGAGACCGCCGCCTGCACCATCACCTCGACCGCGAGCCCCGCCACGTCCGGCCCCTACGGGTCCTGGACGGCGGCCTACTCGTTCACGGCATCGAGCACGGTGCACGACAACGCCAACGTCAACGGCGCGGTGGGCGCGGTCCGGGTGGCTTCGGTGGGCAGCCGGGCGAAGATCATCTGGCGGCCGGTGCTCAACGGCGGCGTGGTCGCCTACTGGAACGGCAACCCCGACCTGGGCGACTGGAACAGCAGCTTCGACGCGGACCTGCCCGCCATGCTGCGCAACATGGTGTCGTCCATGAACAACGGCTGCGGCGGCGCCCTGCAGGGTGGCGACTGCGACGACACCAACCCCACGCTGCACCCCGGCACCTGCCCCTGAGTCAGGGGTCGGCGGTCAGTCGAGCTTGGGGACCAGCACGATCTCCGTGCGTCGGTTGGAGGCCTTGCCCTCCGGGGTGTCGTTGGGCACCACGGGGCGGAACTCGCCCAGCCCCACGGCCCTGACGTTGAGGGGGGCCACGCCCTCCGTCACCAGCAGCGACACCACGGTCGAAGCGCGCAGCGCGCTCAGGGCCCAGTTGTCCGCGTAGGGGGCGCCCGCGCGCACGACATCGTCGTCGGTGTGGCCTTCGACCTGGATCGCCCGGTCACCCACCGAGGCGAGCACGCCGGCGACCTTCTTGAGCGCCTCGATGCCCGCGGCCTTCAGACCGTACTTGCCCGAGTCGAACAGGATCGCGTTGCTGACGTTGACCGTCAGACGACCGGACAGCTCCGTGATCTCGATCTGCCCGGCCTCGATCTCCTGCTGCAGCGCCGCCACGAGGTCGTCGTAGGCCTTCGTCTTGGCGGCCAGGGCCTCCTTGTCGGCCCGGAGCCGATCCGCTTCGGCGGCCAGGCGGCTGCGCTCGGCGTCCAGCTCGGCGATGCGCGCGCGGGAGGCGTCCATGTCGGCGCTCGTCTCGGCCGACTGGGCCTGCAGCGCCGCGACCATCGCGTCGAGCTCTGCCTTCTTGGCGCTGTCCGCCTGGCCCCGAGCCTTCAGATCCGCGACCCGGCCGGACAGATCGACGAGGTTGCCCTTGAGCTCGCTGTTGCGGCGCTCCAGCGACGCGAGCAGCTGGGTCAGCTCGGCGGCCCGCCCCACCTCGGAGTCGAGCTGGGCCTGCAGATCGGCGGCGTGGGCCAGCTCGGCGGCGTAGGCCTCCTGCAGGTCCTCCAGCTGCTGCTCCAGGGACACTCCGGCGGCGAGGGCGTCCTCGTACTTCGCCTTGCCCACACAGCCAGGACCGGCCAGCAGGACGGCGAGGGCGAGGGTCATCATGCGGTAGCTCATCGGGTCTCCTCGAACGCTGCGGTGAGATCGGACTTCAGATCCACCAGTTCCTCGACACCGACCGACAGCCGGATCAGCCCGTCTGCGATGCCGATCTTCTTGCGCACCGCCGGCGGCACGGACGCGTGGGTCATGGCCGCGGGCACTTCGATGAGACTCTCCACACCCCCCAGGCTCTCGGCAAGCGTGAACACCCGGGTCGCCGCCACAAACGCCTCGGCGCGGGCCAGGCTGCCCCGGAGCTCGAAGCTCACCATGCCGCCGAAGCCCCGCATCTGGGAGGCTGCGATGGCGTGCTGGGGGTGGCCAGGCAGGCCGGGGTAGATGACCGCGTCCACCTCGGCGTGATCGCTCAACCAGTCGGCGAGGGCCCCGGCCGACGCTGCATGCTGCCGCATGCGCAAGTGCAGGGTCTTCAGGCCACGCAGCTGAAGGAAGCAGTCCTGGGGACCGGGCATGGCGCCCATGGAGTTCTGCAGGGTGAACAGCCGGTTCGCGAGGTCGTCGTCCGAGGTGAGCACCGCGCCGCCGACCACGTCGCTGTGACCTCCGATGTACTTCGTGGTGCTGTGCACGACCGCGTCCGCGCCGAGGCGAAGGGGGCTCTGGAAGTAGGGCGTGGCGAACGTGTTGTCGACCACGCACCGCGCGCCGCCGGCGTGGGCGATGTTCGCCATGGCCGCGATGTCCACGATCTTGAGGAGCGGGTTGGTGGGGGTCTCCACCCACAGCATCTTCGTGCTGGGACGCACGGCGGCCCGCACCGCGTCGTGGTCGGTCATGTCCACGAAGGTGAACCCGATGCCCAGGGGCTCGAAGATGCTCGTGAACAGGCGCCACGTTCCGCCGTACACGTCGTCGCTGCTCACGACGTGATCGCCCGGCCGAAGGGTGTGGCACATCATCGAGGTGGCCGCGCAGCCCGACGAGAAGCACACGCCGTGGGTCGCGTGCTCCAGGCTCGCGAGGCAGGTCTCCAGGGCGGTGCGCGTGGGGTTTCCGGTGCGCGCGTACTCGTAGCCCAGGTGATCACCGACCCCCGGCTGCGCGTAGGTGCTGGTCTGGTAGATGGGCACCATCACCGCGCCCGTTCGGGGCTCTGGGGGCTGCCCGGCGTGCACGGCGCGGGTGCCGAAGCCGAGGTCCGGCAGCAGATAGTCACGCGGCGGCCACGGGGCCCCGGGGTCGATGTCGAACTTGCTCATGGGGTCCTCGCTGAGCGCGGCCTCAGCGGCCGATCTTGCTCACGTAGTCGATCAGGTCGATCTTCGTAATCACGTTCACGATCTTGGCGCCGTCCAGCACCAACGCCAGCTTGACCCGGGTGAACATGTCCGACAGCACGGGGATGGTGGTGTCCGGATCCACCACCGAGTAGCTGATCTCGATGAGGCCGGCCACCGCGTCGTCCGCGGCTCCGGTGCGGTCGAGCAGGTGGGAGAGCACGCGGCTCTCGGTCAGGATCCCGGCCACGGCTCCGGCGGAGTCCATCACCGGCACCTGGCTCACGCCGTGCTTCTTCATCTGGCCGGCGGCCTCACGCACCGTGTCGGTGTCCGCCACCGAGATGATCTTGCGGTTCAGGGTCTGGCCCAGCAGGTCCCGCACGGTCCCGAAGTCGCTGGGCTGCTCCAGGTAGCGGTTCTCCCGCATCCAGTCGTCGTTGAAGATCTTGCCGAGGTACTGACGGCCCGTGTCCGGCATGAGGATGAGGACCTGCTGCCCCTCCACGTCGTTGTGCCGCAGCCACTTCAAGGCGCCAGCCACGGCCGCGCCTCCGGAGCCTCCGATGAAGATCCCCTCACGCCGCACCACCTCGCGGGTGGTCAGGAAGCTCTCCTTGTCCGAGACCCGCACGCAGTCGTCGAGCACGTCCATGTCCATGGTGCTGGGCAGGAAGTCCTCGCCGATGCCCTCGAGGACGTAGCTGTACGCCTCGGTGAGCTTGCCGGTCTTGAAGAAGTCGTAGTAGATGGACCCGACGGGATCCACGCCCACGATCTTGATGTTGGGGTTCTTCTCCTTGAGGAAGCGCCCCACGCCCGTGAGCGTGCCGCCGGTGCCCATGCCCGCGATGAACACGTCGATCCGCTCCCCCATCTGCTTCCAGATCTCGGGCCCCGTGTACAGGTAGTGGGCCTCGGGGTTGTCGGCGTTGTGATACTGGTTGGCGAAGAAGCCGTTGGGCGTCTCGGTGCCCAGCTTGCTGGACACGGAGTAGTAGCTGCGGGGGTCTTCGGGCTCGACCGCGGTGGGCGTCACCACCACCTTGCTGCCGAAGGCGCGCAGCGCCTGGACCTTCTCGATGCTCTGCTTGTCGGGCATCACGAACACGGCCTGGTAGCCCTTGATGGCGGCGCACATGGCGAGCCCCATGCCGGTGTTGCCGGAGGTGCCCTCCACGATCGTGCCGCCGGGCTTGATGGCCCCCGAGCGCTCCGCCTTGTCGATCATGTGGGCCGCGATCCGGTCCTTGACCGATCCGCCCGGGTTCATGAATTCGAGCTTGGCGTACACCTCGGACGTGAGCCCCTCCGTGACGCGGTTCAGGCGCACGATCGGGGTGTCCCCGATGGCCTCCAGCACAGTGTCGTAGACGCGGTGACGCCGGGGAGTGGACGGGGCGGTGGGGTCGGCCATGGAGTCTCCGTCGGATGGGCTGCGGAGGCGGAGCGCCAGCGTCGCAGGCGGGCGAGTGGTAACACGCACCCGCGCGCGAGTCCATGGGACTGCCCATGCCCCGCCCCCGGAGAGCAGGCGATGAACGAAGAGTTGGAGAGGCGACTGATCGAGCTGGAGACCCGCAGCGAGGAACGCCGCGAGGACGTGAGCCGGCTCGAGCGGTTCGTGGAAGCCTACGAGCAGCGGATCACGGCCCTGGAGAGCGAGATCAGGCTGATGCGGGCCACGATGACCGAGGGCATGGAGCCGATGGGCACCGCCGACCAGGAGCGGCCGCCTCACTACTGACCCTTCGGGCGACGCGCGCGAACCGCTCCGCCGGGCTACTGCGCCTGCAGCGTGTCCGCCCAGCAGGAGTACGCCCAGGCCACGCCCTGGGTGGCAGTGGCGTCCGTGAGCTCGGACCATGGGACGTCCTCACTGTCCACGAGGCCCCAGTTGGAGTTCTCGCCGTCGAAGCGCCCACCTGCGGGCTGGTCGGTCCACTTGAACCACTGCAGGCCCACCATCCACGGCTCACGCAGGTATCGGTGGGCGTACTCGGTGAACGCCGCGGCCCGCTCGGTCTGCGTGTCCAGGGTCAGCTGGATGGGAGGCAGCGTGTTCGGCAGGCCCGAGTCCCGGGCGCGAAACCCGAACTCCGAGATCAGGACGGGCAGACCGCCCGACGCGTCGTGCACCGCGCGCAGGGCCTCCCCGGAGCGCACGAAGGAGGGGGTCTGCTCCTGCAGGATCTCCTCCAGGCCGTCCACCAGGGTGTATGGGTTGACCGAAGCCACATCGATGAGGCCGGCGGCGGCCTCCACCACCGCTCGGGGGGTCATCTGGCCGATCCACCTCACCCCCAGCAGCAGGTGGTTCGGATCGACCGCCCGCACGGCGCCTGTGGTCACCTCGAAGTAGCGGCGGGCGTAGTGGAACGTCCAGGCCTCCCGGTCCTCCTGACCGCCCTGGGGCAGCTCGGGCAGCGCCTCCCACTCGTCCCAGTCCGCGGGGCCGTCCTGTCCCGGCGAGAACCCCCAGGTGGTGGCGAGATCCGTGAAGTCGTCGGCGTGACGCGCCCGCAGCAGCTCCATGAGCTCCGCCCGCCCGGCTCCCTGCGCGGGCAACGCCCAGGTCAGCTCCAGCAGGTCCTCGGTGCCCCGCCAGTCCTTGCCCCAGCGCATCTCGTTGTCGAGAAACCACCCCAGGATGCTCGGGTCGTCCACGCGCCCTTCGACCCCGCTCGCCGCGCGCTCCTCGACGGCCAGGGCCCACTCGGGGTCGAACACGTCGGCGATGTCGCCGTCCAGCCAGGACGTGCCCCCCAGGTACAGGACCGGCGCGTCGGTGGTGAGGCCCCGCAGGGAGCTGTGCATCCAGGCGGCGCCGCCGTTGAAGCCCCACTCCCCCAGCCGCGCCACGGTGGCGTCCGCCCAGGCCGCCGTGTCGGCGTAGTTGGCCTGGACCGTCTGGGCGTACGCGTCCGTGCCCGTCTGTTGGTCCACGCCGCTGCCAGGGCCCATCGAGTTCACCCCCTGGACGAGGAGCGGGCCGCCATCGGGGCTCACGAACCACCAACGTCCCTCGATCTCCTCCACCCGGAAGAAGCCGGTCGCCTCGCGGGGGTACGCCGTCAACCCTCCCCACCGGTCCAGCTCGAAGACCTGCACCGGCGCCGTGGCGCAGTCCCGGACCGGCGGGACCTCCTCCGGGGCGGGGGTTGGCTCGGAGACCACGGGCGGCGTCGGGGAGCAGCCGGCCCACAGGGCGGCGAGCAGGAACGGGGCGCGACGGTTCATGCCCCGATGGTGCCCACCGGTGGCCCCCGGGGCTCGGGCAATGTCATCGCAGCCCCCCATCGGGGTCGTGGATCCGGCGGCGTATGCTCCCCCGGTGAAGGAACGGAACCAGCGCGCCATGGTCGCCGTCGTCGCCGCTGCGGCGGCGGTGCTCCTGGGGATCGGGGCGTTCCTGACCCACCGGCGGGGCCTCGAGCCCGAGCCTCCCCCTGCCGAGGTCACGTTTCCGCCCCTGGGCCCCTCCGAGGGCGCGATCCTGTTCGCCGGTGACACCTTCCTGGGCCTGAGCGCGGACCCGCTGATGGCGAAGCACGGGCCCTCGGCCCCCCTGGTGGGCCTCGCGCCGGTGTTTGCGGGAGCCGACGCGAGCGCGGTCATCGTCAACCACGAAGGTGCGCTCACCACGCGCGCGCGGTTCTCCGGACCCAACGGCAGGAAGCACGGATACCGCGGGGATCCTCGCGCCGCCCAGGCGTTGGCGGACGCGGGCGTCACGCACGCATCCCTCGCCAACAACCACGCCCTGGACCAGGGGCTGGACGGCCTGCGGGACACTGCCCGGCACCTGCGGGCGGCGGGGGTCCAGGACTTCGGTTGGGGAGAGACGCTCGATGAGGCCCTGGCGCCCGAGGTGGTGCAGGTGGGAGACACCCGCGTGGCCATCGTCGGTCTGCTGCACCCCTGGCCGAAGTACCGCAAGGCCGGCTGGGGGGTGACCCCGAACAATGCAGGCCTGCTGTTCCTGGAGCCCGCGGCGATCCAGGCGGCCGTGAGCCGGGCTCACGAGGTGGCCGATCTGGTCGTCCTGTACGCACACACGGGCCGTGAGTACCAGGGGGTGCACGCCTCTCAACGGGTCGAAGCGAGCTGGGCCGCGCAGGCGGGCAGCGACGCGCTGGTGGGGCACCACAGCCACGTCGGGCAGGGATGGTCGCTGCACGAGGGCATGCCTGTGGTGTGGGGACTCGGGAACGCCGCGTTCGGCAGCTCGGGGCGCTTCAGCGGGGACGACGGGTACGGGCTGCTCGCTCGGATGGTCGTCGCGAATGGCCGCATCGACCGGTTCGAGTTGATGGTGATCCAGACCGATCCCGCCACCACCGGATACCGAAGCCGCCCCGCCCCGCGGGACGTCGCGCGGCAGGTCCTGGAGCGCCTCGCCCGGCAGGGACCGACGCCCTTGGAGATCCAGGGGGACGTCGCGATCCTGCGGGTGCCCGCACCCTGACCTGTGGCCTGCGGGCGGGCGCGGTATCCTCCCCGCCCCGTCACCCGGAGACAGACGTGCGCGAGATCACGCTCGAAGTGCCGTCGCCAGCCCGACCCGAGCGCCTCGACCGCTTCCTCGTCGCCAACGTCGCCGGGCTCTCGCGCCGCAAGATCAAGGCCTTGCTCGACGCGGGTCAGGTGCGGGTGGCGGACCGGGTGGAGCGGAGAGCAGGGCGCGCGCTGCGGACCGGCGAGGTCGTGCAGCTGTCCTTTCGTCCGTCCCTGCTCGACTCCCCTTCCCTGTCCGAGGCCGACATCATCGCCCGGGGCCCCGGCTGGCTCGCGGTGCACAAGCCCACCGGCCTGCCCACCCACCGCACCGAAGAGGGCGGGACCGGCGTGCCGGAGGCCCTCGGCATGGACCTGCTGGTGGTGCATCGGCTGGATCGGGGCACCTCGGGGGTGCTGCTCCTGGCCCTGGACCGGGACGCGGCGGCCCACCTCGCGGCGCAGTTCGCGGACCGGGCCATCAAGAAGACCTACCGCGCCATCGTCAGCCCGGCCCCGCTACAAGACGCGGGGCAACGGGAGGACCCGGACGAGCGCGGGCCCATCCACCTGTCCTGGACCCTCCTGCGGCGGAGCGCCGACGGCCGGCGCGCCGAGCTGGCGGTGGAGCCGAGGGAGGGACGCACCCACCAGGTGCGGCGGCAGCTGGCCGCGGCAGGCACCCCCATCGTCGGCGACCTCGTCTACGGGCGCGCGCTGCCGGACGGCGCGGCGCGGCTGGGGCTGCACTGCGAGGCGCTGCGGTGGGACGGGCACGAGGTGATCGCGCCGCCCCCGGCGGGGTGGGACGAGCTGATCCAGGGGGTGGTGCCTCCAGCGAGCCCAGCGCTCCCCGACCGCCCTGCACGGCAGGCGCCCCCGCGGCCGGCCAGCGGACCCCTGCGGCGGCTGAAGATCAGCCGGGCGAGCGCGCGGATCCTGCGCTCCGGTCACCCCTGGGTGCTGCCGGATCGGGACACGGGCGACCTGGGCCGGTTCACCGCAGGAGATCAGGCCCTGCTGGTGGACCAGGCCGGAGACGCCGTGGGGGTGGCGCTGATCGATCCCGCGGCGTCGGTCTGCGCCCGGCTCCTCGCCCTGGACAGGACCGAGCCGATCACCGACGAGGACGTGCATCGCAGGGTGAGCGCCGCGCTTGAGCGACGCCGCCCCCTCCTGGACGATCCCGCCACGGACTGCCTGCGCCTGGTGAACGCCGAGGCCGACGGCCTGCCGGGCCTCGTCATCGACCAGTGGGGCGATCTGCGGGTGGCCACCCGCGCCACTCACGCCGTGAGCCAGCTGACTCACGCGGCCTTCACGGCCCTGGACGAGGCCCTTGGAGCGGGCCCGCTGTACGAGAAGGATCACGTCCAGGACCTGCGGGCCCGAGGCCAGGGCCAGGAGGGGGACGCGCTGCCCGGTCGCTGGTTGCGCGGAGCCGAGCCCAAGGCGCCGCTCGTGGTGCGCGAAGACGGCCTGGCCTACCGGGTGACCCCCTGGGCGGGGCTGACCACGGGGCTGTACCCCGACCAGCGGGAGAACCGTCGGCGCATGGTGCAGCGGCTCGCCCCGGGGGCCCGGGTCCTCAACCTGTTCGCTCACACCGGAGCCTTCTCGGTGCGGGCGGCCGCCGCCGGGGCGCAGCGCGCCACCAGCGTGGACCTGTCGCCCCGCTACTGCGACTGGACTAGCGAGAACCTGCTGCGCAACCGGCTCGATCCCGCACAGCACCCGGTGATCGCCGCGGCCTCGGACGTGTGGCTGGCCCAGACCGAGGAGCGGTTCGACTTCGTGGTCCTCGATCCCCCCGCCTTCGCCCGGGGGCGGGGCGGCTCTCGGGGGTGGAACGCCCGCCGCGACTACCGCTCCCTCGTGGCCGCCTGCGCCGCGGTCCTGCCGCCCGAGGGGGGCTGGCTGCTGGCCATCGTCAACCTCAAGGGCCTCAAGCCGGGTTGGCTGCGCCAGCAGGTGGAAGCAGGACTGCGGGACGGGGGCCGGATGGCGGGCTCGGTGCTCGATGCGCCGCCGTCGGTCGACACCCCCGGTCTGCGGGGGTTTCCGGAAGGGATCGCGTTCCGGGGGGTCCTGGTCCAGGTGCGCGCAGCCTGAGCGCGGCCCCGGAAGGAGCGTGTACGCTGCCCGGCCATGCGTGATGTGAGCTCTGTCGATCCGATGTGGAAGCCTGGCGCGCAGACGCCCCCCAAGGCCCGCGGCGGCGCCGTGGCGCGGGGGCTCGGGCGGCTCGCCAGGACCGTCGCCCCGTTCCTGGTGACCTGGGTCGCGGGGATGCGGCCCCAGGTGCGCGTGGCCTGGGGCGCCCAGGAGTTCCACGTGCGCCGGGATGGCATCGCCGTGGTACGTCGGGAGGGGCCGGGCTTCGCGGACAACCCCCGCTCCAACTACAACGACCGCGTGCGCAAGCGCCAGGAGCGGCAGGCCGACACCACCGGTGAGCCCCCGAGTGACGGCGCGTCGAGCGACCCGGCGCCGAGCCCCAAGCCGAGCCTGGACCTGTCGTCGGCCGCCCTGCAGGCCGCGGTGGACGCGAAGATGGGGCGCGGCAGCACCCACCAGGGCGAGACCAGCCGTGACCCGGCCGTCATCAAGGAGCAGATGTCGGCCTTGCGGGCGGCGCTGCAGGCCCTTGACGACGTCAAGGACTGGGACGTGGTGCAGGGCATCGACGACGAGATGTACCAGCTGCACAAGGCCGTCGAGTACAAGCTGCGCAACCACAAGGCGTCCGAGGCGAAGAGCAAGCTCGAGGACCTGTTCAAGTGAGCGAGCCCCGGGCCGTTCGTGTGCTCGTGGTGGACGACGAGCCCAACATCCGCACGACCTTTTCGCGGGCGCTGGATCTCGAGGGCTTCGCCGTCGCCACCGCCAAGGACGCAGCGACGGCCCTGGTGGAGGCGGAGCGGTTCGAGCCGGACCTCGTGCTGCTGGACCTGCGCCTTCCGGACCACGACGGGCTGTGGGTCCTGGCGGAGCTGCAGAAGCTGCCGACTCCCCCGCCCGTCGTGATGATGAGCGGCCACGGCACCCTCGAGTCGGCGGTCAAGGCCACGCGCCTGGGGGCCCTGGACTTCCTGGAGAAGCCCGTCCAGGTGGACCGCCTGCTGATCACCGTGGGCAACGTGCTGCGGCTCGACGGGCTGGACAAGGACGTTGGCGCGCTGCGGCGGGCGGTGGTGTTGCGGCATGGCATGGTCGGCACCTCCGCGGGGCTGACCCGGGTCATCGAGGCCGTGCGCCGGGCTGCCCCCACCCGGGCCCGGGTGCTGATCACCGGCGAGAGCGGCGTGGGCAAGGAGCTGGTGGCGCGGGCGATCCACGACTCCAGCCGCCGGGCCACGGGTCCCTTCTCCAAGATGAACTGCGCCGCGATCCCCGAGCAGCTGGTGGAGTCGGAGCTGTTCGGGCACGAGCGCGGGGCCTTCACAGGAGCCGATCGACGGCGCCTCGGGCGCTTCGAGCGCGCCGACGGAGGGACGCTCTTCCTCGACGAGATCGGCGAGATGCCGATGGCCTTGCAGTCCCGGCTGCTGCGGGTCCTGCAGGAGGGCGAGATCGAGCGGGTGGGCGGCTCCCAGACGGTGCCGGTGGACGTGCGGGTGATCGCTGCCACCAACCGGGATCTCGCCGCCGAGGTGGCGAACGGACGCTTCCGGGAGGACCTGTACTACCGCCTCGCGGTGCTGCCCATACAGGTGCCCCCGCTGCGGGCCCGGGTTGCCGACATCCCTCCCCTGGCGGCGTTCCTGCTCGCCCGCTCCATCGAGGAGAACGGCCTGCCGGACAAGGACTGGTCGGACAACGCGCTGCGGGCCCTGCAGGGCCACGACTGGCCGGGCAACATCCGAGAGCTCGGCAACGTGGTCTCGCGGCTGGCGATCATGGTTCGTGGGCCCGTGATCCGCGGCGACGACGTGCGGGCGGCGTTGGCAGGAGCCCAGCACGCCGACGGCGCGGACGTCCCCGCCGAGGGCACGCTGACGGAGATCCTGCTGGCCTACGAGCGGCGCGTGATCGAGGAGCGGATCGAGCGGTTCGAGGGCAGCATGACGGCGGCCGCGACGGACCTGGGCCTCGAGCGCAGCCACCTGTACAAGAAGGTCAAGCGGCTCGGCATCAAGCGCGACGAGTAGCGACGGCTGCTGTGTCCGGCTGGCCGACGAGGCCCGCGCGCCGTGGACCCCGGGACACACCGGCGCCGGCCCATTCCTGGACTTGTCGAGCAAGATCAACACCTTGGTGATCTGGCACGCGACGTGAACTCCAACGAGGCGAGCCGCGCTGATGCGGCCCTGTTGGAGAAGACCCCATGGCTGCACTCGTTGTCCGCCCCGGCTGCCTGGCCCTGCTGGCCGTCACCCTCTTCGCCGCCTGCGAGCCAACCCAGGACTTGCCCCCCGCCGCGTCCGGGCCCGATGCCCAGGCGATGGCCGCGCTCATGGCCGACGCCGTCGTGTCCGGCGGACCCCCGCAGACGGAGAGCTCGACGCCCGATCTGTCGCTGCCCGCCGGCGAGCCGGGCTCCCTGCTGGCCCAGGAGTCCATCCCGCATCACGACCCTCGCTTTCACGACCACTACCAGGAGGCGCTGATCCTCGTGGACCAGGGGGACGCGGGCCAGGCCATCGATGCCCTGCGCATGGCCTTGTTCGATGCGCCTGACTCCGCCGCGACCTGGTACGCCCTCGGCGAGGCCTACGTCGGCGCGGGCCGCCGGACCCAGGGCGTGGCCTGCATCACCGAAGCGGTGGTGCACGAGCCCCGACACATCGAGGCCCGCCGGTTCCTGGCCCGCCACTGGCTCGACCAGGGAGAGCCCGCGCTGGCCCGCCCCCACGCGGACAAGCTGGTCGCCATCGCCCGCGACGACTTCCGGTCGCACTACCTGCGCAGCCGGGTGTTCGCCGGCCTGAGCATGTGGGAGGAGGCCATCGCCGCGGGCCGCCGCTCGATCTCCTTGAACCCCGAGTTCGTCTACGCCTACAACAACGTCGGGTTCGCGGCCCTGCAGGTGGGACGGGACGTGCTCGCGGTGCAGTACCTGGAGGCGGCATCGGAGCTGAGCCCCATCGAGCCCTACATGCTCAACAACCTCGGGATCGCCTACGAGCGCATGGAGCGCAACGGGGACGCCCTGGCCGTGTGGTCCCGCGCAGCGGCCCTGGATCCGTCCTACGTCAAGGCCGCCGCGAACCGCGACCGCATGCAGATCCTGGTGGATGTGGAGGTCGCCGACGAGGTGGCGCGCATCCTGGCGGCGCGCCGGGGCGCTCCGGAGCCGACCGAGTCGGTGGCGTCTGGCATCCTGACTCCGTGACACGCACACTGGCCGGACTGGGGGCGCTGCTGTTCGTGGCGTCCCCGGTCCCGTCGGTGGCCCAGGACGCCTCGGACAGCTCCCTGCTCAGCTGGATCGACGCCTTCGCGAGCACCACCGAGGCCCGCCTCCTGCACGCGGGGCCAGGAGACCTGCGGCTCGTGGTGCAAGCGGGCCGCGGGGTGGACGACCGCAAGGCCCGGCAGGTCGCCGGGCGCCACCTGCTCCAGCGCTTGAGCCGTGGGTCGCGGGTCGTGAGCCTCGATCACGGCCAGCTCACGCTGACGGTGACGCTCTCCTTGGAGGGCGACTCGGTGTGGGCGGTGGGGCTCCTGGAGGGCGGGGCGCTGGCTGCGCCGGTGGCGGTCGCCCAGGCCTGGCCGGTGGACCGTGAGCTGGAGGCCATCCTCGGGGCTCACGCGACGCGGGCGGGGCAGGGTCGCTGGACCATGGACCGGCTGGGCACGCTCCCCGCGGGGGTCCTCGATCTGATCCTGGTGGACCTGGACGGCGACGGCGGAGACGACCTCGTGGTGCTCTCCGTCGATGGCGTGCGGACCCTGTCGTGGAGCACCATCGAGGGGCGCCCGGTGCCCCTGGGAGGACCGTTCCTGCTGCCCGGAGGCGAGGACTGGGGCCGGGTGCCCACGGGCTGGCTCGCGCTGGACGGGGACGACATCGCGGTGGCCACCAGCGCAGGGCACCGGCTGCTGCTCGACCCCCGCTCCGGGGCGACCCGCGCCAGGCAGGACGCCGTGCTCCTGTCCCAGCCTCTCGATTCGTCCCGGGCCCCGCACCTGACCGCCCGCTGGCTCCCCCCGGCGCCGGACCTGCAGCTCACGGAGCCGCCGCCGGGCTCTCCGCTCGTCGTCCGGGACCTCGCCCGGTGGCCCGGGCGCGACGACACATGGCTCTGGGTGGACACTGACGGCCTGCTCGGGGGGCTGGGCCCGGACGGCCCGTCGGGCTTCGAGCCCACCCGCGTGGGAGACCGCCTGGAGCTCGCGGACCTGGACGGAGAGGCGGGCCCGGAGCTCGTGACGACCAGCGCGAGCCCCCCCGGCGCGCCGGACCGGGTGCGGATCCTGCGGGTGGGGCCAGCGCTGGGGACCATGCAGGTGATCTTCGACTCGCCCGTGGGCGGCAGCATCGTCGCCATGGGGACCGGGGACCTCGACTTCGATGGGCGCCGCGAGCTCGTCGTGGTGGAGCAGACGGAAGGAGGCGCGCTCCTGTGGCTGGTCGCGCGTCGCCGATGAGCCGCCGGGCCCTGCTCCTGGCGGCGATCCTGTCGTGCCTCGTCGCCCCGACGCCGTCCCATGCGCGCCGGCAGCCCTCCTCCGGGGGGCGGGTGCAGGTGGCGCTGCCGGACCCCCTGCGCGGGGCGACCCGGGACGCCCTGCTGCTCCTCCCCCTGGCCGAGGCCGACGACGCGGCGCTCTCCCCCACCGTGCGCGCAGCCCGGCCCCTGGTGCCCGGGACGCAGGTGCGGTCCCACGTGCTGGACCGGATCGACACCGCGGACGATGGCGTGAGTTGGATGCTCACGCCTCACGGCGTGCAGCCCGACCTCCTGGAGTCCGTGCGCGCGTGTCTGTCCACCACCACCGAGACCCCCGGCTGGCCCCGACGGGCCCTCGCCGCGGCGGGCGTGAGCGTGAGCGTGCGCGCCGACGGGGCCGACCTTCGGGCGACGTTCTCCGCGGCCGTATCGGTGCTCCCACAGCTGCTCACGGGGTGCTGGCTGCGGTCCCCGGCGGGACCCACGGGAGCCTTCGAGGAGGGCGACGGAGGCGTCCTGGTGGCGCGCCCCGACGCATCCGGCGGACCACCGCTGCTGCACGCGGTCTCCCTCGGAGATCCCGGCAGCCCCGCGGACGTGACCCACGGCGACCCGCTGCGGGAGGGCGGCAGCCTGCTGGTGGCAACCTGGCCCGACGTGCTGCTGCTCGTGCTGGACGGCAGCGCCAGGGCCTCGGACCCCCTGGGGCTGGGCGACGCAGGAGATGCCCTCGTTCGCTTCCAGCGCGAGCTCGCCCCGGAGCTGCTGCTGGCGGTCGCTCACGGGGGTCGCGGCGCGGGGACCCGGAGCCTGCTGCCCCCGGGGGTGGGTCCGGATGGCCCGCCGCCCGGCGCGCGGGAGCTCTCTCCACCTCAGCCCCTGCAGCTGCGCGCGCTGTCGGAGGACGCGCCCCGCCTCGCCCTCCGCGTGGCCTCCGACGACCGCCTCGCGCTGGGGGTGGCGGACCGGCTGGCCCTGTTGCTGCGGGCCCGGGGCTGGGCCACGGACAGGACCGCTGAGGCCGGCCCCACCGCACAGATCGTCCGCTGGCGTCCGCCCGTCGCCGACGCGGGGTTGGCGCTGCTCGTGCTGGGCGACCTGCTCCCCGGGCTGGTCATCGACCCTGCCGACGCCGGTCAGCTCCTCGCGGGGACCGCCTCGGAGCGGGCGAGCGCGGCCCTGACCCTGGAGCGCGCGTGGATCTCGGAGCGGCGCGTGGTGCCCCTGCTCACGGCCTCACGCTGGCTCGTCCTGCACCCGCTGCTGCGGGGGGTGCGGATCCGCGGAGACGGGGTCCCGCTGCTCGACGACGCGTCCTGGACCGCACCGTGACCTCCCTGCGCGTCCGCCTCGTCCTCGCGCTCCTCATCGTGGTGCTGCTCGCCATCGGCACCGCCACGGCGGTCTACCTCGACGAGGTGTCCGGCCGACTCGATCAGGACCAGGCATCCAAGGCCGCCAGCGCGGCCGCGGTCCTGGACGCGGACCTCGTCCGGCTCGCAGACCGCCTCGAGCGCGAGCTCGACAAGGTGCTCGATCCGCGGGGCGACGCGGCCCAACTCGCAGGGGACGGCAGCGCGGCGCGGCGCTGGGTGTGGGCCTCGGATCGCCTGGAGCCGGGCCGCCTGGACGTCCTGAAGGTCCTGGGGCCGCAGGGCGTGGTGCTCACATCGGGTCACTGGCCCGCGTCACTGGGCGCCCTGGATCCGGACGTCGAGATGTACCGCGCGCCGGCGCCGGGTCGGGCCCCGGTGCTGACGCTCGAAGCCGTGCCCACCGGAACCGTCGCCACCCTGGTCCGGTGGCGCAGCGGACAATGGGGGGACCAGGAGGTGATCGCCGTGGCGGGGCGCCAGGTGGACGCAGGGGGTCTGGCCATCCTCAGGGAGATGACCGGCGCGGACCTCGTGGCCCTCTGCGTGAGCGGCCGTGAGTGCCTCGACAGTCGCGGCCCGACGCTGGCCGACACGACGTCCCCCTTCGACCCCACCGCGCCCGAATGGACGCGGCGCCTGCGCCTGGTGCCCGCCACGGGGGACTTCTGGGTCGGCGTGGATCGGGCGGGGCTGGCGCGGCTGCAGGCGGGGCTGCGGCTGCGCGCCCTGGGGATCGCCATCCTGGGCGCGCTCCTGGCGATGGGCGTGGGGCTCGCCCTGGCCCGGCGCATCGTGCGTCCCGTAGAAGCCCTGGCGGCGGCCGCGGCGGCGCTCGCTCGCGGCGACCTCGGCGCGGCCGAGGCGGTGCCCAGTTCGACCATCTCCGAGGTCGAGGGGCTCGTGTCGGCGTTCCAGCAGATGGCCCGGGACATGGACCAGAGCCGCAAGGAGCTCGTGCAGGCGGAGCGGGTGGCGGCGTGGCGAGAGATCGCCCGGGGTCTGGCCCACGAGCTCAAGAACCCCCTGACGCCGATCCAGGCGTCGATGGACGTGATCCGCAGGGCCCGTCGGCTGGACCGGGAGGACTTCGACGAGATCCTCGAGGAGCAGGCCACCGCCGTCGTGCAGGAGGTGCACCGGCTCAAGGAGCTGGCCGACTCGTTCGCCAACTTCGCGCGGCTGCCGGACCCGCGGCCCGAGCCCCTGGACCTGCCCGCGATGCTCGACGGCGTCCTGTCCCTGTACGCGAGCGTCGACACCAACATCGAGGTGACCCGGGATCACGGCGCCGGCGTGGGCCCCGCATCGGCCGACCGCACCCAGATCCAGACCGCCTTGACGAACCTCGTGAAGAACGCGGTGGACGCCGTCAACGAGACGCCCGAGCCCCGACGGCTGCTCGTGGGCGTGAGCGAGGTGGAGGGATGGCTGTCCGTGGCGATCCATGACTCGGGGCCAGGGATCGCGCCGTCCGTCGCGGACCGCCTGTTCACCCCCTACGTGACCACGAAGGGCAGCCGCGGCACCGGGCTGGGCCTCGCGCTGGTGCACCGCATCGCGCTGGAGCACGGCGGAACGGTCGAGGCGGGCGCGAGCGAGGAGCTCGGCGGCGCGTGCTTCACCCTGCGTCTGCCTCGGAGCTACCTGGACACGGTGGCCGCGCCCGACCGGTCGAGCTGAGCTTCGACCCGGCCCAGGGCCTGCCGGAGCTCGTCGATCCAGTCGCCCTCGATCCGCAGATCCCGCGCGTCCCGGAGAAGCCAGCGGTAGTCCAGGACGGCCTTTTCGAGGAAGGAGCGGGTCTGGCCCTCGAGCAGCTCCAGGTAGACCACCGTGGCGTCGGTGTCCAGGGCCGAGGGGGTGTCTGCGGCCAGCATCGTGGCCCGGAAGTCCTCGTTGATGCGACCCAGGGCGAGGGCTGAGGGCCCGCTCCACTCCACCAGGCGGTGATCGAGGACGCGCTTGTAGCAGCGCCTCGCCTCCAGGAACCACGTCGCGGTCTCGTCGAGCCATCCGCGCGCCGCCCGCAGGTCGTCGACGTCCAGGAGCTGCACCGACTCGGCGCGGTCCCGGTACAGCTCCCCAGCGTGGAACCACACCATCGCCGAGTACCAGGGGAAGCGCTCTCCGGTGCTTCGGGTGGCCCGCTTGATCTCGCGTCGAACCGCGCTGAGCTCGCCCTCGGCGGTCCGGAACTCCCCTCCCCGGCCGCTGATCCGGGCCGCATGGATGCGCGCCTGCCAGGTCTGGGGCTGGTCCAGGTGCCCGCTGGCCAGCGCCTTCTGGAGCGGAAGCCAGGCGTCGGCGAACCGCTGCGCCTCGAACAGCAGCTCACCTTCGTGCAGGCGAACCTGCGCCGCCTCGACCGCGTCGGTGGGCTCCGTCACCACGGCGTACTCGCCGTACAGGGCCGCGGCGTCCACCGGCATGCCCTGCTTCTCCGCCGACAGCGCCTGGTTGTACCGGGCGGGGGCCCCCAGGGGATCGCCTGGAAACTCCGCCACCACCCGCGCAAAGGCCACCCGGGCGAGCCCTGCCTCACCGGCCTGCAGCTGGGCCAGCCCGTACTCGAACAGGTCCTTGGCGTCGTAGGCCGTCGTGCCGAGCAGCGAGTCCTGGCCTGACGTGATCCGCGTGTTGCCCAGCCGCACCGCCGTGCGTGGCCCGCTCGGTCGAGCCGCCGAGGCCGCACCGCTGCTCGTGGGGCTGCGCGGGTGGGCGCAGCCGCCGGACAGCAGGAGGAGCACGAGGAGGTGAGGGGCGGCGCGCATGGCAGTGCAATTCATCGGCGGTTCCCCGGACGGGTTGAGTGCATCGACTGGACCCCTGCGCCCACCCTCAGGTTCCCGGCGTGTGCGCAGGGTCAGTCCTCCAGGGCCTCCCACTGGGCCAGGGCGCGGTCTCGGCGGCGCTCCAGCGGCTCCCGCTCGCTGAGCAGGACCTGCATGCGATCCCAGTCCGCGGCCACGTCGGGCGAGGCGAGCCGAGCGTCGAGCGCCGCCATCTGCACCTCCAGCTCGTCCACGGTCGCCACGAGTTCCTCCAGCCGCCGGGTGCGCTTGCGCTCCTCGCGCTCCCGCTGCTTCCGGTCCTCCCAGCCCTCCTTGCCGCCTCCCTCCGCCACCTCCGCCTCGGGCTGCACATCCGGCGCGGAGTGGCCCCCCGGGCCCCCCGTCCCTTCTTTGTCCTCGGTCTCGGGCAGACCCTTGAGCAGCCAGGCGTCCGGGGCCCGCTGCCCCGGTGCGCGCCGGGTCACCACCCCGAGCTCGATGGCCTTGGCCCACAGGAAGTCGTCCAGCCCCCCGACGTGGCGTCGGATCGTGCCGTCGCCGAGCTCCCAGACCTGGTTGGCCACGGCGTTCGCGAACACCCGGTCGTGGGACACGATGAGCAGCGCGCCCGTGTACTGCAGCAGGGCCTCGGCGAAGACCTCCTTGGTGTCCACGTCCAGGTGGTTGGTGGGCTCGTCGAGCAGCAGCAGGTTGGCCCGCTGCAGCAGGATCCGGGCCAGGGCCACGCGGCTGCGCTCCCCTCCGCTCAGCACCCCGCAGGGCTTGTACACGTCGTCCCCGGAGAACAGCATCGCGCCCAGGGCGGTGCGCAGCCGCGCCTCGCTGAGCAGCGGATCCGCGGCGGCCACCGCGCTCAACACCGACTGCTCGGCCCCCAGGGCGGTCGCCTGATCCTGGGCGAACCAGGCCGTTCGGGTGCCCGAGTGGGGGCGCACGTAGCCGTCATCGGGCCGCTCCTGGGCCGCCAGGAGCTTGAGCAGGGTCGTCTTGCCGGCCCCGTTGGCGCCCACCAGCAGGATGCGGTCACCCGGAAGGATCGTGGCGTTGGCGTCCTGGAACACCCGCGTGTCCCCATACGCCTTGCCCACGTCCCGCAGCTCCAACATCGGGCTCGCGGAGGGCGGCGGCTCGGGGAAGCGCAGCTTGGGCCGCACGTCGTCTTCGGGCACCACGATGGGTGGCAGGCGGGCCAGCATCTTGATGCGGCTCTGCACCGCCGCCGCCTTGCTGGCCTTGTACCGGAACCGATTGACGAAGGCCTCGATCCGCCCGCGCTCCTCTGCGCGCTCGATCGCCGCCTTGCGCAGCTGCTCGACCCGCTCGGTGCGCCCCTTCACCCAGGCCGTGTAGCCCCCCGTGGTGGACGTGACCCCGCCGGCGCGGACCTCCACCGTCCGCTGGACCAGCCGGTCCAGGAAGTCGCGATCGTGACCGACGACCACGACCCCGCCCGGGTATCCCCTGAGCTCGTGCAGCAGCCACGTCCGGGTCTCGATGTCGAGGTGGTTCGTGGGCTCGTCCAGGAGCAGGAAGCTGGGTCGGGTGAGCAGCAGGCGAGCCAGGGCGATCCGCACCTGCCAACCGCCAGAGAACGTGCCCGCCGGCCGGCTCCATTCGGTGCTCACGAAGCCCAGCCCGGTCAACACGCGCCCCACGTCCGCCTCGATGCGGTAGCCCCCGCGGATCCTGAACTGCTCCTGGAGCGCGTCGGCCTGCTCCAGCACGTCGAGCTGCTCCGGCTCGGACAGGGCCTCGGTCCCCAGCCGGGCCAGCAGCGCCGTGGCTTCCCGCTCCAGGTCGAGGACCGGCTCCACGGCGTCCTGGGCTTCTTCCCACAGGGTGCGGTCCGCGTTGACCTGGTGGTCCTGGGCGAGGTACCCGACATCCTGACCCCGACTGAGCAGGATCCGACCCGAGTCCAGCTCGATGCGCCCCACCGCGATCTTGAGCAGGGTGGACTTGCCGGCGCCGTTGCGTCCCACGATGGCGATGCGTTCCCGGTCGTTCACCCGGAAGTCCACGCCGTCCAGGATGATCCTGGGACCGAGCTGCTTGCTGATGCCTTCGAGTTGGAGCACGGCGGCCTTACAGGACCGTCAGACGCCCGCCCGCCCGGGCGACCGTATCGCGGTGATTTGCGTGTCCGCTCAGTGAGTTGCTCACCGCTTCATCAATTCGTACATCCACCAGCGTGCCGACGAGTCGGGCCGCCCCGGGCAGGCTCACCATCCAGTTCTGCCCGATGCGTCCTGACAGCCACTGGGGGTCGCGCTTGCTCGGGCCCTCGATCAGGACCTCCACGTCCCGACCCACCCAGGACTGGAGGCGCTCGTCGGTCACCAACCGCTGCATGTCCTGGATCTCGGCGAGCCGCCGCTTCTTGACCGCGCCGGGCACGTCGTCTTCGTACTTACTGACGGCCTGGGTGTCGGGTCGGGGGGAATACTTGAAGGAATAGATGAAGTCGTAGCGCACGGCTTCCAGCAGGCTCAGCGTCTGCTCGTGCTCCTCTTCGGTCTCGCCGGGGAACCCGACGATGATGTCCGTGGAGAGCGCGAGATCCGGACGGGCCTGCCGGAGGCGCTCCACGAGGAGCAGGTACTCGGCCCTGGTGTGCTTCCTACGCATGCGTAAAAGCATAGAATCCGCGCCAGCTTGCACCGGAAGATGGAAGTAGCTCGCGAGCTTTTGCTGGTCCCGGTACAGCTGGATCAACCCCTCGTCGAGGTCCCACGGGTTGCTCGTGGTGAACCGGATCCGCGCGATGCCCTGCACCCCGGCCACCGCCGCCACCAGATCATGAAAGGCCGGCGCGTCGCTCTTCTTGAGCCCGTAGCTGTTCACGTTCTGACCCAGCAGCGTCACCTCGCGCACGCCGCGCTCGGCCAGCCGCCGAACCTCGTCCAGGACGTCGTCAGCGGACCGGGACACCTCGCGACCCCGGGTGAACGGCACGATGCAGAATGAACAGAGGTTGTCGCAGCCCTTCTGGATGTTGACGAACGCCGTGACCGACCCGCCCTGGGCGACCACCACGTCGTTCACGAACGGGTAGTCCTGCCGGTCCAGCTGCTCGGTGGCGAGGGAGCGGGATCGGCTGTGCTGGATGTCCATGACCAGCGCCGGCAGCCGGGGGATCGCGTCCGGCCCCATCACCAGGTCCACCAGGGGGAACCGCCGCAGCAGCTCGCCCTTGGCCTGCTGGGCGTAGCAGCCGGTCACCCCGATGATGAGGTCCGGATTCGCCTCCTTGAGGCCCTTGTATCGACCCAGGAGCGAGCGCACCTTCTGCTCGGGCTTCTCCCGAACGGAGCAGGTGTTGATGAGGATCACGTCCGCGTCGTCGGCCTGATCCGTGGCGGCGTACCCGTCCCCCTCGAGCAGCCGCAGCATCTTGCCGCTGTCGAGCTCGTTCATCTGGCACCCGAAGGTCTGGATGAAGATGCGCGGGGGAGTCGCGATCAGGTCCGCCACTGCTCCGCCTCGAACGCGTTCATGTCGGCCTTGCGGTCGAACCGCTTCACGAAGCCCACCAGGGTGCGGCCATGACCCACCTCGAGCCACCGATCCACGCCGTGATCCACCATGCTCTGCATGCTCTGGAGCCAGCGCACCGGCTTGGACACCTGGGCCACGAGGTTGGCCCGGACCGCGTCCCCATCGGGCGCCTCGGTCCACTCGCCGGTCACGTTGGGCACGTACGGCACCCGCAGCGGCCCGATCTCGACGTTCGCCAGGGCCGCCGCCAGGGGCGCCTCCGCCGGCTCCAGGAGCGCGCAGTGGAAGGGGGCGCTCACGTTCAGCTGCACGGCGCTGCCCTTGTACTCGCGGGCGAGGGCGACGGCCCGCTCCACCGCCTCGGTGTTGCCCGCGATCACCGTCTGCCCCAGGGTGTTGAAGCCGGCGGGCTCCAGGACCTGGCCCTCAGCGGCGCGTTCACAGAGGGCCTGGATCGTCTCCACCTCCTTGATCAGCAGGACGGCGGCCATCGAGCCCACGCCCACCGGGACCGCGCTCTGCATCGCCTGACCGCGGAGGCGCGTCACCCGGACCGCGTCGGCGAACTCCATGGCGCCCGCGCACACCAGCGCCGAGTACTCGCCCAGGCTGTGTCCGGCGACCACGTCAGGCATCAGGCCCTCGGCCTGGAGGACCCGCCAGTACGCGACCGAGACCGTCAGCAGCGCCGGCTGGGTGTTCTCCGTCCGGGTCAGGTCCTCCAGGGGGCCCGACAGGATCGTCTTGGAGAGCGCCTCGCCCAGCGCGTCATCGGCCTCGTCGAAGGTCTGCTTCACGACGGCGGACCGACCCAGCCAGTCCGCGCCCATCCCCACCGTCTGGCTCCCCTGTCCGGGGAACATGTAGGCCGTGCTCATCACTTCACCTCGATCTCGACGCACGCGACGCCGAGCAGCTGTCGATCGCCGCCTTCGCACTTCACGTGCCGATGCAGGGCGATCCCGTGTTTTCCCACGTAGTCGTTGGTGTACTTCATGGACCAGCGCAGCTTGTCCCCGGACGGCTCGACGTCCGTCAGCCCCTGGGCGTCCATGGCTTGACCGTCGGTCCACACATCGAAGGTGGCCGTACAGCCGGGGCCGACCTCACCGTTGGGGCCGAACGCCGCGATCACCATGTCGCTAGACCGCACCGACGGGGTGCCCTTCGGCTCGGGGCTGCCCTTCGCCGCGGACCACGACTTCGCGGCGCCCCCGTAGTACAGACGCTCCGTGCAGGGCTCGAAGTCGCGACTCTCCAGGCCGGGGAAGGCGGCGTACTTCGCAGGCGGCTCGGGGCTCTTCTCTTCGACGCCGGCGCCGTCCACCCACCCCACCTGGGCCTCGATGCGGCAGTCGTTCGTGATCGTCGCCCAGATCCGCGCGCGCCGACCGGTTCCCGGCTCCGTGAACACCGCGTGGTCGATGTCCTGTCGTTCCCCCACCAGCCCGAACCGGTCGTGCCCGCCGGTCACCCACTTCGCGGTCAGGACGCCGTCGGTGGTGTTGAACAGCACGCGGTACTTCGCGTTGATGCCGTTCTCACCCTGCATCTTCCCGTAGGTGCCGTTGATGTTCTTGAAGTCCGTGTCGCCGCAGCGGTGTCGGACGATCACCTGGGGCGGAGCGTCGCTCGGAATGTCGATGCATCCGGGGGCGAACAGCAGGCCGCCCAGGGCGACGAGCAAGGATCGAGAGCGCATTCGGATCTCCTGCGTACTCGGGGGCTCGGACCGCCCGCACGCGTCGGGCATATAGCAGATCGTCGGCCTTGGCGGTCACCTGCGCGCTCGCCCCGGGGCGTGGGAATTCGTGGGGGAAAGACCCATCCGGGGAGGTGTGCTTGCGCAAGGCAACAAATGTGGATCCACCCTGCGTTTCTCCATTGACACCGCCTTCGGGAACGGTGCAAAGTCACACCGTTCGGGGGGCTCTGGTAGAAACTGCCAACACGGGCGCAGGGTCCCTCGGCAGCGCTGCTGTGGATGTAGAACCGGGGGCTCGCTCAGCCCCCCTGCTGAGGTGACCGCACCGTGTTCAATGCACTCTTCGGGATGTTCTCCAAGGACATCGCCATCGACCTGGGGACCGCCAACACACTGCTGTACGTCAAGGGACGGGGGATCGTGTCCAACGAGCCCTCGGTGGTCGCGGTGGCCACCACCCGGTCCGGCGCCCAGAAGGTCGTGGCCGTTGGCCACGAGGCGAAGGAGATGCTCGGCAAGACCCCGGGCGAGATCCGCGCCGTGCGCCCCCTCAAGGACGGCGTCATCGCCGACTTCGCGGTCACCGAGGCGATGCTGCGGTACTTCATCCAGAAGGCCCACAACCGCACGACCTTCGTGAAGCCGCGCATGGTGATCTGCATCCCGTCGGGCGTGACGGTGGTCGAGAAGCGGGCCGTGCGGGAGTCGGCCGAGAACGCCGGCGCCAGCGAGGTGTACCTCATCGAGGAGCCCCTCGCGGCCGCCATCGGCGCGAACCTGCCCATCACCGAGCCCAGCGGCAACATGATCGTGGACATCGGCGGTGGCACCACCGAGGTGGCGGTCATCAGCCTCGCCGGCATCGTGACCGCGGAGTCGGTCAAGGTCGGCGGCGACAAGTGGGACGACGCGATCGTCCACCACGTGCGCCGGCGCCACAACCTGCTCATCGGCGAGCGCACCGCGGAGCGCATCAAGATCAGCATCGGCAACGCCCACCCCGGCGCGTTCCCGGAGGGCATGGTGGAGCTCAGCATCAAGGGGCGCGACCTGACCCTCGGCATCCCCAAGGAGATCACGATCACCTCGGACGAGATCCGGGAGGCGCTCGAGGAGAGCGTCGGCCTGGTCGTCGAGGCCGTGATGAACACCCTGGAGAAGACGCCCCCGGAGCTCGCCGCGGACATCGTGGACAAGGGGATCGTCCTGGCCGGCGGCGGCGCGCTGCTCCGCGGGCTCGACCTGCTGCTCAGCGAGCAGACGGGCCTTCCGGTGGTCGTCTGCGACGAGCCGCTCAACGCGGTGGCCCTGGGCTCCGGCAAGGTGCTCGAGGAGATGGACCTCCTTCGGAACCTGATGCTGAACTGATTTGTTCGAGGTCACCCTCCAGGTGGCTGCCATTCCTCCGTTTTCCGAGGATCGCGTGTGTCGCGTCCTGCCCTCCGAGCAGCCCTCGTTCTCGCCCTGCTGGCCGTCCTCGGCTGGCACGTGCACGCGCGGCTGAAGCCCGAAGCGGACGTCAACGCGGCGGATCGCCTCCTGTTGACCGTCACGGGGCCCGTGCAGAGCGCCCTGGCCGGCGTCGGCAAGGGCGCCAGCGGCTTCTTCACCGGGTACATCGCTCTCGTCGGCACCGCCGCGGAGAACGAGGAACTCCGGGCCCTCCTGGCGACCACCCGGGCCTCGGTCGCCGAGCTCGCCGAGCTCCGGGCCGAGAACGACCGGCTTCGCGTCCTCGCGGACCTCAAGGCGCGGATCCCCGGGCGCACCCTGGGGGCCTCCGTGATCGGACGCGGCACGTCGGCGCGGTTCCGCACCCTGAGGGTGGACCGGGGCACCGCGGACGGCGTGGAGCCCGGCCTGGCGGTGCTGGGCATCGACGGCGCGGTGGGCCGGATCCTGAGGGCCAGCGCCCACTACGCCGACGTCCTGCTGATCACCGACGGTCTGTCCGGGGTGGGCGCGGTCGTGCAGCGCACCCGACTTCGGGCCGTGGCGGCGGGGGACGGCGCGGATCACATGGAGCTGGGATACGTGCGGCGCGCGGATCTGGCAGGCGTCTCCGAGGGAGATCTGGTCGTCACGTCGGGTGAAGACGGTGTCTTCCCAGAGGGAGTGCCCCTGGCCACCGTGATCACCGCCAGCGCGCCCGAGACCGGCCTGTTCGTACACGTCGTCGTACAGCCCCTCGTGGCCTTGGAGAGCGTCGAAGAGGTCGCCATCGTGCTCGACCCGGGAGCCGGACCCTATCCCCTGCTGCCGGAGGTGGCCGAGGAGCCATGAGCGCTGCGCTGCTCCTTCCCGGCGAGCGCACCCGGTCCGAGATCCGCCCGGGACGGGCCGTGATCGCGGCCCTCGCGGGCACCCTGTGGCTGATCTTCCAGAGCTCCGTGCTGCCCCAGGTCGGGCTGTGGAGCCTGCCCTTCGATCCGCTGCTGCCCCTGGTGGCGGCGTTCGCCCTGGGCGGGCGGCGGGTGGAGGCGTGGATCCTGGCCCTGTTCCTGGGCTACCTGTCCGACTTCTTCGGCGGCGCCAGCTCCGGCCGGATCCTGCTCCGCTATGCGCTCGTGGTCTGCATGGCGCTGCCGCTGCACGGCCGCGTGGTCCTGCGAGACCGCTTCGCTCCGGTGTTCGGCGTCGCGATCTTCAGCGCGGTCGCGGGCACGCTCCTGCTCGTGCTGCTCACCTTGATGGGCGCGGAGCACACCGCAGACTGGGCCAAGGTGCCCATCGAGAGCCTCGGTACGGCGGCCGCCGCCTTCATCTGCTGGCCCCTGTATCGACGCATCGCAGGCTGGGAGGATGACCGCCTCACCCGGGCCCGGCGGAGGTCGCTGTGATGGGTCGCGGCCAGCGCATGGGGGGCGTCGTCGGCACCCGCAGCCAGACGGTGGTGCCGAACCTGCGCCAGGAAGCGCGGCCCCAGGACCTGCGCAACCGCCTGTCGGCCTTCGCGGGTCTGATGATGCTGGTCCTGTGTGTGCTGCTCGGCCGTCTGTGGGTGCTCCAGGTGATCCGCGGCGAGGAATACGCGACCCAGGCGCAGTCCAACCACCTCAAGCAGCGCGAGATCCCCGCGCCCCGGGGTGCGATCTATGACGCCCTGGGCGAGCGCATCGCCGAGGTGCGGGCGTCCTACGACCTCGTCGTGTCCCCCCGGGACGTGTTGGCCCCCACGCCGGGCTCCGTTCCCCGTCCGCGACGCTCCGACCTGCCGGGCGCAGACCAGGGGGTGGCGGCCGCCGACGGCGACGGCGACGCAGCGTTGCTCTCTGGTCCCTATCTCGACGACAAGTGGACCATCGAGGACCACACGGACGTGGCGACGCTGGCCGACCGGCTCGCGCCGCTGCTCGACGGAGCGACCCCCGACGACATCATCGAGCGCTGGGAGGAGGCCCGGAAGCTCTCGCGTTGGCGCCACGCCACCCTGGCCACGGACCTGTCCCTGACCGAGCTGGAGCGCGTGCTGGCGAACCGCCCGCGCCTTCCCGGCGTCTCGATCGTGACCCGTCACCGGCGCAGCTACCCCGACGCGGGGTTGTTCGCGCACCTGGTCGGCTACCAGCGGGAGGTGCGCGCCGATGAGCTGGCCACCCTGCGGGAGCGCTACGAGGACACCGAGCACGGCATCGACTGGTACGAGTCGGGCGATCTGATCGGCAAGTACGGGCTCGAGGCGGCCTTCGAGGAGTGGCTGCACGGCACCGACGGCGCGTACTGGGTGCAGGTGGACGTGCACGGCCGTGAGCTGGGCCGCTCCGCTCCCCCCGACCAGCCCGGCGCCGAGTACTTCAAGAGCATCACGCACTTCCTGGACCGCTCGATCATCCCCGAGGTGCCCGGCCACGACCTGCACCTGACCGTGCGTCGCGACCTGCAGCAGCTCGGCGTGGATCTGCTGGGGGACGAGAGCGGCTCGGTGGTCATGATGGAGGTGGACACGGGCCGCGTGCTCGCCATGGCCAACGCCCCCACCTTCGATCCGGAGCTCTTCAGCTCCCGCCTTCCGCCCGAGGTGTGGAAGGCCATGCAGGAGGACCCGAAGCGGCCGATGGTCGACAAGACGCTCCAGGGCGTCTATCCCCCCGGCTCGACCTGGAAGATGATCGTCGCCGCGGCGGTGCTCGGCAGCGGCACCTGGACGAAGGACACGACGGTGACGTGTCCGGGCTACCACATGGTGGGGCGCAGGAGGTTCCACTGCTGGAACCGGCGCGGCCACGGCACCGTCAACCTCCAGGGGGCCATCCGCGGCTCCTGCGACGTGTACTTCTACCGGGCCGGACTCGCCATGGGCATCGACACCGTGGCGCGCTACGCCGCGATGTTCGGCATGGGTGAGCCCACCGGCGTCGGCATCAACTCCGAGTCCGGGGGCCTCAACTCCAGCACCGCCTGGAAGAAGCGGCGCTACAGCGACCCCCAGGCCGCGGTCTGGACCGGTGGGGATACGGCCTCGGCGGTGATCGGCCAGGGGTTCACCCTCGCGACGCCCATGCAGATGGCGCAGATGACCGCGGCCCTCGCCAACGGCGGGGTCGTCTACCAGCCGCAGCTCGTGGATCGGGTCGTCGCCCCCGACGGGCAGGTGGTGCATCGGGGCGAGCCGACCGTCGCGCGCACCGTCGATCTGGCCCCGGAGCACTTCGCGGCGATCCAGGCCGGCATGTACGGGGTCCTGGAGGAGGTGGGGGGGACGGCGCGCCGCCAGCGGCTCAAGCACCTCGCCTTTGCCGGCAAGACCGGCACGGCCCAGGTGGTGCGCCTCGGGTCCTCAAACAAGAAGGAGTACCGGGATCACGCATGGTTCGTGGCGTTCGCGCCGTTCGAGAACCCCGAGGTGGCGGTGGCCGTGCTTGTGGAGCACGGCGAGCACGGTTCATCAACAGCAGCGCCCATCGCCCGGCAGATGTTCGAGCACTACTTCGAGGATCGGATCGCCCAGGCGGCCATCGACGGCGTCAGGATCGGCGACCCCACGCACCCCGCGCTGACCCCCGTCCCGGCCCCTGCGGCCATCGGGGGGGAGCGATGACCAACATCGTGGTGCGGCGCGCCGGTCGGCACGTCGACTGGCCGCTGATCCTGGCGACCCTCGGGCTGCTCACGATCGGCCTCATCACCCTCGTGGCGGCGGCCGCCAGCCCGCTGAGCGATGAGCTGCCGAGCGCCGTTGCGCGTCAGGCGCTGTTCATCGGCGTGGGGCTCGCTGGCATGGCGATCCTTGCCTTCGTCGACCCGCGGGTGTTCGAACGGGGCGCCTACGTGTTCTACGGCGTGGTCCTCGTGCTGCTCGTGCTCGTGCTCCTGGTGGGACCATCCGTGAACGGCAGCCACCGCTGGCTCCCCCTGGGTCCGATCCGCCTGCAGCCGTCCGAGCTCGCCAAGATCGCCCTCGTGTTGGCCACGGCGCGCTGGTTCTCGACCCGCTCCCGCGAGGACGGGTGGGGCTTCAAGGAGCTGATGCAGCCAGCCCTTCTGTTCCTGGGGCCCATGGCGTTGATGACCTTCCTGGAGCCGGACCTGGGCACCAGCCTGTTCCTCTGCTTCATCTTCGCGGGCCTGTCGTTCGTGGTGGGCCTGCGCTGGCGCACCATGGCGGTGATCTTGCTGATCGGGGTGATCGCCGCCCCCATGGCGTACCAGTTCGTGCTGTCCGACTACCAGCGAAAGCGGGTGGACGTGCTCTTCGCGCCCGACGAGGACCCCAGCGGCAAGGGCTACCAGGCGATCCAGGGAAAGTGGGCCATCGGGAGCGGGCAGACCTGGGGCAAGGGCTGGCGCGAAGGCACCCAGGGCCGGCTGCGCTTCCTGCCCGAGCAGCACACGGACTTCATCTTCAGCGTCTACGCAGAGGAACGGGGCTTCGTCGGCTCGTTCGCGCTGCTCCTGCTGTACTTCGGCCAGATGCTGCTGGGGCTGGTGGTCGCCTGGAACGCTCGGGACCGGTTCGGGTCGCTCCTCGCGGCGGGCGTCGTGACGATCTTGTTCTGCCAGGTCTGCATCAACCTCGGCGGAGTGCTGGGCCTGCTGCCGATCACGGGGGTCACCCTTCCCTTCATGTCCTATGGCGGAAGCTCGGTCATGACCTTGCTTTTTTCCGTCGGGCTGCTGCTGTCGGTGAGCATGCGGCGGGTCGGCTCGGCGGGCTGAAGCCCGGCCGAAGCCGTGCGCTGGGAGCAGGCGAGACCCCCACGGCTTGACTCGCCCCCCCCCGCCACCTAGCTTCCCGCGGCCGTACGCGCGAGGATCGCGCGCCGTCGGCCCCTAGAGGGACTCCATGCTCGACTACATCAGGCGCAATTCGGACAGCCCCTTCGTCAAGGTCATCCTTGTCGTGCTGTCCCTGACCTTCGTGTTCTTCTTCGGGAGCTCCGCGCTGTTCGGCGACCGCACCAAGGTGGTGGCGAACGTGAACGGCGAGCCCATTCGGGACGTGGAGCTGACCCAGGTCGTGCGCAACCGGGTCCGTCAGCAGCAGCAGTTCAACCCGAACCTCGGCGACGCCGACATCGCCCGGATCCAGCAGCAGGCGCTGGACGAGATGATCGACCGCCGCCTCCTGCTCCAGGCCGCTCAGCGGGAGGGCTTCGTCATCTCGGACAAGGAGGTCCGGCGCTCCATCATGGAGAACCCGAGCTTCCAGGACGACGCGGGCAAGTTCGACGCCGAGCTGTACGCGAAGCTGACCGGCCGGACCGGCGCCCAGGGGTACGAGCGTGACGTGCGCGAGAGCCTGCTGATCCAGGCGGTGCAGGACTTCATCCGGCGCTCCGCGCGGGTCTCCGAAGGCGAGGTCAAGGAGGCCTTCGTCGAGGAGAGCAGCAAGCGCGAGGTGGACTTCATCCGGGTTCCCACCTCTCTGTTCAAGGACGCGGTGGTCATCTCCGACGAGGAGGCGAGCGCCTGGGCGGCCGAGAACGACAACGCCATCACCGACCGCTACGACCTCGACTACGACGCCCGGTACAACCTGCCCAAGCAGGTCCGCGCCCGCCACATCCTCATGAAGTTCGAAGCGAGCGACTCGGACGACATCAAGGCTGCGGTCCGCGCGAAGATGGAGGCCGTGCTCGCCGAAGCGAAGGCCGGCGTCGACTTCGAGCAGCTCGCCAAGAAGTACTCCGAGGACGGCTCGGCCAGCCGCGGGGGCGATCTCGGGCTGTTCGACGACAAGCGGATGGTCAAGCCCTTCACGGACGCCGCGTTCGCGCTGGGGGTCGGCGAGGTCAGCGGCCTCGTGGACACCCAGTACGGCCTGCACATCATCAAGGCCGAGGAGATCCAGGAGGCCGAGGTCAAGTCCCTGGACACCGTCAAGCTGGACATCGCCCGGGAACTGATGCTCGACGAGAAGGCCCCGGAGCTCGCCCTGGCCCACGCCCGCACCCTGCTGCCGGTCCTGACGGGCGGAGTGGAGGGCGAGGAGGCCGACGCCCTGCTCGCCGAGAACAGCCTGACGGTGCAGAGCTCGGGCGAGTTCAGCAAGCAGGACCGGCGGGTGCCCAAGCTCGGAACGAGCAAGGACGCCCTGTCTGCCGTCTTCGCCCTGAGCAAGGTCGGTGACGTGACGTCCGAGCCCGTGGACATCGGCAACGGCTACGCGGTCATCAAGCTCACCGCTGCCACCGAGGTGGACATGGACGCCTTCGAAGAGAAGAAGGAAGAGATCCGGGGCCGCCTGATCCGCACCAAGCAGGTGCGGGCCATCACCGCCTGGCGGGATCAGCTCAAGGCCACCGCGACGATCAACGTCGCGGGTGGGGTCTGATCACCTCCTCGGGCCAGCCTGATCGTCCGGTGGGGTCGCGGGCTCGGCCCGCTGTCCCTAGGATCGGTCCGTGAAAAACGGTCGCCTCCTCGTCTTCGTCCTCCTGGTCTTCCTCCTGCTGGTGTTCGTCGGCAGCGTCGTCGCGATCGTCGTGATGCTCAAGGGGGGGACTGGGCCGGACGTCGGCGACCAGACCGTCCTCGAGGTGCACCTGGGGGGCTCGATGCCCGACCAGCCGGCCCCCGACCAGCCGATCCCCGGGTTCGGCAACCACTCCCTGTCCATCTTCGAGGTGGACACCGCCATGAAGCGGGCCGCGGCGGACGACGGCGTCGCCCAGGTCCTGATCATCATCGACGCGCTCGGGATCGGGTACGGCAAGATCGCCGAGCTTCGCGACATCATCGAGCGATTCAGCACCGACTCCGACAAGCCCGTCACCTGCTGGATGGAGGTCGCGGGCAACAAGGAGTACGTGCTCGCCACGGCCTGTGACCGGGTGTTCATGGCCCCCGAGGGGTTCTTCCTGGTCAACGGGCTTCACCTGGGAGTGACCTTCTACAAGGGCACGCTGGACAAGATCGGGGTCAAGGCCGAGTTCACCAGGGCCGGCAAGTACAAGAGCGCGGTCGAGCCGATGATCTCCACGGAGATGTCGGCCCCCTTCCGCGAGATGATGAACTCGATGGCCGACAGCCTGTACGGCTACATGGTGGACACCATCGCCCAGAGCCGGGGATTCACCTCCGAGCGGGTCCGCGCGATCATCGACGATCCGCCGATGACAGCCCGGGGCGCTCTCGCCCATGGACTGATCGACGGTCTGTACTACCGGGACCAGCTGCTCGACGACATCTCCGGGAAGGCCGTGCGATCCGCGACGCTCGGCCCGAGCACCGGGGACGACGACGACAGCGGCGCGGACGCGGTCGCCTCCCCGGAGAGCGGCGACGACGACAGCGCGGGCGCGGTGGCTGACGGCCCGGGCCCGCGTGACCCGCGGATCCCCGCCCGCTCCGACAGCGACGACCTGGTGGATCGCATCTCCCTGCGTACGTACCTGGGAAGCGTCGGCAAGGGCACCGGGAGCGGCGCCAAGGTCGCGGTCATCTTCTGCGAGGGCCAGATCACCTCCGGCGCGAGCCGCATCGGCAAGTCGATGGGCAGCGACACCATCGCCAAGGCGATCCGCCGAGCCCGCGAGAACGACGACGTGGCCGCGATCGTGCTGCGCGTCAACTCCCCGGGCGGCAGCGGCCTCGCCAGCGACATCATCTGGCGGGAGGTGGAGCTGGCCCAGGCCAAGGGCCTGCCGGTGGTGGTGTCCATGTCGGATCTGGCCGCCAGCGGCGGCTACTACATCGCCATGGGCGCGGACGCCATCGTCGCCCAGCCCACGACGCTGACCGGGTCCATCGGGGTGTTCGCCGGGAAGTACAGCCTCGGGGGCCTGTACGAGAAGCTCGGCCTGACCACCGCCTCGATCAAGCGCGGCGAGTACAGCGATCTGTTCGACATGAGCCACTCCCTGGGGCCCGACGGCACCCTGAAGATGGAGCAGTTCGTCGATGGCTTCTACGACACCTTCCTGAACAAGGCTGCGCAGGGGCGCGGGGCCTCCCGGGCGGACATTCACACCGTCGCCCAGGGGCGCGTGTGGTTGGGCGAGCAGGCCGACGACATCGGCCTCGTCGACGCCATGGGCTCGCTGCGAACGGCCATCAACCTCGCCACGGACAAGGCGGGCATCGACAAGGACGCCCGCCTGCTCCTGTACCCGCGGCAGCCGAGCTTCTGGGAGGAACTGCTGGCGGGCAACAAGGGACCGCTGGGGGCGCTTCAGGCCGCCGGCGGCCTCGACGGAGTGGTCCTGGGCACGCTCGACGATGGACCTGGTCCCCTGGGAGCCCAGGTGCGCGCGGCGGAAGCCCTGCTCCTCTCGGCGCCGCTGCTCAGCTCCGGCCAGCCCGTGCTCCTGGCCCCCTACCACCTCGAGGTGTATTGATGCTCCCAGCGCGTTCGTGGACCCTGGCGGCCTGGGTCCCCCTGCTCTCGGCCGCGACGCTCTCGGGCTGCAGCGTGACCGACGACATCGGCGACTACTTCAGCAACGTGGTCACCGAGGCGCTGTACGTGGGCGTCGATGATCCCGAGGCCGCCGCACAGCTCGGGTTCGATCAGGTCCAGGGTGCCGCGGCCAGCGCGTTCCTGGCCCGGGCCCGGTCCCTCAGTGACATCGAGTCGAACCTGTTCGACGACGCCGAGAGCGTGTCCGTGTCGGGCGACTTCGGCACCGCCGCGCTGGCCTCCCAGGGCAGCGGGCTGTACCTCGCCACGAGCGAGGACGCGGCCCTTCAGTACACCGTCGGCGCCACCGTGACGCACACGGTCAACGACCACGGCAAGACGTTTACCGTGGTGCACACCCTGCCCGCGGCCCCGCAGATCACCCACGACGGGCAGCATGTGGCGAACACCGCCCTGATCCTCGATCTGGGTCGCGAGTTCGACAACGAGCTGACGGTGGTCGTGGACCAGGACGGCAACGTGACCTGGGACAGCCGCCCCCAGGACGTCGGCGGCTACCTGGACTGGATCGGCGCGGGCTCGGTCACCACCGTCGAGATCCCCGCGTCGGCGTTCCCGGACGCGGGCGCTGCGTACGCGGTGGGCGTGGCGGGGGTGGACAAGGCGCCGAACAGCGCCTTCGACGAGTTCAACCCCCTGGTCAGCAACTTCGCGGCCGGTCAGATGACCGTGCTGCCGGTCGTGACGTCCCCCTGAGGGGCTGACAGGACCGCCGCCTTGGGCACGCTGCACCTCGGCCCCTCCGCCATGACGGCCTTGATGGGCTCGCCCGCCGGGTCGGAGGAGCGCTGCGGGCTGCTCCTGGGCCTGCCGAACGGCGCGGTCGAGGTGTTGCCTACGGCGAACCTGGCCACCTCCCCTGCCGACGCCTTCCTCATCGATCCCACCGCCCTCCTCGAGGCGGCCGTGAGTGGTCGACTGATCGGCTGCTGGCACACCCACCCGGCGGGGCCCGCGGTGCCCTCGGCGGCGGATCGGCGGTCGATGCGCCAGTGGCCCGATCTGGTGCATCTGGTCCTGGGCCGCACGCTGCGGGCATGGATGTGGTCATCCGGGGGACTGATCGAGGTGCCCGTCACCTGTGAGGAGACCGCCGGTTTGCTATGTTCCGCGCGCCCATGAACCCTGGCCTCTTCATCGCGTTCGAAGGCATCGAGGGGAGCGGAAAGTCCACGCAGCAGATCCGGCTCGCGGAGCACCTCGAGCGCCTCGGTCACGACGTCGTGTGCACCCGCGAACCCGGGGGCACCGCGACCGGAGACCGGATCCGGGCCGTGCTGCTCGACCCCGCCCTCGCCGAGCTGACGCCCACCACCGAGATGCTGCTGTTCGCTGCGTCCCGCGCCCAGCACGTGCGCGAGCTGCTCCGGCCTGCGCTGGCCCGGGGCGCCGTCGTGCTGTGCGACCGCTACCTGCACAGCAGCCTCGCCTACCAGGCCTGGGCGCGACGGCTCGGCCGGGACGCCGTCCTCGCCGCCAACGCCCCGGCGGTGGATGGCCTGCTCCCCGGTCTCGTCCTGCTGCTGGACATGCCCGTGCAGGACGCGTTCTCGCGCGCCGCAGAGCGCGGGCGGTTGGACCGCATCGAGCAGGCCGGGCGCGCCTTCCACGACGCCGTGCGGGCGGGCTTTCACGCCGAGCGGGAGCTGGATCCGACCCGCTTCTGCACCATTGACGCCACGGGGTCTGCCGACGCGGTCTTCGAGCAGGTGCTCGCCGCCGTCGCCCCCCGGCTGGGGCTCGTGTCGTGACCGAACCGATGGACGACCGGCCCCTCACGGCACCGCACTGGTCCGAGATCGTCGGCCACTCACGCGTGGTGAGCGCCCTGTCGCGCGCCGTGGTCGCGGACCGGCCGCACCACGCCTACCTGCTGCTGGGTCCGGTGGGGCTCGGCAAGATGACCGTGGCCCGCGCCCTGGCCGCGGCGCTGCTGTGCGAGACGCAGCGGGACGGCGCCTGCGGGGCGTGTCCCGGCTGCAGCAAGGTCCGCCAGGGCATGCACACCGCGCTGCACGAGATCGTGCCCGGGGGCAAGTCGAACACCATCCAGGTGGACCAGATCCAGGAGATCCAGCGCAAGCTGTCGTATCGCCGGCTGCAGGGGGCCTGGCGGGTGGTCCTCGTGGACGACGCCGGCACGATGAACGAGACCGCCCAGAACAAGCTCCTCAAGACGCTGGAGGAGCCTCCTGAGGGCACGGTGCTGGTGCTGTGCGCCCTGCATCCCGCCCAGCTGCTGCAGACGGTGCGCTCCCGCTGCCAGAAGCTGAGCCTCGGACCGGTGGATGACGACGCTCTCGCAGCCTGGCTGGTGAACACTCACGGCGCTCACGCAGGCGCCGCAAGGGCCGCCGCGGCGGGGTCCCAGGGCATTCCAGGACGGGCCCTGGAGCTGCTCGACATGGAGACCGCCGAGCTTCGGCAGGTCCGTCTGCGTCACATGATCGCGGCCCTGCACGGGGATGAGCAGGCGATCGCCGAGCAGATCCGGGCCGTGGACCGGGACCTCAGCGGGTGCGCCGACGCGTTCGTGCTGCTGCAGGAGCTGCTTCGGGACGCCATGGTGCTCGCCTCCGAGAGCGGAGCGCGGCGCATTCATGCCGACGTGGACGCGCGGGTCGGACAGCTGCAGGGTCTGGCGCCCGCGCACTACGCCGCCTGGATCGACCGGATCGAGGTGGTCCAGGAGATGCTGTCCAGGAACGTGCATCCGGGCGCGCTGATGGAGGATGTGCTCCTGAGAATGACGGGAAGGCTGACGTGATCGCGCCCCAGGGCCAGGCTCGTCCTCCCAGCGAGGAACGCACCGTGGTCGGCGTGACCTTCGACCAGTGGGGGCAGGCGGGAGACTTCGCCATCGATCCCGACCACGTGCAGACCGTGCCGGGCAGCGTCGTCATCGTGGAGAGCGGTCGCGGCCTGCGCATGGGGCGCGTGACCACGCCGCCGCGGGCGGCAGGCAAGACCGGGGGCGGACGGATCCGCCGGGTGATCCGGGTCGCCCGGGAAGCCGACCTGCACACCCAGACGATGGCCCTGGAGCGGGAACCCGAGGCCTTCCGCCTCGCCCTGACCCTCGCCCGGGACCGGGGCTTGCCCCTGAAGCTGCTGCGGGTGGCCCTGGATGGCGTGGCGGGGCGGGCGACGTTCTTCGTGGCCGCCCCCAGCAAGCTGGAGCTCCGGGATCTCGCGGACGTGCTGTCCCGCCGGCTGAAGCTGAAGACGGAGGTCCGGCAGCTGGGCATGCGAGACGTCGCCCGTGCGGTCGGAGGCCTCGGCCGCTGCGGGGGCGAGCTGTGCTGCTCGACCTTCCTGACCGAGTACCCGCACACCTCGGTGCGCATGGCGAAGGACCAGAACATGGCCCTCGCCGACGACCGCACCAGCGGCGTGTGCAGCCGCACGCTGTGCTGCCTCTCCTACGAGCACGAGACCTACAAGGAGATGCGTCGGTGGATGCCGAAGCTGGGCCGCCGCGCGAAGACCGCGGACGGCAGCCTGGAAGGCAAGGTGATCGGGGTGGACGTGATGGCCCTGACCTTCACGCTGCTCGATGATCGTCACAACCGGCACTCCGTGCACGCCAGGGACTGGGAGCGGAACGCAGGCCAGGAGCTTCCCCTCGACGAGTCCGCGGACCCTGCCCCCGAGGCCAGCGCCGAGCCGACGTACGCCGCGCCGCCTCCCCTCCCCTCCGCGCCCCCGACCCAGGTTCGGACCGCACCGCAGGGCCCGACCAGGAAGAAGCCTGCGCGACGGCGACGCCGCAGAACGAACAAGGACCGCGACCCATCATGACCAGCAGCTTCTACATCACCACCGCCATCGATTACGTCAACGGCAAGCCCCACCTCGGCCACGCCTACGAGAAGATCGGCGCGGACGTCATCGCCCGCTGGCGTCGCGTCATGGGGGACGACGTGTTCTTCCTGACGGGCACCGACGAGCACGGAAGCAAGGTCGAGAAGACCGCTGCGGCCGCCGGAATGCAGCCAAAGGAGTACACCGACTCCCTCATCCCCGCGTTCAAGGACGCCTGGGCGGCGTTGGATGTGCAGTACGACCGCTTCATCCGCACCACCGATCCCGACCACGCCGCAGCCGCCGTGGCCCTGCTCGCGCGGATCCGCGACGCGGGGTACCTGCTCGAGAAGAAGTACGAGGGCTGGTACTGCGACGGCTGTGAGGGCTACAAGACCGACAAGGACCTGATCGACGGGCGCTGCCCGGATCACAAGTCGCTGGAGCCGAAGTGGCTGGAGGAAACGAACCTCTTCTTCCGGCTGTCCGCGTTCGAAGACCAGCTCCTCGCCCACTACGAAGCCCACCCGGACTTCGTGCTGCCGGAGTTCCGCAAGAACGAGGTCCTGTCGCTGATCCGCGGAGGCCTCAAGGACGTGAGCGTGAGTCGATCGTCCGCGAGCGTGGCGTGGGGGATCTCCATCCCCTTCCGGCCGGACAGCGTCATCTACGTGTGGTTCGAGGCCCTCATCAACTACCTCACGGGCGCCGGCTACGGGGTCGATGAGGAGCGGTTCGCGTACCGCTGGCCCGCGGTGCACGTGCTGGGCAAGGACGTCACCCGCTTTCACTGCGTTCTGTGGCCCGCGATGCTGCTGGCCGCCGGGATCCCCCTGCCGCTGCAGATCTTCGCCCACGGCTGGGTGTTGCAGAGCGGCGAGAAGATGTCCAAGACATCGGGCACGGGGGTCGAGCCCCTGGCCATGGCCCAGCGCTACGGCGCCGACCCGGTCCGCTTCTACCTGATGAGCCAGGTCACCTGGGGCAAGGACGGCGAGTTCACCTGGGAGCGGTTCGAGGCCACCTACACCGCGTTCCTGGCCAACGGGATCGGCAACCTGCTGTCGCGTTCGGTGTCCATGGCCATCAAGTACTTCGGGTGCGTGCCCGAGGGGCCTGCAGACCCGAGCCTGCAGGCGCTGTGCGAGGAGGTCGTGGCGGAGGCCACGCAGGCCTACGACCAGCTCCAGATCACCGACGCCGTCAACTCGGCGTGGCGACTGGTGCGTGAGTGCAACGAGCAGATCACCGTGCGGCAGCCCTGGACGATGGCCAAGGACGACAGCCAGCGGGAGGCCCTGGCGAGCTTCCTGTACGCGCTGCTGGAGTCCCTGCGGATCTCCTCGGCCCTCCTCTCGCCGGTGATGCCGGGCAAGTGCGCGGCCCTTCAGGATGCGCTGGGCTGCGAGCGGGACCGTGAGCGGACCGGCGCGGAGCTGCTCACCTGGGGTGGTCTGCAGACCGGCGCCCCGTTGAACAAGCCGATGCCCCTCTTCCCTCGCCTGGACACCCTGCTCGCCGAGTAGCACCCCTTCCGGACTCCTAGCGAGGTCCCCCGCGGCGCTCCGGGAGCGGCTCGGTGACCCGTGGCAAGACGAGCGTGAACGTGACCTCCGAGCGCGACGGCCGCCACTGGAAGATGATCTGTCCGCCGAGGATGGTCGCGTAGAGGCGGGCCAGCGGGAGCCCGAGGCCCCGGAACCGGTCCTGCGCTTCCGGTCGGCCTTCGAGCACCCGCCGGATGTACGCCTCGTCATCTCGCGTGAGTCCGGCCGTGTTACGCACACTCACGGCCACGTGACCGTGAGCGAGCTCTTGCCGCACCGCGGTCGGCACGTCCTCGTCGCTGAACCCCGCGGGCCAGTTCCGGCCCTCCCCCAGCAGGGCGATCTCGGCCCGTCCCGGACCCTGCTCCAGGGCGTTCTCGATCAGCTGCGTGAGCGCGACCCGGGCGCCGGCGGCGTCCACGGACAGGTTCACGCTGCGCTCGGGGGCCTGCACCGTGACGCGATCCTCACGGTACTCGTGAGCCGTGAGCGCACCCCTCACGCACCCCTCCACGAGGGCCTGGAGGGTGAGCACCTCGGACGGCTCGGCTACGCCACCGGCTCCCGGCGCGATCCGGTAGGCCCGGGCCAGCTGGTCCAGGGCCCGTCGGCCGGCCAGGATGTCCCGGCGCCGGTCATCGCCGACGGTCGGCAGCTCCAGCACGTCGGTGAGCGAGTCGCTCATGCGGTCCAGGGCGGCCTCCACGAGCCGGCTCACGAACCGATAGGTGAAGACCAGCTCCCGCGCGAGGCGCTCGTTCGCGCGGCGCAGCCGACGCCGCTCCAGATGGCGGGCCAGGGCGTGCACGAGCTCGCGCTCGGTGAAGGGCTTGGTGAGGTAGTCCTCGACGCCGAGGCGCAGCGAAGCGACCGCGGACTCCACCGCGGCCTCGCCGGTCAGGATCACCAGCGAGCAGTGTGGGTCCCGCTCGGCGATGCGCCCGAAGAGCTCGAGGCCATCCATGCGCGGCATCACGAGATCCGACAGGACCAGGGCGATGTCCCGCCCCTGTTCGCGCAGCCGGACGTCCGCCAGATCCGCGTCCACGCCGTCGGCGCAGGCGATGACCTCGTAGCCCTTGAAGTTGCGGCGGAGCAGCGCGCTCAACAGCGTGCGGAGCGCGTCGTCGTCCTCGGCCACAAGCAGGACGGGCGGCAAGCCAGTCTGTCGGGTCGTCATGACCATCCCCCAAGCACGAAAACCGGCAGCCTCTCAGCCACCGGGTCCGGCGATTCCCCCGAAGCCGAGCCTCAGCTCTTGTTCGGCGGGTTCTTTTCCCCATCCTTGTGGATCGGAAACACGGGCGTGGTGCCCTTGGTCTCCATGGCGGTCTTGCGCGCGCTGCCGGCCTTCTTGTTCTTGCTGTTCCGGATCTTGCGGGTGCGGGTACGAAGGGAAGCCATCGGAATCTCCAGCGGGGCTCCGGCGACCAGCACCGCGAGCGGCGGCACCATACTGACGCCCTGCGCCTCCGTCAAGCCAATGCGGGCGGCACGAAGGGGCGTCGATGCTCTCCACAGGGAAGCTGCCGGCGCACCAGGGCCAGGCGTTCGCGGTCGATCTGCCCCAGGGCCACTCCGGGACCATCGGGGCAGCGCGCCACGACCACACCCCACGGATCGACGATCATGGAGTGCCCGTGGGACTCCCGAGTCCGGTTGTGGTGCCCTCCCTGGTCGGGGGCGAGCACGTAGACCTGCTGCTCGATCGCGCGGGCCCGGAGCAGCACCTCCCAGTGCGCCTTGCCGGTCTGGGCCATGAACGCGCTCGGCACGAGGATGTAGTCCGCGCCGCCCTGCCGCAGCTGCTCGTACAGGAGGGGGAACCTGAGGTCGTAGCAGGTGCTCATGCCGAAGGTGCCCAGCGGCGTACGCACCAGGACCGCCTGATCGCCGGGCAGCACGTCGTCCGACTCCACGAACGCGGCCCCCGGCACCTCGATGTCGAACAGGTGGATCTTCCGGTACACGCCGACCAGGGCCCCGTCCGGCCCCATCGCCACGGCGGTGTTGTAGACCCGGTCCGGGTCCTCGCTGCGCTCTGCGAACGAGCCGCCGAAGAGCCAGATCCCGAGCTCCCTGGCGAGGTCGGACAGCAGGCCGACGGTGGGCCCATCCAGGGACTCGGAGGCCTTCAGCCGGATCTGGTTGTTGCCGATGAACGGCCACATCTCCGGCAGGGCCACGACCGCGGCCCCCAACCCGGCCGCCCGGCGCACCAGGGCCTGGGCCGCGGCGCGGTTGGCCGGCACGTCGGCGGTGGTGGTCATCTGCACGACGGCGGCGAGGAACGGGTCGGTCACGTGCGGGCTCCCATGCGACGAGGCGAGCCCCCCGGAGCGAAGGGCACGCCGTCTGTGCGCGCGGTCCAGGGTAGCAACGCCCACCCCCGCCGCGTTCGACGGTGCCGCGGTGGGCGGTCGCGGCGGCGGGGCCCTTGAAACTGCCGTCAACAGAGGCTAAAGACCCGCACCATGAGCAACGTCCCCGAGTTCGACCCCGAGATCCTCGCCCGCCTCGAAGCTGCGCATCCCCAGCGCTTCGATGAGGACGGCAAGCCGATCCGATGCCTCCTGATGTACTCGGGCGGCCTCGACTCGACCCTCGCCGGCATCCTCATGAAGATGCAGGGCGTGGACGTGGTGGCGATCAACATGTTCACGGGCTTCTGCCTCACGGACCACAAGCGCAAGATGGGCCACACCCGCCCTGACGGCAGCGCCTATCAGAACGAGGCCATCGTGGGCGCCGCGGGCCTTCGGATCCCCGTCGAGGTGGTGGACGTGCGCGAGGGCTACCTCAAGGTCCTGACGGAGCCGAAGCACGGCTGGGGCTCCGCCATGAACCCCTGCATCGACTGCCGCATCCACATGTTCAGCAAGGCCGAGCGCGAGCTCATGTCCGAGTACGACGCGCACTTCCTGGTCACCGGCGAGGTGCTCGGGCAGCGCCCCATGACCCAGCAGCGGCGCCAGCTCGGCCTCATCGAGCGGGAGGCCGGGCTCGAGGGCCTCATCGTGCGCCCCCTGTGTCAGACGAACCTGTGGGAGACCATCCCCGAGAAGAAGGGTTGGATCGACACCGCGCAGATGCTCTCCATCACCGGCAGGGGCCGGAAGCCACAGATCCAGCTGGCCAAGGAGCTCGGCGTGCTCGACTTCCCCCAGCCCGCCGGGGGCTGCTGCTTCCTGACGGACGGGAACTACGGAAAGCGGCTGCGGGACACCATCGACCACATGGGCGCGGCCGAGGTGGACTTCGAAGACGTGCTGGTGCTCAAGCTCGGCCGGCACTTCCGGCTGCCCGGCGGCAACAAGCTGATCGTGGGCCGCAACCACGACGAGAACGAGATGATGCTCGGGTACTGGAAGCTGGGCTCCTTTCACCGGCTGGCGGACCACATGGGTCCCCTGGGCCTGTACATCGGCGACGAGACCGCCGACGACCACGCGTTGGCCCTGAGCATCACCGCCCGGTACGGGGATGCTCCGGCGGGCGAGGCGGCGCGGTTGGAGCTGCTGGAGCCCCACGATGAGGTCATCAAGGGATACGCGCAGGTCGTGCCCCTGCCCCGGGGCGACGAGCGCGGCTGGCTGATCCAGTAGCCGGTCGGGGCCTCAGGGGGCCGGTAGCCCCAGGAGCGGCCGCACGTCACCGATGAGGTACAGGCTGCCCGCGATCAGGAGCTCGTCCTCGGGACCGAGCTGAGCCGCGGCCAGGCGCAGCCCCGCCTCGGGCGTGCCGACGTTCGTGGCGCGCACCGGCCAGGCCTCCAGCTCCTGCACGAGGTCCGCAGGGTCGGCGAACCGCGGGGTGCTGCTCCCCTTACAGCACCACACCTCGTGCACGTGCGGCACCAGCGCCTCGTACATGGGGCGACGATCCTTGTCCTCCATCGAGGCGAAGAGCCACACCCGGCGCCGCGGAGCGCGGAGCTGCAGCGCGTCCGCCAGCGCCCGAGCCCCCGCGCCGTTGTGGGCGCCGTCCAGCAGCGCGGGCACGCCGGTGTCGAGCGCCACCTCCTCCAGGCGTCCGGGGACGAACGCGTCCGCGAGCCCGCGTCGCACCGCGTCGTCGGTGAGGGGGCCGAGCCCCGCCCGCTGGGCGAACGTGATCGCCGAGGCCACCGCCACCGCTGCGTTTCCCCGCTGGTGGGCACCCCGCAGACCCAGGTGCAGGCCCGCGATGTGGCGCTCCAACCCCGTGAACAGCAAGCCGTCGGCACCCGGCGCCAGGTCGAAGTCGCGGCCCGCGAGGATCGGCGAGGCGTGGGCCCGCAGCAGTTCCTCGAGGATCGGGTCCAGGCGATCCGACCGGCGTTCGCCGACCACCACCGGCATCCCGGCCTCCGCCACCCGCGCCTTGGTGCGTGCGATGTCCGCCACCGTGGGGCCCAGGTGCCGCTCGTGGTCCAGATCGACGGACACCAGGGCAGCCACCAGCGGCTCGGCGGCGCGAGTGGCGTCGAACTCACCGCCCATGCCCACCTCGACCACCGCGCAGTCGACCTCCCGCAGGGCGAACCACTGCAAGGCGAGCACGATGCCCAGCTCGAACAAGGTGATCTCGGTGCAGTCCGGGTCGTCGTCGATGACCTCTGCCACGGACCGGGCGACCTGGACCAGTTCGGCCTGCTCGATGCTGCGCCCGTCCACGCGGAAGCGCTCGCGAAACGAGCTGAGGTGGGGAGAGATGGTCGCGCCGACCCGCAGCCCCTGGGCCCGCAGCATGGCCTCGCACATCGCCACGACCGAGCCCTTGCCGTTCGTGCCCCCGACGAGCAGCACCGGGTAGCGCCGCTGGGGCCGATCCAGCGCGTCCAGCGCGGCGTGCATGTTGTCCAGGCCGAGCTTGATGCCCTGGACCTGGGCCCGCTGCAGCCAGCCCGGCAGGTCGAAGTCGCTCATGCCGACGTGCGGATCCGCCTCAATCGAGGAGCAGGGCCAGGATGCTGGCGATGCGCTCCCGAAGGTGCCTGCGATCGACGATCTGATCGATCATCCCGTGGTCGATCAGGAACTCGCTGGTCTGAAACCCCTCGGGGAGGATCTCGCGGATGGTCTGCTCGATCACCCGCGGGCCCGCGAATCCGATGAGCGCCCGGGGCTCGGCGAGGTGCATGTCCCCGAGCATCGCGAAGGACGCGGCCACGCCCCCGGTGGTGGGGTTGGTGAGCACGGAGATGTAGGGCAGCCCCGCGTCCCGGACCCGGGCCAGGGCGGCGGTGGTGCGCGCCATCTGCATCAGGGACAGCACGCCCTCCTGCATGCGCGCGCCGCCCGAGGCGTTGATGACGATGGACGGCCGGCCCTCGGCGAGGGCGTGCTCGAAGAGCAGCGTGATCTTCTCGCCCACCGCGGAGCCCATGGAGCCCCCCATGAAGGCGAAGTTGAACGTGCCGATCATCACCGGGCGACCGTGGATGGTGGCCCGGCCATAGATGAAGGCCGAGTTCTCGCGGGTCTTGGCCAGCGTGCGGGCCAATCGGGCCGCGTAGGGCTCGGTGTCGGTGAACTCCAGCGGATCCGCCGAGGTGATCAGCGTGTCGAGTTCCTCGAAGCTGCCCGTGTCGATGATCGCCTCGAGCCGCTGGTGCGCGGCGACCTTGTGGTGGAAGCCGCACAGCGGGCAGACCTGCAGGTTCTGGTCGAGGTCCTCGTTCCGGAGGAACTCCGCGCACTCCTGGCACTTCGTCCACATGCCCGTGACGGCCTGGGACGGGGGCCTGGAGTCCTCGTTGCTGGGGACCTGGCCTCCGTGCTCGCGGTGAAACCACTCCACTCCGACGCCGTCAGTCTGATCGGTCATGCTCGATCCTCGCTCGTCCGGGGCATCCGGGGCCCCGATGGCCGCGCATCATCGCACCGCATCCACCGCGCTGGCTACCGCGTCGTGCAGGGCTGGCCGCAGATCGCGGATGCGGGTGTCGTCGCGGTGCGGGTGAATGCGGTTGCTCAACAGGATGACGGCCACGGCCCGGTCCGGATCGATCCAGATGCTGCAGCCGCTGAAGCCGAGGTGGCCGCGGGACCGCGGGGAGAGGCGCCGGCCGGCCGAGGTGTACCCCTGCGGCGGCACGGTGTCCCACCCCAGCACGTGGCCGCCGGGGTGCGCCGGGGGTCGCCACACGGCCTGCCACAGGGACGCCGGAAGCAGCCCGCGGGACGGCGCGGTCCACCACCGGCGGGCGAAGGTGGCGAGGTCTCCGGCGGGCCCGAACAGGCCGGCGTGCGGCGCGACTCCACCCATGTGCCACGTGTTCCGGTCCGAGGCGGCGCCGATCAGGAGTCCGCGCTCGGGGCAGCGCTCGGTGGCGACGACGTCGCCGCTCTGGAGCAGCTCGGGGGCCCCGGGGCCGACGCCGCGGTAGTCCGTCCGCGTCAGCCCGAAGGGCTCCAGCACGAGATCGCGCTGCAGCGCCCGCAAGCCTGCCCCGGTCACGGTCTCCAGAACCCGCATGAGCACCAGGAAGCCGATGTCCGAGTAGCAGTGCCGGCTGCCCGGAGCCGCCTCCCGCGGGGTGGCCAGGGCCACGTCCATCACGGGCCCGGCTTGCCACAGCGGGGCCCACGCGGGCAGGCCCGAGGTGTGCTCCAGGAGGTGGCGCACGGTGATGCCCTGATGCAGGCCCGTGGGGGCGTCGAGCAGCGCGCCGACATCCGCGTCGAGATCCAGCAGGCTCTGGGCCACGAGTCGGAGCGTCGTGGTGGCGGTGACGAGCTTGGTGAGGGAGGCGAGGTCGAAGAGGCTGTCCGCCCGGACCGGCGCTCCCTGCGGCTCCGCGCTCGTGCGCCCCACCACGTGCTCCAGCAGGGTCGTCGGCGTCGCCAGGTCCTCCACCCGCAGCACGGCTCCCGAGAACACGCCGTCCGCCGCCGCCGCGTCCAGGAGCGCTGCAGGATCAGGCAAGGGGCGCCTCGCGGAAGCTGACCACGCCCGCGCCCGCGTCCATGTGGACCCGCACTCCCAGGGGCCAGGCGAGGTTGGGGTTGCCGTGGCCGAACGGCAGCCCCGCCAGCACCGGGATCGGCAGGCGGCGGAACACCCGCTGCGCGGCGTGGCGCCAGCTGATCGTGCCGTTGGGCTCGTCGCACCCGGTGAAGTCGCCGAGCACCACGCCCGCCGCCTGGGCGAACAGGCCAGCCTGCTCCAGCTGCACGAGCAGCCGGTCGATGCGGTAGGGGCGCTCCCCCACGTCCTCGAGGAAGAGCACCGCGTCCGTCGCGTCCACCTGCCACGGAGTGCCGCACTGGGCCGCCAGCAGCGACAGGGAGCCCCCCACGGCGCGGCCCGTGGCCACGCCCGGCGAGACGCAGAAGGAGTCCGCGGCGTGCTGCCCGGCGGTGATGTCGGACGGCCGTCCGCCGTCGAAGAGCAGCGAGCGGAGCCGCGCAGCCCCCTGCTCGTCCCGGCCCGACCCCAGGGAGCCCACCATGGGGCCGTGCACGCAGGTCTGTCCGACGTCCTGCACCAGCCACGTCAGCAGGGCGGTGAGGTCCGAGCAGCCGACGACGATCTTGGGCGGCGCGGCGGCCACCGCGGCGGCGTCCAGGAGCGGAAGCAGGGTCGTGACCCCGTAGCCCCCGCGGATAGGGAAGATGGCCTTCGCTTCGGGGTCGAGCAGGGCCTCCATGAGCTCGCCGGCGCGCTCCTCGGGGCGGCCTGCGAAGTACAGGTGCCGCCGCTCGAAGAGCCCCGGCCGCATGCGCACCCGCAGGCCCCAGGACTCCAGGGTGGCGACGCCCGCAGCGAGGCGCTCGGGATTGGCCAGGGGCGAGGATGGCGCGACGACACGCACCACGTCGCCGTGCGACAGGGGTGCGGGCTTGGCGAGCTTGGACCGGGGCATCGGGAAAGGGTACGGGATCGTACGAAGTGGTACTCCCGGCAGGAATCGAACCTGCGGCCTACCGCTTAGGAGGCGGTTGCTCTATCCACTGAGCTACGGGAGCGCGTCCGGGAGACTGGCCCAGCGGGACCCGCATTTCAACCCCGACAGGGCACCGAGTAGCACCTTGACCGGTCTTCATCCCGGGTGCTAACCCTTCGCTGGCTTTCCGTGCCTCATCGGGCGCGGCGCCGGAAGAAGGCTCCCTATGCGTCCCATGTCGACCACGTACGCCCTCGCCACCGCGCTCCTGCTCGGTGCCTCCTTCGCTCCGGGCTGCGCGGGCTGCGGTCCCGAGGTCGATCCGGGTCCCCCGCTGACCACGGTGGATGACGACGACACCGTCGATGTGCAGTACGACCGCGGCTACTACCTCGACATGGCCCTGGACAGCGAGGGGCGGGTCTGGCTGGCCTTCCGCAGCGGCGAGAAGGGCATCCTCCAGGTAGCGCGCGGCGCCGGCGAGTCGCCCACCTTCGACGAAGTCTGGGACGCCGACGGCATGCAGGACACGAGCGGTCCCATCCCCGTGGGCGGGTTCGAGGGCGGCTACTACGCCTCCATCACCGTCGACGCCTCCAACGTGCCCCACGTCGCGCACTGGAACCAGGAGGACGGCGGGTTGCGCTACGTCACCCTGACGGGCGATGTCTGGTGGGGCGAAGACGTCGAGACGGGCGAGGTCGGCCAGTTCACCGACATCGAGATCGTCGGTGGCCAGCCCCTCATCGCCTACTACGACTATGACTCCGGCGCCCTGAAGGCCGCCCGCAAGACGGACACCGGCTGGATGACCGAGGTCGTGGACGGCGGCGACGTCGGCCCCGACGCGGTCGAAGCGGCGCTCGACGCCCCGGACGTGGGTCGCTACGCCAACCTCTTCATCGACTCCGCCGGCCTGGCCTGGATCGCCTACCACGACCGCGCCAACGGCGATCTGAAGGTCGCGAGCGGCGGCTTCGGCAACTGGAGCGTGGTGGCCAGCTACGGCCTCGGGGAGAACACCGGCGCGTGGCCCGTGCTCACCGAGAACGCAGGCAGCATCTACGTCGCCTTCCAGAGCCTCGACTCCCACACGATGTGGTGGGGCGCGGTGGCGGGCAGCACCATCACCGCCACCGAGATCGACAGCGGCACCTTCACGGGGGCCGACAGCGCCATCGTCTGGGTCGATGGCAACGCCGTCATCATGTACCAGGACAGCCAGACCAACGACGCCAAGCTCGCGGTCATGGACGGGCTGGGCGGCTGGACGCTGACCACGCACATGGCCGACGGAGCAGTGGGCTTCCACAACAACCTCGAGATCGACGGCAGCGGTCGGCTCAACTGGGCCTGCTTCGACCACACGACGACGAACTTCGTCTTCCAGCGATTCGAGATCTGAGCAGGTTCCAGGCCCACGGTCTGGTCCTCCTCGTCGTCCTGACGGCGCTCGTCGCGCCCAGCGCTGCCGACGCCGCTCCGCGCCGCTGTGACGGGGTCTGGCGCCCCGCTCCCGACGATGTGGTCGAGCCCTGGGTCGTCACCCGGAAGATGGCCGATCCCGCCCAGGCCCGGCTCGCGGGGTGGTTCGCCTGCGCCTTCGGCGACGGCGTGGTGCAGGCGAAGTGGAAGGGCGCCGAGGTGTCCTTGCGCATGCAGCAGCAACAGCCGCTGCGCGATCCGCTGTGGGATTCGTTGCTCGCGCTGCAGCCGACCCTCCCTGGGACCCACACGTCGAGCTTCGCGTGCTCGTGGGCCAGCGTGCGTGGGGTCGAGTCGGCTCCCCGCTCCGGTCGCCCGGCCGTGGAGGATCCCCCTGCGCTGTACCTGCTGATCCTGCCAGCGCCGGATCTGGAGCGGGCCGACATGGAGCGGCACCGCAGCCAGCACGCCACACGGAGGGGCCGGCTGCTCTTCTTGGACGGGGTCGTGATGGTCAGGGACACCGAGGCTGCGTTGGCCGCGCTCCGGGAACGGGTGGTCGCGTCCGTGCCCTGACCGGCGCGCCCGTTCTCGTCGCCGTGCAACAGGTGTAGGCTTGCGCGGATGACTTCATCCCGCTCCTTGCGCATCGCTTTGCTCGGCCTGGGCTCCGCGGTGCTGCTGTCGCTGTCCCTGCCCTCCTCACCCGCCGACGCGGCGCGCTATGGCCCCAAGGTCAAGAAGACGCGCGAGCAGGCGATGAAGGAGGACCTGGACCGGGACGGGATCCCGGACGCCTTCGACGCCTGCCCCGGGCAGCGGGAGGACTTCGACGACTTCGAGGACCAGGACGGCTGTCCCGAGATGGACAACGACGGCGACCTCATCCCGGACGCGTACGACCAGTGTCCGAACGAGAAAGAGGACTTCGACGGGTTCCAGGACGAAGACGGCTGCCCCGACCCGGACAACGACATGGACGGGATCCCGGACATGCTCGACGGCTGCCCGAACCAGGCCGAAGACATGGACGGGTTCGAGGACCTCGGCGGCTGCCCGGACCCGGACAACGACGGCGACGGCATCCCCGACGCGGTGGACGCCTGCCCGGACAACGCCGAGACGAAGAACGGCCGCGGCGACGAGGACGGCTGCCCGGACTGACCCGGAGCGGGCGCCCCCGCCCTCGAATCTAGCCCTCGGTGGCGGCGGCGGCCGTACCGCAGGCGGCCAGCGCCCTGTTCATCTTCGCCAGGAACGAGTCGGCGGGCTCGAAGCCCTTCAGGGTCAGGTCCCCGACCACCTCGCCCTCGGGGCACACGAAGTACACCGCCGGTAGCCCGCGCACCTTGTAGTGCTTGCGCAGACGCTCGAACTCGGGGGTCTTGTCGGTGCCGTCCACCATGACCGGCACGAACTCCGCGCTGCACTGCACCACCGCCGGATCGGTGTAGGTGAAGTGCTCCAGCTCCTTGCAGGCGGCGCACCAGTCCGCCGTGAAGTCGACGATCATGGGCTTTCCGGCCTGCGCCGCGAGGGTGGCGCCCTGCTCGTGATCGCTGCCCCAGGTGACGTGCTGCTCCGCGACGGCGGTCTCGTCGACCACCGGGGCCGGCTTGAGCGCGAAGTACAGCCCCGCCAGCAGGAGCACGGCGGCCAGTGCCACCCGGCCCGCCTTGCGCGGCCCCTTGACCAGCGCCATGCGGCCGCCGGCCTCCCAGGCCACGAGCAGCGCCACACCGACCCACAGGCCGCTCATGATCGCGGCGGGGATGAGCTGGCCCAGATACCAGATGCCCACGGCCACCATCACCACGCCGAAGACGTGCTTGACCTCGACCATCCACGCGCCGGAGCGCGGCAGGGAACCGATGATGCCGGCGAAGGTCCCGATGACCAGGAAGATCTGACCCAGGCCCAGCGAGTACGCCAGCATGATCGCCACGCCCTGCATGACGGTGTAGTCCGAGGCGATCTTGACCAGCAGCAGGGCCACGATGGGCCCCGTGCACGGCGCAGCCACGACGCCGGCCACGGTGCCCACCACGAACGCGCCGCCGTAGCCGCCGCCGCCCATCATCGAGGCCTTCGTCGTCAACGAGCTCGGCAGGGCGAACTCGTAGAAGCCGAACATGGCCGCCGCCAGCGCGAAGAACACCACCGACACCCCGATGATCACCCACGGGTTCTGCATCATCCCGCCGAACAGGGAGCCCGAGTAGGCCGCGGCGAGGCCCAGCACGGTGTAGGTGGCCGCGATGCCGAGCACGTAGACCAGCGACAGGGAGAAGCTCTTGAGCTTGCCCTGGTCGGAGCTGGCCCCGATGACGGAGATCGTGATGGGGATCATCGGGTACACGCAGGGCGTCAGCGACGAGGCCAGCCCCCCGAGGAACACGATGGCCAGGAAGGCCAGGAAGCTGCTGCCCTCGGCCCCCGCGAGGATCGACTCGACCCAGGCCACGATGCCCGTGGCGCCAGCGCCAGCGTTGCTCGCGGAGCCGTCGCAGGCGGCCA
>CALAGR010000287.1 GCA_937891735.1 uncultured Pseudomonadota bacterium | reverse complement strand
CGCGGCGGCGACCGTGCAGGCGACCAGGGCCAGGGCCCGAGCGGCGATGGGCGCCCTGGCACCGCGCGCGGCGCTTCGCTTCGGCGCCCAGTACGAGAACCCGAACTCCCGCTACTTCCCGGCCGAGGCCACGTGGCAGCCGTCCTGGGATGCCTCGGTGGTGCTGTCCTGGGACCTGGACTTCGGGATCACCGCCGGGGCCGCCGCCGCAGCCCGGGCCGAAGCGCACGCCGCAGAGGCCGCCCTTCGCGCCACCGAAGATGAGACCACCCTCGGCCTCGCCCAGGCGCAGATGCTCTACGACCTCGGCTTCGGCGAGCTCGCACTGGCCCGGGAGCGCATCCACGTCGCGGAGCGAGCGGTCGAGCTGACCTCGGTCGCCGTGCAGGCAGGTCGGGAGACGGCGACCGAGCTGCTCGAGCGGCACAAGGATCTGGCCTTCACCCAGGCGGCGCAGCAGCGCGCGGGGTACGACGCCCTGGTGGCGGCGGAGCGGCTCCGCACCCTGAGCGGGCGCTTCGGCCCCGAACACGACGCCTCCAGGAACGACTGACGACACACTCGCCCCCGCGGCTGGCTCTCCCAGGTGCGACCGCGCGCGAAGGGAAACCGAGATGACCTCCAGACTCCTCCTCCTCCTCCTCCCCGTCCTCCTCCTGCTCGGCTGCGAGGCCCGCTCCCCCGAAGTGCAGGCCCCACAGGCCCTGATCGCGGCGTCCGCGGACCACGGAGCGGCCGAGCCCGCCGCTGCTGACCGGGGGGCAGAGGTCTTCGACAGCTACTGCGCGATCTGCCACGGGCCCGAGGGACGGGGCGACGGTCCTGGAGGAGCGGCGCTCGAGCCGCCGGCACCCGATCTGGTCGGTCCCCGCGCCGAGCACCTCAAGGGCATTCCTCGCCGCACGATCATCGAAGACGGCCGGCCGGGCACCGCGATGGTGGGCTGGAAGGCGATCCTGTCGCCCGAGGATCTCGACGCGGTCTACGGCTTCGTGCACGCCATGAAGCACGGTCCGGGTGGACCGATGAACGGCGGAGGCCCGGGCATGGACGCCGAGCACCGCGCGCGGGGGGCGATGCAGACCCTGGGTCAGACCCTGAAGACCCGGCTCGTCACCACCATGAAGGAGCAGGGACCGGTGGCCGCGCTGGACGTGTGCGCCACCAACGCCCAGGCGCTGACCGCCGAGGTGACCCGGGATCAGGGCGTCACCGTCGGTCGATCCAGCCTGCGGCTGCGCAACCCCGCCAACGCCGCTCCCGACTGGGTGGCCGCGTGGCTGCGCGAGCAGGGCGAGCGTCCCGCGGCAGGCGTGGTCGGCCTCACCGGGAGCGCGACGCTGCCGGACGGCACGCAGGTCATGCGGGTCCTGCAGCCCCTGGTGATCGAAGGCCCGTGCCTGGTCTGCCACGGCCCCGACGCCGGCCGCGCGCCGGAGCTCACCGCCGCGCTGGCGGATCGGTATCCCGACGACACCGCCACGGGCTACGCCGCCGGCGACCTGCGTGGCGCGATGTGGGCCGAAGCTGCGGTCACCGCGCGGGGCAACGGCGGGAGGTGAGCCGAGGCGCCTAAGCCAGCTCGGGCTAGAGAGTTGAACCGCTCCGTCGCCTGCGCAGCACGAGGGCGGCGAGCGCGCCCATCCAGGCCCAGTGCGCGGTGGATCCGCCGCCACCGCCGATGCTGTTGCCGCTGCCCGGGCAGCCGGTCGGCGGGGGAACTTCGGAGGGCGGACTGGTCGACCCGAACACCTCGAGGTTGTTGGTCGGATTCGGATCCCGCACCCGGGCGCTCACCCACACCGACAACCCGGCCGGCTCGTCGACCTCGAACGAATACGTCTCACCCTGACCGGACGCCGCGAGCTCCGTCTCGCAGACCCAGAAGCCGTAGTCGTAGTCCTGCTGGCACGAACCGTCGGTCATGCTGGTGACCCCCTCGGGGGCGATGTAGAACTCGACACCGGCTGCCTCTTCGGGGCCGTTGTTCAGCCACGAAACCGCGTAGATGTGGGCCTCGCCGTCCTCAGATTGTGTTGGGACGGCGACGGACAGGTCTGCGACGCGCTGCCTCAGTTCGACGGTGCGACCATCAGTCCCCTCCGCCGTGAGGCCGTTGTCACCCAGGACGTCGACGAACATGTCGACGCCCAATCGGTTGTCGAGGTAGGGCCGCAGGGCAGCGCGCACGGTCAACAACCAGACGTCCCCGTCGCCGGCGCCGATCGAGACGTCGAAGTCGCAGTTGATGATGCTGCCCCAACCGTCCCCATCCACAGAGTCCCAAGCGCACTCGTCGCCCAGGGCCGGGGCTGCGGTCTCCACGGGCTCACTGAGGACGAAGCTCACGGCCACCCGGTCGATGGAGTCAGCGCTCTCGTTGACCAGCCAGAGTTCCATCGTCACGAGGGAGGCTGGGTCGTCGGAGTCCTCGAGTTCCTCCCAGAGGCTCAGTTCCACGCCCACGGTCGGCGGCCCCACCGGCGGATCGTTGCTCTGGATGGCTGCCATCCAGATGTCGGTGCCGCCCAGCGCCTCCATCTGCTCGGCCCCCGCGGACAGCGGCATGTCGTCCGAGAACCCCGCGCTGACGACCCAGATCTTGCCGGCGCTGTCCACGTCCAGCCAGTTGACCGACTCGTTCCACAGGTACTGGGCGTTGCCGGTGCTGCCCCCCAGGAAGGTGGACAGGAAGATGTCCTCCGCCTCAGGGTCGAGCTTGACGAGGAAGGGGTCGCTGTCGCCGCCTCCGTAGGGGTACAGCTCGTTCACGACCATCAGCGAGGCCTCGGTGGCGGCGCCGGCGATGTAGATGTTGCCCTCCGAATCAAAGGCCGCCGCAGTGGGCCAGGCATCCGGTACGCCGGTTGGCCACCAGCGCTTGCTGAAGATCGGGTTCCCGCTGGGCCCGAGCTTCGCGATGAAGGGGACGTCGTCGTAGGCGAGCCCGGGGTCGGAGCCTTCGGTGATGTAGAAGCCCGAGCCATCGGCCGTGACGCCGGTCACCAGGATGTTGTCGTCCGCGTCGAAAGCCAGCGCGGTGATTTGTGCATAGCCGAGGCTCACCTGCCAGGACTCGGTGAGGGTGAACGTGGAGAACTTGCGCAGGCAACCCAGCATCGACCCGGACGGGCTGGAGCCCGGCGCCCAGTCGTCGGGGAAGGTGGTGCAGAGGATGTCCTGGCCGTGGAACAACACGTCACCGTCCGGCGCGAAGGCGAGGCCCCCCTCGGTGTTCATGGTCGCTGTCGAGGTGGCGCTGGTGATCAGGTCGCCATCGGTCCCCACGTTGAGCGAGAAGTAGGGCTTGTCATTCATCCAGTCTTCATCGTTGGCGTCGGGCACGTCCGCGCCGTTGACCATGCCGACCACCACCAGCGCGCCGTCGCCCTCCGTCCGCGCGATGCTCGTCAGCCCACCGAAGGAGTTGCCGATGAGCGTCGAGGCGATCAGGGATCCACCCGGGCTGAAGTAGCTGGCGAAGAGGCTCTGATCGCTCCAGTCCTGCTGCGCTCCCTCGGTGACAGGGAAGACAACGTCGGTCTCCCAGGATTGAACGTCCGTGGGGCCCGGCGAGTTGGTCATGCCGATGAGCCAGAACGAGCCGTCGGCGGCGACGGCGATGGACGTGGCCCACTCGTTCTCTTCGCCGCCCAACCAGATGCCCTGGGTGATCTGGCCGTCGGAGCCGAAGTGGGCTGCGAACGCGTCCCTGCCGGGGAGGTCGTCGGCCATGACCGGGTCGAACTCCGGCAGGTCGTTGGCTGCGGACCCCCCGACGAGCCAGGCGCCACCTTGCCCGTCGAGCTGCAAGTCGTACGCGGTCTCGCCCACGGTGCCGCCGAAGTAGGTCGCCCAGAGGAACTCTGGATCGACGACCAGGGTGCGGCTGTCGTCGTAGGCCCCGAGCTCGAACCCGAAGCGGCCGTCAGCCGTCTGGTTCCATGCGACGGCGACCGCCTCGGGCTCGCCCTCGGACTCCGTCCAGGCCTTCGGCGGCAGCTGGCGCAGCTCGTCCTGCCCGAGCTGGTGCACGAGCTCGCCGTGCTCACCGATTCGGGTGGAGTCCGCTCCCTCGAAGGTCAGCGCGATGGTGGCGGGATCGGTCCCCGGAGCGACCCGGAAGTCGTACTCGAGACCACCGTCGGCGCTGCCGTAGTAGTCCACGTCCACCCCAGAACGCACGCCCTGGACGCGGACGCGCCGCCAGGTCTGAAGGGCTGGCTTCCAATCTTCCTGCCGGCCCTTGTAGACCGAGATGGTGTGCGCGGGCTCGAGTCCCTCGCTCTGGGCCGCGTCCAGCTCGCTGAAGTGGGGACGCAGCTGCCGGGGGCCGCCGCGGGTGGCGACGCTGAGCACCGGCTCGCCGGAGTCGGTGATGGCCACACCGTGAGGGGCGCCCCGGGCGGCCCACGCGAGCCCTTCAGCGAGCTGGCCCTCGTTGCGCTCGAACGTGAAGAGCTGCCGGGCCGCGTCGAAGGGCGCGGGGTCTGCACGCTCCGGGACCGGGCCCGGAGGAGCGATGGCGTCCGCCTCCCGGTCCGATGAGTGGGGGCACACCAGGGTCAGCGCGCCAACGGCGAGCAGGGTAGTCAGGAGGCGAGGGCTCATCTTCCATCTATGCCATGGGGCGGCGCAGAACGGGGTGCCCCCGATCCAGATCCCGGCTCGGCGCCAGGGCGGCGGTAGACGAGGCGGAGTGGCGACGATCCGGGACCGCCGCCACTCCTGCGTTTGTCCTACTCGCAGGCCTCGGTGACGACCAGCGCGTTGATGTCCGCGGTGTCGAGGGCTGAGGTGCTCAGCGACGGGGCGTAGAAGCCCTGGGGCCAGCCGATCCCACCGTAGGCGGCGCTGTTGCCGACGTAGAAGTCGCCGAGGGCGCCCACGCCGAAGTTGAACGTCTTGCCCGCGTAGATCCTCGAGAACGCGCCCGAGGACAGGATCTCGAAGATCCCTCCCTGCCCGCAGACCAGAACATCGCCGCCGTCCACCTTGATGTCTTCGCCGCCGTCGCCGTTCACCGACGTCGTGATGTCGCCGTTCAGGTCGATCCGGTGCGTGCCCCGGGCGAAGCCCCCGGAGTGGGCCGTGCCGTTCGTGGTCACGACGGACGTCGCGTTCTCGAAGACGAACTGGCTGGTGGGGTTGGAGGACACCGGAGTCGCCAGGCCGCTCGTCTCGTCGATCGCGAAGATGCCGAAGCGGTTGGCCGCATGGAGGTCGCCGTTCGGGGCGAACTGCAGGTCCTCGGCGGCGGTCGCCGAGACGAGCGTCGGCAGGCCCGCGCCGTCCAGGGCGTAGATGGCCGCGGTTCCCAGGCCCTGGTTCGTGGCCTCGACACCACCGGTGCCCACGAAGACCTCTCCGAGGGAGGAGACCGCGAGGGAGTAGGACGGGACGGTGCTCACCTGATACGGCGGGGTCGCAGGCGCGCCGCTGGTCCAGCGGTAGACGCCGTCATTCGTGGTGAAGTGGACCACATCGACCTCTTCGGCCAGCCCGCCGCAGGTCCCGGCGCAGTCGTCGATGGCCGTCCCCTCGCAGGTCCCGGCGCAGTCCTCGACCGCCGACCCCTCGCAGGTCCCGGCGCAGTCCTCGATGGCCGTCCCGTCGCAGGTCCCGGCACAGTCCTGCACGGCCGGGCCGCCGCAGACGCCGGCGCAGTCCTGCTCCTCGACGGGACAGCAGGCACCGTTGACGTCGGGGAGCACGTCGCCGGCGTGGCTGACGTGAGCGTTGATGCAGGCGTTCGTGGAGACCGTGATGACGGTGTAAGGGTTCGTCGCCGAGCTGGTGGCGTGGCAGAAGGTGACCGTCCGACCCACGGCCTCGTCCGTGCAGTCCGAGGTCGTGAGCGCGTAGGCGTTCGACTCCAGATCGGCGGGCTCGAAGGAGGTTGTCTGGTCCCCGCATCCAGCCGTCAGGGCGGAGGCGAGCAGGAGCAAGGGGTAGATGTCGATTCGAAGGTGCATGGGATCTCCAGAAGGCACAGGGTCGCTCGCGGATGTGAGCGGCCTCGAACCTACGTGGTCGCATGCCGCCCCGAACCCCTCGCGGATCCTACAACGGGGCCTCTGGGGTGCTGCTCAGCGCCTCGCCGGTCGCCTCCAGTCTGGAATCCAGCCCGACCACTGCCCCCCGGGGCTTGTGCTGCGGGCGGCGTCGTGGCCGACTGCTCCCATGACCGCCCCACCTTCCCAGCCCGGCGTGCTCGCGCCGCTTCCCCTCTTCGCCCGCTACCTCACGTTGCAGCTTCAGCACGGCGACGCGTCCGCCGCCCTGCGCCGCTTCGAGGGCGTCGTGCCAGCCGAGGACGCCGTGCTCGGCTTCGGCGCCGCCTTCCTCGCCGCCGCCGGGGCCAACATCCCGGACATGCGCCCGTTCCCGCTCCTCCCGGGGGCCCTGGTGGACCTGCCGCACACGCCCGCGTCCGTCTGGATCTGGATCCGGGGCGACGAGCCGGGGGACCTGGTGCACGCCACCCGTCGCTGGCAGCAGATCGCGGGCGACGGCTTCGCGACCACCTCCGTGGTGGACGGCTTTCAGTGGCGCGACTCGCGGGATCTGAGCGGCTACGTGGACGGCACGGAGAACCCCACCGGCGAGGCCGCCGCCCGCTGCGCCATCGCGGACGGTCCGGCGGGGCTCGGCGGCTCCAGCTTCGTCGCCGTGCAGCGCTGGCGGCACGACTTCGCGGCGCTCGAGCGCATGAGCCAGCAGGAGCGTGACGAGTCCGTGGGCCGGCGCCTGGCGGACAACGCCGAGCTCTTCGACGCGCCCGCCTCCGCCCACGTCAAGCGCACCGCCCAGGAGGGCTTCGAGCCCGAGGCGTTCATCCTGCGACGCTCCATGCCCTGGTCCGATCCCACCGGCGCGGGGCTGCAGTTCGTCGCCTTCGGGCGGTCCCTGGACGCGTTCGACGCCCAGCTGCGTCGCATGAGCGGCGCCGAGGACGGCGTCGTGGACGCGCTGTTCCGCTTCACCCGGCCCGAGTCCGGGGCGACGTTCTGGGTCCCGCCGGTCACCGCCAGCGGGGCCCTCGACCTGTCCGCCGCGGGCTGACCAGCCCCCCAACCGCCTCGAGGAACGCCCATGTCCGAACCGACCGTCGTGCAACTCGCCACCCGGCAGCTCGCCGCCTACAACGCCGCCGATCTGGACGCCTTCTGCGGCTGCTACCACGACGACATCGTGGTCCTCGATGAGGACGGCAGCGTCAGTCTGCAGGGAGCCGCGCCCTTCCGGGAGCGCTACCGCCCGATGTTCGAGCAGGGCAACTTCGGCGCCCAGGTGGACCAGCGCCTGCATCTCGGCGCGCACTGCGTGGACGCGGAGTCCTACTGGCGGGTCGGCGCCGACGGCGAGCGCACCGAAGGGGATGTCCTGGTGCGCTACCTGGCCCGCGACGGGAAGATCGCCGTCGTCCAGTTCCTGCGCTGACCCGGCGAGCCCCTGGTCACGCCTCGCGGACCAGCCGGAAGCCGAAGTAGCTATTGACGCTCCACGGCACGCCGCCGAACCGGGATCCGGTGCGGCACACCCGCGGGTGCGTGAGCCAGCTCCCCCCGCGCACCGGGCGCCGCTTCGGATCTCCGCCGTACGTGGGATCCCCGCACCAGTCGCGCGCTCCGCCCGCCATGTCCCGCACGCCATAGGGCGACACGTCCGTGCCGAACGCGCCGACGGGCTCGGGCTGGGGCCTGCCGGCGCGGCTGTGCAGCATCTTGCACAGCGTCGCGTCGAACCGGTCACCCCAGGGGAAGCAGCGCCCGTCCACCCCGGTGGCGGCCTTCTCCCACTGGCGCTCGGTCGGCAGGCTGTAGCGCGCCCCGTCGCGCACGGACCGCCAGGCAACGTAGGCGTTGGCGTCGTCCCAGGAGATCGCGTTGACGGGCCAGTCCGCGTCCCAGGCGTCTCCGTCCCGATCCACCGCCGGCACCCGGTACGGCGCGCCGGGCGCGGGTCGATCCCAGTACTGCCCGCTCACCTCTCGAACGCCGCCCTGCACCCGGGGCACCCGGGCCCAGGCCTGCTCCGGATCGGTCCGGGCGGAGTCGGTCAGGAAGGCCGCGTACTCCCCCATCGTGACCTGCAGCGCGGAGATGAAGAAGCCATCCACGTGCACGATCCCCCGAGGCAGCGGCTCCTGCGCCAGGGGATCCGCCGCGCTCAGGTACGGGCCCCCCGGCACATACACGAAGCCCTTCCCGATGGTCGCCTCGGAATGAAGCGGGATCGGCGCAGATCCCGCGTCCCAGTGATGGCCCCGGGTGATGTGCACCGGATACAGCGCATCGCGGCGTCCGGGGGCCCGCAACGTCAACAGGTAGCTGCCCTTGGCCAGCGGCGCCGCCGTCAGGGGGCTCGTGCCCAGGGTCGTCGGCTCCCCGAGCGTCCACACCAGGTCGGCCCCGGTGTCGTAGCGCTGGCACAGGACCGTGGCCCCGGGCGGATCGGTGCGCAACGAGACGGCCCCGTCGCCCCGCAGCCGGTCCCGCCAGGCGGGCCCATCGCACGCCAGGACCTGGCTCTCGAAGTACAGGCGATCCTCTTCGTCGCCGCTCGCCTCCGCCTCTTCGAACCGCGCGTAGAAGGCCCGCGCGAGGCAGGCCCGGGCGTCCGTCGAGTCCGGGTCCTGCGACAGGGCCTTGTTGCACTCCCCCAGCACGGTGGAGAACCGGGTGGCGCGCTCCTGGGCCAGCCCGCGCAGGCGCCTTCGCACCGCGAGCAGCTCTGCCTTGTCGGGCATCGGTGCCCACGCCGGGATCGCTGCGTCCAGGGCTGCGTCCCGAGCGGTCAGGGCCGCCGCCTCGTCGGCGAGTCCACGGTACCGCTGCAGCGCGGCCTCGGCCGCCGCCACGTGCCCGGTGGCCGCGGCCCGGCGCGCGCTTCCTTCCAGATGCGCCTCCACGGCCGCCGCGAGGGCCCCGGCGGTGGGGAACCGATCCTCGGGCTCGGGCGCGAGGGCCCGCAGGCAGATCTGGGCGATCTCCTCGGGGATCCCACGATCAGGAGCCCGATCCCGCGGGTCGTCCGGCAGCCCGTTGACCGAGGCGTAGAGCACCGCGAAGGGCGTGCGCCCGACGTAGGCGGGGCAAAGGGCCAGCAGCTGGTACAGGATCGCCCCCAGGCTCCACACGTCGCTGCGCTCGTCGAGCTCGCGCATCCGCCCGTTGGCCTGCTCGGGGCTCATGAACCCGATGGTGCCGATCGCCGCTCCGTCCAGGGTGCGGGACAGGGTCATCATGTCCACGACCTCGGTGCTGACCGGCTCGCTCCACCCGGCCAGACGGCCCGCCACGCCCCAGTCCATCAGCAGCACTTCGCCGAAGGGCCCGAGCATGACGTTGTCCGGCTTCAGGTCCCGGTGCAGCACGCCCTGGTCGTGCGCGTAGGCCACGGCGTTGCAGATCTGGATGAACGCGTGCAGCAGCCGGGTCCGGGGCCAGGCGGCGACCAGCTCCGGCCGCCCCTCGCCCAGCGCGGTCAGGGTCTCCTGAAGGGACCAGCCCTGCACCTTGCGCATCACGAAGTAGAACTCGCCGTCCTCCGTCACGCCCATGTCGTGCACCGGCACGATGTTGGGGTGCTCGAGCTGCGCGGTGATCCGGGCCTCGGACACGAACCGGGCGAGCTGCGCGCCGGTGCACTGGCTCGCGTCGATCAGGAGCTTGACGGCCACCGCGCGCCCCAGCTGCGGATCCCGCGCCTCCACCACGCGCCCCATGCCGCCCCGCCCCAGCTCGGCGAGGATCTGCAGGCGCCCCAGGCACTCGTCCCCTCCGGGAGCCGCGGGCCGCCCGCGTGCATCCGGGGCCGGGCTGATGTCGAGCGCCCGCAGCACGGCATCGACGGTCAGCATGACGTCCGCGTCCCGCAGCACCGTCAGCGTCTGGCTCAGGCGGGACCCGAGGGGCTCGTTCATCACAGGGTGGCGCCTCTCCAGGGGCGGGTGCGGCGGTCCAGCATAGCCACCAGGGCTCCCCGGGGCTCCTCGTGGGGCATCGGTCTGGCAGAGTGCCGCGATGCGACAGCCCTGGATCATCGTGCACACCGTGGAGACCCCCGAGGGCCCGCTCCAGCTCCGCAAACGCGGCGAGCGGGACTTCGTCATCTCCATCGCCGGCCGCGTGCTCATGAGCACCGCCCACACGCGCTCGGAGATCGCCGTGGCCGATCTGGGCTGCGCGCCCATCCGGGGCCGCGCCGCGCCGGCTGTCCTCGTGTCCGGGCTGGGCTTGGGCTTCACGCTGCGCGCCGCCCTCGACGTCCTGCCCGCCGACGCGCAGGTCATCGTGGCCGAGATGAACCCCGTGGTCGTGGACTGGTGCCGGGGGCCCGCGGCGGCTCCGTCGGGCGATGCGCTCGCCGATCCCCGGGTGCGGGTGTGCCTGGGGGACGTGACGGACGAGCTGCGTCGGATCGCGCAGGACCCGTCAGCCCCGCGGCTCGACGCCGTGATCCTCGATCTGTACGTCGGCCCCCCCGAGCCCCCCGCCCGGGGCGAGGATCCGCTGTACGGGCGGGCGATCCTGAAGACCACGCGCGCCGCGATGACCCCCGGTGGGGTCCTGGCGGTGTGGGGAGAGGTGCCGAGCCACTCCTACGAAAAGCGCATGCGCAGCGCCGGCTTCCGGGCGGAGACGATCCCGATCCGCGGGGGAGGCCCGCGCCACGCCGTGCACCTGGGCACGCGGACGTAAGCGGGATCGGGCCCCGGTCCTACCAGAGCACCTGGTCGAAGAAGTCGAAGATCTCGTCCGGGCCGTTCTCGTACTGGTACGGCACGCTCAGGACGGGCACCCGGCTCGTCGAGAAGTCGTTCACCGGGTACCGCAACGAGAACACCGAGGGAGCCGTCTCGTCCACAAGGAAGCCCTCGCCGCCAATGTTGTGGTACGAGCCCCGAAGGTCGGACACGTATCCGCGGTAGCTCTGCTCGACCCGGATCGTCAGGTTGCCCGCGAGGCTGCCCCCCGAGTGCCCGATGAGGCCGATCCGGGTGGCGTCGATGTCCGGCCGGGACCGCAGGTACTTGAGCGCGAGCAGGTGTTCGGCGACCCGCACCCCCATCATCGTGAAGCCGTTGAGCAACATGGTCCTGGTGGCGAGGTCCTCGAACTGGTCGGCCTCGAACGCGCGGGTGCCGGCGATCATCAGCGCGTACCCCTCGTCGGTGTACCGCTCACCGAAGTAGTCCCTCGCCCAGCTGTCGGGCGTGTCGCTGTGCCCGTGAAGGGCCTGGACCGCGGGATGCGGGCCCGGGCCGGGGGGCACGATCAGCAGCGCTGGGAAGCACCCGAGCAGCGGGTCCATCAGCACGAGCAGCTGCTGCCGGCCCCCGTCAACGCTCTGCTCATCCAGGATCGCGTAGCTCATCGGGCGCTGCTCGATCCCCTCGAACAGGAACGGCGTGCCGAGGGCCTTGAGCACGAGGTCCCTCATCTCGTCGGGGCCGTCGCCGGCTTCGATGTCGGGCACCCCGCCCGTCTCCACGGCGCGCAGCAGATCCTCGAGCTCCTGCTCGGTCAGGACGTCGGTGAACTCGGGGAAGCGGCCGGGCAGGTCGAGGTACGCCTGGACGTTGTCCCAGGGGTGAAAGCAGTCCGGGTTGTCGGACAGCCCGGCGTCCAAGGTGGCCTGGAAGGGCGCGACGGTGCCAGGAGGTGTGTCGTCACCCGGTTCCAGGCCCTCGACCTGCAGATCGAGATCCTCGGAGTCATCGATCTCGCAGCCTGCGCCCAGGGCCAGCAGGGCTGCGAAGAGAACATGGGACTGCCATCCGTGATGGCAGAAGCGGGACGCACCGGTGGCGAACCATCCAGGCATTGGGAACCCCTGCGCCGCGCACAAACGCGGTCGGGTCGTGGACTTGGTTGTTGGGGGGCCAGTGCCGGCCCCGGGGGACGAAAACCCTCAGCGATGGTCCGTCCCAGGATCGGGACGGTGTTTCACTGGCGCTGTCCTCGGACGAGATGGATGTCCGTTCACATACAGTAGTGAAGTGATCGCGAGGTGGGAATCCCCTTTTCCCAATGAGCGATCATTCTCTGGCCGGACCCCCTCCATCGCGGGCCCCGGACGAGGAGACGCGCATGCGGCTGGAGACCCTGGACACGCCCATCGGCGCCGCCCTGCTCGTGACCGACGCGGAGGGCGCGCTGCTCGCCCTGGACTGGGCAGACCACGCCGATCGGCTGGCCCGGCTGCTGCGCCAGCACCACGGCGCGGGCGGCGAGCTGAGGGGGTACGCGGGGGGTCTGTCCCGCAAGCGGTGGCTGCTCGCGCACGAAGGTGCGCCCGTGCCCGCCTGGCAGGAGCCCCTCTTCTCCAGCGGTGCCGGCGGGTCGGACGGGGGGACCTCCACCGAGTGACCCGCTGATAGGATCCCGGCTCGCCGCCGCGGTCCCGCGCGCGAGCCGGGGTCCCCACAGCGATGACCGACACTGCCGACACCCCCGCCGGGGGTCCCTGGGAGTTCCCCGGCTGGGGCACCGCCTCGAAGATGACCGATCTCGCGGACGTGCCGACCACCCCCGTCCGGGTGCACAAGAAGCTGGGTGTGTGGGCGTCCACCGCGATCTGCGGCAACGACATCACGTCGTCCTGCCTGTACGTCGCGGCCCTCGCCGCTGCCCAGGCGGGCCGCCTGGCCCCGGTGGTGCTGGGGGTGGTCGCGGCGGTGCTCTACCTGTTCCGCAAGGTGTACGCCGAGGTGGGCTCGGCCCTGCCGCTCAACGGCGGCACCTACACCGTGCTGCTCAACACCACGAACAAGAGGATGGCAGCCGGTGCGGCGTGCCTGACGCTGCTGTCGTACGTAGCCACCGCCGTCATCAGCGCCGGCGAGGCGATGCACTACGCCCACAACCTCTGGCATGGCCTGGACGTGATGTGGGCGACCGTGGGCCTGCTCGGCTTCTTCGCGTTCCTCAACCTGGTGGGGATCTCCGAGTCGGCCGTCGTGGCGCTGGCCATCTTCCTGTTCCACATGCTGACGCTGACCGTCCTGGTCGTCCTGGGTGGCATCACCGTGGCCCAGGACCCCTCGCTGCTGAGCGCGAACTGGGCCACGCCGACCCCCGGCGGTTTCATGCACGCCCTGTTCTTCGGGTTCGCGGCGGCGATGCTGGGGATCAGCGGGTTCGAGAGCTCGGCGAACTTCATCGAGGAGCAGGAGGACGGCGTCTTCGCCAAGACCCTGCGCAACATGTGGGCCGCGGTCTCGATCTTCAACCCGCTCATCAGCCTGCTGTCTCTGGGCCTCATCCCGCTGCTCGCCATCCAGGCCGCACCGCCGGACCTGCTGGCCCAGATGGGCGAGCAGTCCGCCGGAGCGTGGCTGGGCAAGTGGGTCAGCGTCGACGCGGTGCTGGTGCTCTCGGGCGCGGTGCTGACGTCCTACGTCGGCGTGACCGGCCTCGTGCGGCGCATGTCCCTGGACCGTTGCCTGCCCCAGCTGCTCCTGGCCACCAACAAGCTGCGCGGCACGAACCACTGGATCATCCTGTCGTTCTTCGCCGTCTGCTGCTCCATCCTGGCCGCGACCCGGGCCAAGGACGGCGCCGGTCCCGACGTCGCGGTCCTCGCCGGCGTGTACACGATCGCGTTCCTGTCGGTGATGGCGCTGTTCGCGGCCGGCAACATGATGCTCAAGGTGAAGCGCGCACGACTCCCCCGGGACACGCGCGCGTCGTGGCCGGCGGTGTCCCTCGCGCTGATCGCCGTGCTCGTGGGCCTCGTAGGCAACATCCTCCTCGATCCGACGTCCGTGCGGGTCTTCTTCATCTACTTCGGCGCCGTCGCGGCGGTCGTCGGCGTGATGTTCCTGCGGGTGCAGCTGCTCGAGGGCCTGCTCTTCGTGGTCAGCTCGGTCGTCGAGTCCACCCTCGAGGTCGGTCGATCCGTCAGCGAACGGGTGCACGGGAAGATCCGCGAGATCAACAGCCCGTCGATGATCTACTTCGCCAAGGGGGCCGATCCGTCTGAGCTGAACCGCGCCGCCCTGTACGTGCTGGAGAACGAGCAGACCCACCGGCTCAAGGTCGTGCACGTCTACAACGAAGTCGCCGAGATCCCCGCCGAGCTGGCCAAGCGGCTCGAGGAGATCGACCACCTCTACCCGCAGCTGCGCATCGACTTCCTCGCCGTGCAGGGCGAGTTCGGGCCGGAGCTGATCGATCGGCTCTCCACCCGGCTGGACGTACCGAAGAACTACATGTTCCTGGGCACACCGGGGGACCGCTTCCCCCATCGCATCGAGAGCCTGGGCGGCGTGCGCCTGATCCTGTAGTCGCTACTTCAGCCGCTTGCGGAAGGTCAGGGAGGCGAGCGCCACGAGCCCCACGCCGAACCCGGACAGGATCAGCAGCTGCATCCACAGGTCCGCGGGTCCCGATCCCTTGAGCAGCACGGAGCGCAGGATCTCGATGTACCAGCGCACCGGGTTGATCCAGGTGATGGGCTGCATCCAATCCGGCATCGAGGAGATCGGCGTCATGTTCCCGGACAGCAGGATCGCCGGCATCATGAACAGGAACCCGCCCATGAACGCCTGCTGCTGGGTGCTCGACGAGGTCGAGATCAACAGCCCCACTCCGAGCGTGGACAGCAGGTAGATCGCCGTCGCCAGGTACAGGAACGGCAGCGAGCCGCGGATCGGCACGTCGAACACCCAGCTGCCAAGCACCAGCGCCAGCGTCACGTCGAACAGCCCGATCAGCACGAACGGGCCGAGCTTGCCGATCATCAGGATCGGCGGGCTGATCGGGGTGACCAGCACCTGCTCGAGCGTGCCCATCTCCTTCTCGCGCGCCAGTCCCATGGCGGTCACGATGGTCGTCACGATCACCAGCAGCATCGCCGCGATGCCCGGCACGATGTACACGGCCGTGATCTGCTGGGGGTTGTAGTAGACCTGGGGCACGAGCTGGATCCCCGCCAACCGGGGCGTGACGCCCTGGGCCGCGGCGATCGCGCGCATCTTGCGCCAGGCCAGCTCCACCCCGATCTCGCCGAAGTACCGCCCCACGACCCCCGCCACGATGGACGCGCGCATGGGGTCGGTCCCGTCGAGCACCACCTGGACCGACGTGGGGCGCCCCGCCGCGAGGTCCGCCCCGAACCCGGACGGGATGATGATCACCGCGGCGCCTTCGCCGTCCTCGAGCATGCGCTCGGCCTCGTCTTCGCTGGTCAGCTGGGCGACGCGCTCGAGCGTTCCGTCCGCGAGGATCGCGTCGGTGTGTCGGCGCGAGTCCGCGCTGCCGTCCCGGTCCACGACGATCGCGGGCACGTGGTCCACGTCGAAGTCCACCGCGAAGCCCAGCACCACGAGCTGGATCAGCGGCGCCACGATCAGCATGAAGACCATGCGCCGATCCCGGACGGTCTGACCCACCTCCTTGCGGAACACGGCCCGGAGCTGGACGAGCAGGCGGTGGGTGCCCATCAGGCGATCCTCCGCTCGAACTTCGCCGTCGAGAGCGCCACCATCACCACCGCGAACGCGGCCAGCATGCCCAGATCGAACCCGTGCACGGCCCAGGAGGTGCCCTTGAGGAGCACGCCGCGCAGCACCTCGATGAAGTAGCGGGCGGGCACGATCGCCGACACCCACTGCAGCGGGACGGGCATGTTCTCCACTGGGAACAGGAAGCCGGACAGGAGCATCGAGGGCAGCATCGAGGACAGCGTCGCGGCCTGGGTGGCCACCATCTGGTTCTTCGTGACCACGCTGATCAGCAGCCCCTGGCCGAGCATGCCGAGCATGAACAGCAGGGCCGCCGCGGCGAGCACGAGCAGGTTCCCCCGCGCTGGCACGTCGAACATCCAGGCGCCCAGGGCGAGCACCATCAACACCTGCAGGGATCCGATCACGAGGTAGGGCAGCAGCTTGCCGACGATGATGTCGAGCCGACCCACGGGCGTCGCGAAGAGCTGCTCCATCGAGCCGCGCTCCCACTCCCGGGCCACCGTCAGGGCCGTCAACATCACCGCCACGATCGCGAGGATGTAGGCGACGAGGCCCGGCACGAGAAACAGCGCAGAGCGCCCCTGGGGGTTGAAGCGAGTCCAGGTGGTCACCGTCAGCGGCGGCGCCAGCGCACGCCCGGCGGTGGCGGCGGCCCGCAGGTTCGCGGCCCTGCCGATCGCCTCGGCCATGGCCATGGCCGTGCCCGTGGTGGACGAATCCGAGCCGTCCACGAGCAGCTGCACGGGGATGGTCTCGCCGCGGCCCAGCCCCCGGGAATACCCCGCCGGGATCACCAGGGCCATGGCCGCATCGAACCGGCGGAACCAGGCCGCGACCTCCTCTTCGGACTCCACCCGGCCTGCGAGACGGAAGTCGTCGCTCGCCACGAACCGCTGGGCGAGCTCCCGGGACGCGGCGGTCTGGTCGTGATCCACCACCAACAGCGGGACATGGTCCACATCGAAGCTCACGCCGTACCCGAACAGAACGAGGAGCAGCACGGGCATGCCCAGCGCCATGTAGAGCATGCGCACGTCCCGCCGGATGTGCGTCGCCTCCTTGGACGCCAACGCCGCGACGCGACGCACGAAGCGCTCGGCCCGGGTCACGACCCGGACTCCACCGTGCGGGTCTCTCCCGCAGAACCGCCCACCACCGCGAGGAACACGTCCTCCAGCGAGGGCTCCACGAGCTCCGCCGACAGCCCCTCCGCGCCCGCCCCGGCGAGCACGTCCAGCGCCTGCTGATCCGTCATGCGCGCGGAGTCGAGGCGGACGTGCCCACCGGACCCGAACGGCTCGGACGCCAGCACCCCGGGCCGCCCACGCAGCGCGGCGAGACCCGCCGAGAGGTCGCTGCCCTCCACCGCGAGCATGCGGCCGGGGACGTGCTCCCGCTTCAGCCCCGCCGGCGTGTCCAGCGCCACGAGCCGACCATCGACCATCAGGCCGATGCGCGCGCAGTACTCAGCCTCGTCCATGTAGTGCGTCGTCACGAAGATGGTCGTACCGGACGCCGCGAGGTCCCGGATGAGCCGCCAGAAGTCGCGTCGGGACATGGGATCGACGCCCGCGGTGGGCTCGTCCAGGAACAGGATCTGGGGCCGGTGCAGCAGCGCACACCCCAGGGCCAGACGCTGGCGCGTGCCGCCGGGCAGGTCGCCCGTGCGCGCCTTTCGGAGGGACCACAGGTCGAGCTGCTCGAGCACCTCCTCGGCCCGGACGCGCAGCGCGCGGTGGGGGATCCCGTAGGCGCCGCCGAAGAACTCGACGTTCGCCTCCACCGGGAGGTCCAGGTAGAGCGAGAACTTCTGCGACATGTAGCCGATGGAGGACTTCACGGCCTCCGGGCGCGCGGCCACGTCGAAGCCCGCGACCGTGGCCGCGCCGGCGGTGGGGGCGAGCAGGCCGCACAGCATCCGGATCGTCGTGGACTTGCCGGCCCCGTTGGCGCCCAGGTAGCCGAAGATCTCCCCCGGGGTGACCTCGAAGCTGACGTCCTCCACGGCCTTGAAGGGCCCGAACATGCGGCCGAGACCCCGCACGTCGATGGCGGGGGTCACGCGGCCTCCGACACGCGGACCAGGTACAGGTCTTCGAAGTCGGCCCGGGTGACGTGCAGCGTCGCCCCGAGGGGGTCCAGGGCGCGAGCCACCTCAGCCCGGGTGCCGGGGCGCAGGACCACCCGCAGTCGCGCGCCGGCGGGAGAGATCGCCCGCACGGAGTCCAGGCCACGCAGCACGGCGTCCACCTCCTCGCGCACCCCCCCGGTGATCTCGAACGGCTCGTGATCGAACTCCCGGACCAGCGTCGACGGCTTGCCCAGGGCGAGCAGGCGCCCGTGGTGCACGAGTCCCACCCGATGGCATCGCTCGGCCTCGTCCATGTAGGGGGTCGAGAGCAGCACCGCCATGCCGTCCGCCACGAACTCGTAGAGCAGCTCCCACAGCTCCCGCCGGGACACCGGATCCACGCCGTTGGTGGGCTCGTCGAGGAGCAGCACCTTCGGCTCGTGCAGCAGGGCGCAGGCCAGGGCCAGCTTCTTGTACATCCCCCCGGACAGGGCGTCGGCCCGCCGACCCACGAACGGCTCGAGCCGGGTCAGGTGCAGCAACCGGCGCTGCCGCTCGGTGAACTGGGCCTTGGGGATGCAGAACAGCTGGCCGAAGAAGCGCAGGTTCTCCCCCACGGTGAGGTCGCCATACAGCGAATACTGCTGCGGCATGAGCCCGAGGGACTCACGCACCTCGGACCCGCCCTTGATGGGGTCTCGGCCCAGTACGGCCACCGATCCGGAGTCGGGCACGAGGAGGCCGGCGACGGCCCGGATGGCCGTTGTCTTTCCGGCGCCGTCGGGTCCGACGAGCCCGAAGAGCTCCCCTTCGTTGACCGAGAACGACAGCCCGTCGAGCGCCTGCACGCCTCCCGAGGCGCTCGGAAACCGGCGCATCAGTCCCGTCGCTTCGATGGCGATCACCGAGCCGTGCCCGGCAGGACGACCTGCACAGGCATGCCCGGACGGAGCTTGCCATCGGGGTTGGGCACGTCGATCTCGATCCGGTAAACGAGCCGGTCCCGGTCCGTGCGCGTCTGGATGTTGCGGGGGGTGAACTCCGCCTGCGCGGCGACGGTGCGCACGGTCCCGGGGAAGACGTCTTCGGGCCACGCGTCGGCCCGGACCTCGGCGGGAGCGTCCGGCTTCGCGGCGGCGAGCTCGGCGTTGGGCAGGTAGAAGCTGGCCGTCAGCTCGGACAGATCCACCAGGCGCGCGACGGGCAGCGCGGGGGAGGCAAGCTCTCCGACCTCGACGAACAGCGACTCCACCGTGGCGGCGCGGGGGGCGCGCACCGAGCACTCCTGCACCAGCAGCCGCGCACGGGCCAGCCCGGCTTCCACCGCGTCGGCCTG
>CALAGR010000286.1 GCA_937891735.1 uncultured Pseudomonadota bacterium | reverse complement strand
CTGGCCGGGCGCGCCGCAGGTGGCGGTCGCGTCGGGGAGCAGCCCGGCGCCGAGGTAGCAGCGCGCGCCGGGCTCACCACCCGGCAGGGTGCCGTCGAGCCAACGTCCGCCTGCGTCCTCGCAGGGCTCCTGGGCCCCCAGCGAGGCCGTGCCGGCGTACACGTCGTGCACCTGTGGGTCGCTCGCGGCGTCGCGGTGGGCCGAGGTGTCGTACTGCGCCACGAAGCGGAAGTGGCAGTGGGAGCAGAACGCCGTGCTCTTCTCGGGCTCGAGGCCGGGCGGACCGAAGACGAAGTCGGCGTTGTCGTCGCCCACTGGCGTGAGCTCGATCTCCACGTCCCCGCTGGGCACGAAGTCGATCTCCACCCCCTGGCTGCGCCGGCCCGACATCGCCGCGACCACGTACACGTCGGAGTCCACGGTGGTGTCGATGAGGGCCACGAAGCGGCCGTTGGCCCCCGTTGTGCCCTGGATCTCGCCTCCGCCCTGCAGGATCGACGCGCCGGCCAGGGGGGCTCCCCCCTCCGTGACCAGGACCGCGACGTTCATGCTGTCGGGCAGCGCGACGTCGTCGTCGTCGTCGGTGGAGGTGGTGTCGTCGTCGTCGTCGTTCGGGCAGCCGAGGGCGAAGACGCTGATCAGTGAGAGGCAGAGGAGGGTTCGTCGCATCGCCCCGTGATACCGCAAGCGCACTGTGCAGACCATGACCGCAGCGTCACCCGCCAGTTCGGTCCGAAGAACTGTGCGGCCTGACCCAGTGATGGGTATGGTGGTTCGCCACAGAGCCCTGACGACGGGAGGCTTCTTGAAGATCCTGATTCCCCTGACCGCCATGGCGGTGACCGTTGCCGGGTGCGGCGCCCTCGGCCCGGTGGACACGGACAGCGACGGCTTGAGCGACAGCTACGAGGCTGAGATCGGCACCGATCCGGAGCTCGCGGACTCCGACGGCGACGGGCACGCCGACCGCGACGAGATCTACGACTTCACCGACCCCACCGACGAGGACTCCCGCCCCTACGAGGGGGGCTGGGCGCGGCACGCGTTCCCGGACGACCTCGCGGACAACGAGGGCCACGAAGTCGGCGACGTCATGGACAACTTCAGGCTCGTGGACCAGTTCGGTGAGGAGGTGGAGCTGCACCGCTTCTACGGCAACGTCGTCCTCGTGGAGAGCGCGGCCGAGTGGTGAGGCTCGTGCGTGCAAGCCGCCGGTTCGGCGGAGGACGAGTACCAGGAGTTTGTCGATCAGGGCTTCATGTCCATCACCCTCATCGCCGAGGACCAGGGCGGCAACCCGGCGAGCGCGGAGCTCAGTGAACGCTGGGCGGATCGCTTCGGGCTCACCTTTCCGATCCTCGCGGATCCGGGCTGGGTGGAGTCGAACAAGTACGAGCAGGACTTCGGGATCCCCACCTTCCATCTGCTGGGCCGGGATCTGACGATCCGGATCCTTGACGGGTACGTGTCCGCGGCGGCCATCCAGGAGGCGCTCGATGAGCCCGTGCCGGAGGTCCCCTGGGACCAGCCCCCGGCCCTCGACGAGCCCGTCGAGGGTGCGGTGATCGAGTCGGAGAGCCCGTTCGAGGGTTCCAGCGAGGCGCCCTTCGGGGGCTGCTCTGCACACATCGCCGCGTCGGCGCCGACGGGCTGGGCAGCGATGCTGGGGCTGTTCGGTCTGACGGCCCTGGGGAGGCGTCGGCGGACCAGCTGAGAGGGACCCGGATGCGACTGCCGAACCACCTCGCCCTCGCGGCGGCGGCTGTGTTGTTTGCGAGCCTCGTGGCGACCCCAGTGCGGGCGTCCACGGACCTGATCGCGCTCAAGGCCGGGGGCCCGGTGGGCGTCGGCGTGGTGGCGGGCACCACCAACGGCGTCACGCTGAAGGTCTGGCCGACGGCGGCCCACGGGATCGTGCTGCACATCGGCGCGCCCCCCACGCTCAACTCCGTGGCGCTGCACCTGAGCTACCGGCTGCACTTCCCGGCCATCGTGGCGCCCAGCCCCGGCCCGGCGCTGTTCTTCCAGATCGGCCCGGCGTTCCGCACGCGCCTCGTGTTCCAGGCCGGGGGCACCTACGCGGAGCTGGGCGGCGGGATCGTGGTGGGTGCGTCCATCACGGTGCCGCAGTGGCCCGTGGAGCTCTTCGCGGAGGTGCAGCCGACGTTCGCGGGCAGCGTGTCCACGCCCGGGACAGGGCTTGGCTTCGGGCTCGAAGGCGTGGCGGGGGTGCGGATCTTTTTCGGCAGGAAGGTCCTCCCCACGGACGACACGCCCGCGCCCGAATAGCGACTCAGGGCTGTGGTGCGTCCAGCGCCACGTTGCGACCGTCCGGGTCCCGGAGAAGGGCGTGCATGGTGCCCCAGTGCTCCGCGGCGAACGGCTTGGCGAACTCCGGCGCCGGGTCCGGCGCGAACGCGGCGGCGTCAGCGACCTTCAGGATCGGGTGCAGCGTGACGGGGATGTCCGCAGCCACCTGGTTCACGAACACGTAGGGGCCGCCCCCGGGGTGCACGAACTGGCCCGAGCCGTGGCCGGTCTCGAACACGTTGTTGAAGCCCAGCGAGGTCCAGAACACCTTGGTGGCTTCGTAGTCGTGCGTCTCCACCAGCAGTCCAGCGATGCCCTGTGTCGCCATGCGGTGTCCTCCGTTCAGGCCGGCCGACAGTATGCGTCAGCCCAGGGCCGACGGCCAGTTCCGGCTCAACCAGGCGCGCTGCCGTGCGCGTTGCTGCCAGCGCGCGTCGTCGGGGCTGACGCGGGGGGAGCCGGCGAAGAGGGCGTCGAGCTGGGCGTCCAGCGCCTGCGCCGCGTCCGGGTCCTGCACCAGCAGGACGACCTCGGACTCCCAGTAGGCGGCGGTGATGTCCAGGTTCGCGGTGCCCACCGTGAATCGCTCTCCGTCGGCGCTGATGCACTTGGCGTGCACGTGAGGCAGGACCCGCCCCAGCGACTGATCCCAGCCCGGCAGGGGGCGGAGCGCGAACTCGTGCACCGCGGCCCCGGCGCCCACGAGCTCGTCCAGACGTCCATGGATCACCTCGTTCGCCAGGTCGAGCATGCTGCCGCCAGCGAAGGGCTGCCGCTCCCCGAACAGCGGCCGCACGTTGCCCACCAGCACACGGAGCTCCACCCCCCGCGCCAGGGCGCGGCCCAGCGCGGTCACGAGCTCGAACTGCAGCGGGAACGTGTTGACGACGGTCAGCCGCCGCCGCGCGCCGTCGATCAGGGCCCGGTACAGGTCCAGCGTGTGCGCGTCCTGCAAGCCGTGGTGGGTCACAAGGCGGACGTCGAGCGACCCCGGCGCGGCGGTGGGTCGCGGTTTGGGGGGGACGCCGGCGGGGGGGCGCTCACCGACCTCGCCCACCAGCACGCCCAGGCTCCAGGCCCCCTCGAAGCCCTGGGAGAGCTGGTCGACCACCTCCCCCTCCAGCTCCACGTCCAGGTCCAGCCAGGGGACCGCCGCGGACCGCGTGGTGCGCCACAGCGGGACCTCGTCGAAGCCGCGTAGGTAGGGGTCACCGACGTTGCGTCCCCCCAGGATCGCCACGGAGCCGTCCACGATGAGCACCTTGCGGTGGTCGCGCCGCTTGAGGTCCTCGATCCCCGGGACCCCGCTGAAGGGGCGCGCCAGGCGCACCTCCAGACCCGGCGCATGCCTCAGCCGGTTCAGGGTGGGGCTGACCGTGTCGGCCGTGCCGCGGGCCGACCACACCGCGTCGGCGAGCACCCGGACCCGGACCCCCCGGTCTGCGGCGCGGGCCAGCGCGAGCTCGATCTCCTGGGCCGCCGCGTCGTCCAGCACCTGATAGGTCTGCAGGTCGATGCTGCGGGTGGCCCCCTCGAACAGCTCCAGACGCCGGCGCCGCGCGAGGCGGTTGTCCCACTCCAGCGTCGCCCGGGTGGCCGTGCTCGGGTGTGCGCCGGTCAGCAGACACAGGCGATCCCCGGTCGGCGCCGGCACCAGCACGCCGTGCATCCAAGAGCCCACGATGGGGTACCCGCCGGCCACCAGACGGGCCGTCACCCGGTGCGCCCGCGCGTCGGCTGCGGCGACGGGCCGATCCGTGGGGGAGCCGTCCCGCAGCAGCGCGCCGGCGTCGATCAGCCCCACGAGCCCGCGCTGTTCGCCGTCCCTGCGCAGCCGCGCGAGCGGCACGCCGGTGTCGAGCCGCACCCCCACCCGTCGGGCGTCCGAGGGAGGAAGGGTCGGGTCGGTCGAGCCGAAGAACACCAGCTCGATGGGCCCACCGGCCTGTCCCAGCACCGAGGCGATGGCGTAAACGCCATCTCCCGCGGCGGGATGGAAGGCGACGTGGGAGACGTCCTCGTCGGCGATCTCGATCTGTCCCCGGACCAGGGTCGTGGGCTTCCGGGGCTGGCCAGCGACGACGGGCACGACGGTGAGCGTGTCGGGGTGCTCCGACGGACCCAGCGCGGTCGGTCGCTCCACCGCGCCCAGCAGGCGGTCGCCCAGGCGGACGAGATCCGACACGTCCCACCGCGGCGCGGCCTGCTCCGAGGCGCGCGCGGGCAGCACCAGGACCGAGTGGCGACCCAGGCTCATCAGCCCCACCGCGGTGAGCGTGGAGGTCAGCGCGAGGGCTGGATTGACGGGCAGCACCACGAGAGGGCGCGCGCCCTCGGCGAGTCGCTGCCGAAGGCTGGGGGCTCCGCTGGCGCCCACGCGGGTGAACAGCGCCTGCTCCACGGAGCCGAGCCCAAGCAGGCCGCCGACCTCGGAGTCCTGCAGGTGCGGCGTGGACCGGCCCCGCGCCGGGGTCAGCAGCTGCACCGCCACGTCCGGGGCGAGCACCGGACGTAAGGCGGCCAGGCGCAGCGGCACCTCCGAAGGTTCGTCCATCACCGCCAGCACGAGGCGCTGGGGTGGCTCGTTCGCCAGCAGGGCCACCGGCCACCCGTGGCTGAGCATGTTGTCGATGCGCGCCCACCGGCTCAGGTCGAGGGGGCCCACCGGCACCAGCACCGCGCCCGGCTCGGGCTCCGCGATGGGCCCGTCCGCTTCGAACTGCACGTCCGTGCGCACCGCGCAGTGCAGGGCCGCGGCGATCATCGCGAGGCGCTCTTCGGCCTGCGCGAGGCGAGCCACGAGCTCGTCCCAGGAGTGATCCCAGCGAAGCCGCGGCTGCAGGATCTCGACCAACTCCAGGGTGCCGTCGGGGGCCAGGAGCGAGCGCGCGCGGCGGATCGCGGCGTCGTCGAGTCCGCCCTCGAGGGCCTCGATCCGAACGCGTTGGAAGCGGAGCAGCGGAGTCACGGGGACGAGGGTAGTCCCGGGATCTGGCTCAACCCAGCTCGCGGGAGATCGAGGCCCTGAGCAGCTCCGGGCCCCGGCTGGTCAGCAGGCCGCCGTGGCCGCCGATCAGGCGGGTGAAGGGCAGGTCGGCGAGCCGCTCGAAGTCGGTCCGAAGGGTCCCGCCCGCAGGGGTCTGCTTCTTGCGCCACGGGGGGCCGATCTGCGCCGGGTGCTTGAACCCGAGGAGCCCCGTGACGAGGTTGGCCACCGGCGACGCGAGGGGCTGGGGCGCCCAGTGCTGCACGCTGTCGCAGGTGATCAGCAGGCCGCCGTCGCGCTCCAGGAGCAGCGCCGCTTCGGGCTGGTTGGTGTCCTTGAAGAGGAAGATCTTCACGCCCGGGACGGGGAACTCGCCGTCTTCGGCCAGAACCCCCGGCGCGCCGGCCAGGGCCCACTGCTTCGCCCCGTACTTCTCGACGTACCAGGCGTCGTCCATGCCGTGGAACCCGATCTTGACGACGTGGGCGATCTTGCCGAGGGCGTCGAGCGCGGCCAGACCCTCGAGGTTCAAGCGCACGCTGTTGATCAGGGTGAGCTCGCCCTCGTGGCGAAGCACCACCATGTTCCGGCCCAGGCGCACCAGGGGCTTGAACTGGACCGAGCCGGTCAGGAACCACGCGTCCTGGACGATGGCCTCGAGGGCGCCGTGGGGCATCACTGCGGGGTGCTGGGTCATCATGGGTCCTCCGTGGCCGCCCATGATGACCCCACCCGCGGGGATCCGAAAGTCAGGCGGGCAGCCGGCCCGTGACCTTGATGCTGGCCACCTTGCCTTGCAGCGTCGGCAGCACCGCAGCGATGGACTCCCGCGTGATGCCCATGCCGGCCAGGCGCTCGGCGAAGCCGGGCAGGTCGGACTCGAGCATGCCCAGGATCTGGTCCGGGTCGTACACGAACCGGTCCACGACCTCGATGTCGGTCAGCCCCGCGTCGCGCAGGCCCTGGATGTAGTCCTGCTCCGGAATCGCTCCGGATACGCAGGCCGAGTACGCGTCGGGGATGGCGCGCACCCAGTCGGGCAGGTCCTCGGCGACGATGTCGCTGACGCTGAAGCGGCCGCCGGGCTGCAGCACCCGGGCGATCTCGCTGAACACCGCGGCCTTGGCCGGCGACAGGTTGATCACGCAGTTCGAGATCACGACGCTCACCGAGGAGTCGCCCACCGGCAGGTGCTCGATGACGCCCTTGCGCACCTCGATGTTGTGCGCGCCCGCCTCGGCGATGTTGGCGCGGGCCCGCTCGATCATCGCGTCGGTCATGTCCACGCCGATGACCTTGCCCTCGGCGCCCGCGAACCGCGCCGCCAGCAGCAGGTCGATGCCCGCCCCGGAGCCCAGATCGAGCACCGTGTCGCCGGGCTTCACCAGGGCCATGCCCACGGGGTTGCCGCAGCCGAAGGAGTTGGTGACCGCGTCCGCCGGCAGGGACGCCAGATCCGAGGCGGCGTAGCCCGCGAGCTTGGCCGCGTTGCCCTTGGGCACGACGGCGGTGGGGCCGCAGCACGAGGAGGCGGCAGCGGCGGGCGGGTTGATCGAGCAGCAGCCGGTGCCTTCGGTGACGGCGCGGGTGTACTGCTCGGAGACGTCGGCGCGGACGGCGTCGGCGGTGCGGGGATCGGGATGGCTCATGGTCGGTCTCCTGTGGGATTGGGGGAACAGCAGGTCTGCTCGGGGGTGGGGGGGCAGCAGGCCTCCAGCGCGTCGGCGACGTCGCGCAGGGTGCGCACGACGACGTCGAAGGCCACTTCGCAGCGCACCTCCCGGCCCTCCTTCGTGCACCGGACGATGCCGGCGTCGCGCAGGGAGGCCAGATGGCGGGAGACCACGGAGATGTTCTGGGGGCAGCAGGACGCGACCTCGGTGACCGTCTGGGGCTCGGACCCGACGGCCAGACGGCACAGGATCGCGAGCCGACTCGGGTCAGCGAGGGCCTTGAAGAAGTCCATGGGGAGCAGGCCGGCCAGATCCAGGCTGCACGCGCAGGGCTCATCATCATGAAGATTGCATGTTTGCGTCATTGCGCAAACGATAGATCGATGGGCCGACGTGTCAAGCGTGTTCGTCGCGTCGGTCTACCGGGGAGCGGCCTCCAGGCAGGTGGCGGACACCGCGACCTCCACGCCCAGGAGGTGGCGGCCGAACGTGCGCCGGACCTCGTGCCACCGCCGGGGCAGCTCCGCGCACGGGAACGGGAGCTGCTCGTACAGCCGCTCCGTGGCCTGGTGCAGCGGCACCGAGCGGACGGGGAACCGCGAATACAGCACCGCGGCGGCTCCCGCCTGCAGCGCCGCCACCGGCAGATCCAGGGGCAGCTCGCCCCCATCGTCGCCCCCGACCCCGCAGGCCGCCAGCGTGACGAGGCTGCCCGGCAGCAGGGGGAGGGCGCCCAGCATGTCCGCGTCCAGAAGCAGCTCCGGGCCCAGGGCCAGGGCGGCCTTGAAGCGACCGATCCGACGTCCGTGCGCGGAGATGTGAACGACGGGCTGTCCGCGCACCAGCGCGGCGACCTGGGCCACGGAGCTCGCGAGCCCTGTCTGCCAGCCCGCGTCGGCCATCGCGGAGCCCAACTCGTGTACGCCGTACAGGCCCAGCCCGTCTTCCGCGGGACCCGAGATCACCACCCCGCCGCTCCACGCTGCCTGCGCTGTCGTGGTGGGGATCCACTGGGCAGTCGGTCGATCAAGCCCCGGCAGGGCAGCGAGGGGCAGCCCGAGTTCCTCGCCCGAGCCGAGCTGGAGCAGCAGCCGATCCCCGTTGACGAGGCCGAGCTGGGCGGCCAGCCACTCCAGGCTCGGGCCCGCCGGTCCCCCACCGATCAAGGCGCTGGACTCGGTGCTCGCCAGATCCAGCACGGCCTTCGGGTGGCTGTCCGCCCGCACGAGGACCGCGCTGGAGCCGGACAGGATCAACAAACCTCCGTCCTGGGGGCTCGGGAGCAAGGCGAGAGGGTCGGAGCTCGGAGGAGGGGCGAGGTCGGTCGGGCCGCCGAGCCGCAGGGCCTCCCGCCGGACGAGGAGCGCCCAGAGCTCGTCCGGCTCGGCGCCCCTCTCGGCCCGCTCCAGGATGAACTCGCGGTAGCCAGCGGTGACCCAGCCCCGGGGATCCACGAGTCCATCCCCGGACACCGCGCGGGCGAGGGCGTCGAAGGCCGCCAGGTCCTGCTCCAGGGCGTCGCTGAGCAGCAGCTGGGTGGCCTCGATCAACAGCTGGGAGCGTGGCTCGGACGGCGGCACCAGCGCCCGGGCGGAGTCCAGCTCGGCGATGGCCCCTGCCCGGTCGCCCGTCCGATACAGCGCCTCTGCGAGGCTGTTGTGTCGGGAGACGAGCTGCTGTTCCGGCCCGCAGTCGGCCCGGGCCGCGAGCAGGCCCCGGATCCGCTCGGGCCGGTCCGCCATCGGGGTCAGGAAGGTGAGGACGTCGTCGCAGGACGAGGCCCGGCAGACGAAGCGGGGGTCCCTCAGCGCCTCGGTGCAGGCCGCGCGGGCGAGGGCGGGCCAGCCGGCCCTCCAGGCGGTGAACCCCAGCCGCCGCAACGTGTCGGTGCGCGCTGCTTCGCTGAGGGGGCCCCCGAGAAGGTCCAACATGGACTGGGCCTCGGCGGGCGCCAGCGCAGGTCGGCGGTCGAGCTCCCACTGCGCGAGCAGCACGCGCGCCTCGGCGTCCACCAGTCCGTGCCGGTGCGCGAGCCCCGCGGCCCGGTCCAGCAGACGGTGGGCCTCGCCCTCGGCGCGGGCCTCGAGCTCGACGAGCGCCGCCGCCTGTTCGGTGAGGCCCTCCACCTCCGGGCCGGGCCATCGGTCCCGGGCCAGCTCCGCCAGCCTGGCCCAGGAGTCGAACCCGAGGTCTCCCGTCCGGTAGCCGTACCATGCGGCCAGGTGAGCGGCCCGCGTCGCAGGCAGCTCGGCGCCGTATCCACGCAGACGGGACGCAAGGGCGGCCAGCTCAACGGCCCATCGCCGCGCCTCGTCGGGGTCGGCCGTCATGTGGACCTGATGGCCCGCGAGCTCCCTCAGGGCGGCTCGCCAGGCCGGCGGTGGCGGATCCCTCAGCGCCTCGGCGTACCACTGCGCCGCCTCCGGAACGGCGAAGGCCTGCGCGTGGGCGGCGGACAGCGCCACCAGTTCCTCGCTCGGCGCCCCGCTGGCGAGGGCCTCGAGGAGGAGCCGCGGACCCGCCCGGTGCAGGGCGCGGGGCTCGAGGCCGAGCGCGGGCTGGTCCACCCGGTGCACGGCGAAGGCCGTGAGGGCGCCCTCGCGCAGGGCGTCATCGCTCGGGCCGGTGCACTCCTGCAGGGCCTGCAGGGCCTCGCCGAGCTCGGACCGGACCAGGCGGGCGACGGCGCGCGTACGCAGGGCGTCGCAGGTCGGCGCGCCGATCCGGTCCAGGTTCATCAAGGCGGCGGCGGCGTTGGGCGGCGTGCGCAGCAGCTCTGTTCGGGCCAGCGCCAGCTGCTGGGCATCGCCCGGCTCGGTCTGAAGCCAGCGGAGCCCGAGCCGCGCCAGCGCCTGGGGGTCTGCGGACACCTCGGACGCGTGGCCGGCCACCGGGCCCAGAACGAACGACGCGCCGGCCACCGGCACGGCCCCGTCGGGCATCGGAGGGGGCTCCGGCGAGCAGGCCGCGGCGAGCAGCGCCACCGCGAGCATTGCAGGGGGCGGGCGGACTACTTCGCTCCGTTGATGGAGCACCACGCCCGCGTCGCCAGGTCCGCGTAGTCCTCCGCCTTGTCTCCCTTCCACTTGCACTCGGGCTGCCCGGCGAGGCTGCGCGACGGCGCGGTCAGGGTGACGACGAACAGAGCGACCAGGAGCGGAACGACGGGCTTCATTGGGGATCCCCGACTCGAGGTGATCAGCGGACTCTATGCAGAGGTTGCTCTCTGGCCCAGCAGGGCGACGAGCGATGCGATCAGGTCTGCGGTGAACTCTTCTCGAGAGATGGACAGGCCGAGCTGGCTGAGGCGGTGGTAGTCCGCGATCGAGCAGTAGAGCGCCGCCGTGACGCGCATCATGCGCAGCGGCATCAGGTGGCTCGGAAACGCCTCCATGTGGCCCATCAGCTGCCCCACGAGGGCCAGGATTCCAGGCTCCATCGTCGCGGGCATCTCACTGATGGGGAAGGTCCGGCTGGCGATGAGCTGGGCGACGACGAGCAGGTAGTTCGTGCCGCCGTCGGGATCGTCGAGCTTGGCCACGAGCGGTCGCACGAGGAGTCCGACGAGCTCGTCCAGGTCGTTCCGGTCTTCCGCTGCGAGGTGCTCGAGGGTCGCCAGCCAGCTGGCCTGGATGGGATCGGAGTGCCGGGAGAGGACGGCGTCGATCAACGCCTTCTTGTCGGAGAAGTGGTACGCGACCGCGGCGTGGTTCTTCTGGCCTGCTTCCGCGGCGATCTGACGGAACGACACGGCATCGACCCCGCTCTGGGCGAACAGGCGCTCGGCAGCGCGCAGGAGGGCGAGGCGGGTCTCGGCGGAAGCACGGCTCATGGGTCGCTGGAACCCTACTACCGACGCCCTTCTGGCGTTGTGATATTCCGCGTGGTTCATTTCTTAAGTCATGCGTAGCAATACTGTGTCTCGTCCACTTCGGACCCTCTCCTGTCGGAGAGTCCCCCCTTGGAGTTCTCATGTCCGTTCGCCTCGTCGTCGTCCTGCTCGTCAGCCTCTTCGCCACCCCTGCGCTCGCTGCCGCCGACCTCGCGGTGAATCTCAGCGCGCCCACCGGGGCGTCCGTCTACGAACCCGGGGGCTGGGACGTCGCGGTCGCCAACATCGGGAACAAGACCGCCAACAACGTCGTGCTGACCATCGACCTCCCCGAAACGATGACGAGCCCCACGGTGTGGCTGATGGGAACGCTCGGTGCCTACGACGGCCGGTGTGTCCGGGCCGGGGCGACCCTGTCCTGCTCGCTGGGAGCGCTGAAGCGCCACAAGACGACCAACGTCGCCTTCACCCTGGCGCTGCCCCAGAGCTCGTCTCCGCTGACGATCACCGCCACCGCCACCACGAGCTCCTCCGAGAGCGGTCTGGCGAACAACACCTCGGCCCGGACCGCGGCGCTGCTCCACCCGGCCCTGGCTGTGGTCGCCGGTGACGCCGCGCTCAACGAACACTGCACGGGCACGAACCTGACCTCGTTCTTCGAGTGTGAGCTCTACCCGTCCTCGATCTCGGCGCACGACGTCGAGTTCCTCGCTGGCGGCGCCCTCTTCCTCCCCGTTGCCCCGAGCTACTCCGGCAGCTGGTCACAGCCCGCCGCGGACCGGCTCGTCTTCGCCTACTTCGACGAGACGAACACGCTGGTGGCGAGCTTCGACGGATGGGCCGTGGACCAGGACTGCTTCGAGGGCCTCACGACGTTCCCCGGGAGCACCTGGGTCTCGCCGTACTCGGTCTGCCTCCAGTAGCGGCAAGGGCTCTCGCAGCCTCAGGGCGCCGTGCGCAGCACCGGGATCCCCGGGCCTGCGGCGGCGACGCCGGCCCCGCCGATGGTCGGCAGGTCGGTGCGGTCGGCGGCCGAGTACATGCCGCTGGTTCCCCAGTAGATGAACGAGTCCCGGGCGTAGCTCGCGTCGTCGTAGAAGTTGCCGAACAGGATCTCGAGGGAGCCGTCCCCGTCCAGGTCCGCCAGCAGGTTCACCACCGCGCCGTAGGTCTCGATGGCCTGGCGGTTCCCCGCCGAGAACGTGCCGCCGTCGTTCCAGTAGATCCACGAGTTGACGCTGAAGACCGCGCCGAGCCGCTCGCAGGACAGGACCAGATCGAGGTCTCCGTCCCCGTCCAGGTCGCCGGCGCTCAGGCCGGTGCCGCCGTTGGTGGGCAGCAAGGTGGTGCCCGCGAAGCCGGTGGACGTGCCCCAGTGGATGATCGCGTTCATGGCGAACGTGCTCAGGTCGAAGAACCCGGAGAACACGACCTCGTTGAAGCCGTCGCCGTTGAGGTCCGCCACGAGGGCCCCGTAGGCGCCGTCGGTGCCGAGCCCCGAGCGATCCGCGGTGCTGTACGGACCGCTGCTCCCCCAGTAGATCCAGGAGTCGATGGCCGAGATCGTGTCGCTTCGGTTGTTGGCGAACACGATGTCCAGGAAGCCATCGTTGTCCACGTCGGCGACAGTGTTGCCCCAGCCCCCGGAGGTCGGCAGGTTCGAGCGGTCCCCGGTGGAGTAGCCGGCCGGGCTGCCCCAGTAGATCCAGGAGTCGATGAGCACGGTGGCGGCGTTCCAGTAGTTGGACAGGACGAGGTCGAGGTAGCCGTCCGCGTCCAGATCGGCCACCTCGATCCCCGCCGCGGACCAGGTCGGCAGGCCGGTGCGGTTGCCCGCGGAGTACCCGCCGGGCCCGCCCCAGTAGACGTAGGAGTCCACGTTCATCACGGTCTGGCTGCCCTGGTTGGCGATGGCGATGTCCAGGTACCCGTCGCCGTTCAGATCGGCGATGCGCACGTCGCCGCCGCCGTTGGTGGGGATGCCCGCCCGGTTGCCCGCGCTGTAGCCGGCCGGACCGCCCCAGTAGATCCAGGAGTTCTGCAGGAACGAGGCGCCGTCGTAGTTGTTGGTGAACACGACGTCGGTCCAGCCGTCGCAGTTCAGGTCCTCGCACAGGTCGAGCCCGTCGCAGTTGTCGTCCACGCCGTCCCCGGGGATCTCGGTGGCGTGGGGGTAGATCGCGGGGTTGGTGTCGTCGCAGTCGTCCGCGCAGGTGGACAGCCCGTCCCCGTCTGCGTCCGCTGACTCCACCGCCGGATCGTTGTCGTCGCAGTCGCCGTCGCACGTGGACGACCCGTCCGCGTCCACGTCGGCGGGCTGGAGCGCGGGATCGCCGTCGTCGCAGTCGGTCCCGCCCGAAGCCAGCGAGGCGAAGCCGTCCAGATCCGTGTCGGTGCCGTCGACTCCGTCGCAGTTCTGATCGACGCCGTCCCCCACCACGTCGGTGACGAGCGGATTCAGCCCCGGGTTGCCGTCGTTGCAGTCCCCGGTGCACGACGTGAAGCCGTCGCCGTCCGAGTCCTCGCCGTTCAGCGCGGGATCGCCGTCGTCGCAGTCGTCGCACACCGGGTAGCCGTCCCCGTCGGAGTCCAGATCGGCCGCGGGCACCGTGCCGTCGCAGTCCGAGTCCACCCCGTCGCACCCCTCGTCGGCCCCGGGGAACACCGTGGCCGCCGCGTCGTCGCAGTCGCCGGCGCAGGTCGAGTAGCCGTCCAGGTCGCCGTCGACGGGCCGCAGGCTGGGATCGGCGTCGTCGCAGTCGCCGGCGCACGGGGAGTAGCCGTCCAGGTCCAGGTCCTGGTCGTACAGCGCGGGATCCGTGTCGTCGCAGTCGCCGTCGCACGGCGCGTCGCCGTCGCCGTCGCCGTCGATCTCCGCGTCCGGGAGGGCACCGTCGCAGTCGTTGTCCTTGCCGTCGCAGATCTCCGCCGCGCCGGGGGCCCGGTCGTCGTCCGCGTCGTCGCAGTCCTCGTCCCCGGAGTCGGGGATCCCGTCCGGGCCGCAGGTGTCGACCCCGTCGAAGTCCAGATCCTGCAGGTTCGCCGCCGCCGTGGTGTCGTCGCAGTCGCCGGGCTCCACGCCCAGTGCGCAGCACGCCGGTCCGGCGCCCAGGTCCGCCCCCTCGCAGGCGCCGTCCCCGTCGTCGTCGGCCGCCGCGGTGCCGTCGCTGGCGACGCCGTCGCAGTCGTGATCGACGCAGTCGGGCTGCTCGGTGGCCCCCACGAACACATCCGCCCGCCCGTCGTCGCAGTCGAACCCCGCGCATCCTCCGTCGAGGTCGAGATCGATGCAGTCCCCCTCGTCGCAGTCCTGGTCGATGCCGTCGTTGGGGATGTCGATCGCGCCGGGGTTCGTGGCGGGATCGCTGTCGTTGCAGTCGTACAGATCCCGGTCCTGCGCGGACAGGTCGGCGTTGGCGGGGTAGCCGTCGCAGTCCGTGTCGATGCCATCCCCCGCGCCCGTCTCGCACAGGTCGCAGCTCTGGTCGATCCCGTCGCCGTACGGATCCGGCGCGCCGGGGAAGATCGTCGGGTCCTGCGGGGCGCAGTCCTCACTGTCGATGGAGCCGTCGCCGTCGAAGTCGTACAGGTTCGGGTTGCGGCACCCCGCGGAGGCCCCGCCGAGGACCGCGATTGCGCTGCAGACGAGGGCGACGAGGAGGGAGGACCGCATTCTTCGATGCTAGGGCAGGGGGGCCCGGGGGAAGGCGCGGCAATGTGTCGTCCGTCATCTGTGTGAGCGCGCCGGGGGGCTCCGTGGGTCGGTATGGTGCGCGCCGTGCGACGCGTCCTCCCCCTGCTGTTCGTCCTGCTGAGCGCCTGCGCGAGCGAGGTACCGCCCCCCGCGGCGTCCGAACGTCCACCGGCGCCGGTGGTGGTGACCGAGGCCGGCGCGCCCGAGCTCGACCGCAGCTTCTCGGTGCTGGGGGAGGTGCGCACGCGGCACCGCGCAGAGCTCGCGGTGGGGGTGGACGGTCCCATCGTCACCCTCGATGCGCTGGAGGGGGCCACCGTGCGCAAGGGCGATCTGCTCGTGCAGGTGGATGACGCAGCGGTGCGCGCAGAGCTGCTGGCGGCCCGGGCGGCCGTGGACGAAGCGACCGTGGCGCTGGATCGGGCCCAGGTGGATCTGGCGCGCTATCGGTCCGTCAGCTCGGAGGTGCTCGCCCAGTCCGAGGTGGATCGGGTGGCCGCGGACGTGGCGGGCCTGCAGGCCCGTCTGCGCAGCGCCGAGGCGCGGGTGGCCCAGGTCCGGGCGGAGGTGGCGCGGCACGCCATCGTGGCGCCGTTCGCGGGAGCCGTGACCCGTCGTCTTGCGGATCCGGGGGACTGGGTCACGCCGGGCCGGATCCTCGTGGAGCTCGCGTCCACCGGGGCCATCGACGTGATCGTGGACGTGGACGCCACCCTCGCAGGCCTGCTGAAGGCCGACGACGTGGCCACGCTGGAGCGGGACGGCGCGCGGATCCCGGCCCGGATCGCGGCGGTCGTGCCGGTGCTCGATCCCACCACCCGCACGGCCCGGGTGCGCTTGACCCCCGATGCGCCGCACGCCGCCCTCATCCCCGGCGCGCCGGTCACCGTGGTGTTCGACACCACCGCGATCCTGTCCGTCGGCTCCCGGGTGCCGCGGGACGCGCTCACGGTCAGCGCCGCGGGGGCCACGGTGGTGCGTGTGGTGAACGACGTCGCCGAGCCGGTGCAGGTGCGGGTCCTGGCCGGGTCGCCCGACGCGGTCCTGGTGGACGGCATCGCTCCGGGCGACGTGGTCGTCATCCGCGGCAACGAGTCGCTGCGCCCCGGCCAGACCGTGCGCAGCACCGGGGACGGCGGGTGAACAGGGGCTTCCTCGCCGCCGTGGTGGATCGTCCCGTGGCGGTCCTCGCGGGGCTGGCGATGCTCATGCTGTTCGGGGCCCTGTCGGTGGCGGGGCTGCCGATCCAGCTCACCCCCGACGTGCAGCTCCCCACGCTGTCGATCCAGACCACCTGGCCCGGGGCGTCGCCGCCGGAGATCGAGCGCGAGATCGTCCAGGAGCAGGAGGACGTGCTCAAGGGGCTGCGCGGCCTGGTCCTGATGACGTCCGAGGCGGGCGGTGATCGGGGCACGGTGACCTTGGAGTTCGAGGTCGGCACGGATCTGGACGACGCCCTGGTGCGCGTCACCAACCGGCTCGTGCAGGTGCCGTCCTACCCCGAGTCCGCGCGGGAGCCAGTGGTGTCCACCTCGGATTCGAGCGGCCCGCCCCTGGCCGTGGTGCTGATCCAGGACGTGGACGGCGACCCGGTGGGGGCGCACCGGACCTGGGTGCAGGACGTCGTGGTGCCGCGGCTCGAGCGGATCCCCGGCGTCGCCCGCATCGACCACTTCGGCGGACAGGACACCGAGGTGGTGATCTCGTACCGCCCCCACGATCTCGCGGCCCGCGGCGTGCCCCTGGCGACCCTGGTGCGGGCGGTGCAATCGGAGCTGCAGGACAGCTCGGGGGGTGCCCTCGATCTGGGCAAGCGCCGGTACGTGGTGCGCACCCTGAGCACCCCCGACACCCTGGCGGGCTTCTCGCAGCTGGTCCTGCTTCCCGGCCTTCGGGGCGAGCCTGCGGTGCGCCTGGGGGACGTGGCGACCGTCGCCCGCGGGCTGCGCAAGCAGGACGCGAAGGTCTACGGCGATTCCCGCGAGTCGCTGGCGCTGCTGCTGCGCCGCGAAGCGGGCAGCAACGTCCTGCAGGTCACCGAGGAGATCAAGGCGGAGATCGAGCGGATCGGGGACCAGCTGATGGCGCCGCGGGGGCTCGAGATCCGCATCGCCAGCGATCAGACCGCCTACATCTACGGCGCCCTGGGCCTGGTGCGACAGAACCTGATCCTGGGGGGAGCGCTCGCCGCCCTGGTGCTCCTGCTGTTCCTTCGGTCCTTTCGGGCCGCGGCGCTGATCTCCCTGACGATCCCTGTGTGCGTGGTGGGTACGGCGCTGGGCATGTCGCTGCTGGGGCGCACGCTCAACGTGGTGTCGCTGGCGGGCATGGCGTTCGCGGTGGGCATGGTCGTGGACAACGCGATCGTGGTGCTGGAGAGCATCGACTCGTACAGGGGGCGCGCGGCCACCGCCGCCGAGGCCGCCCTGCAAGGCGTGCGCGAGGTGTGGGGCGCGATCCTCGCCTCGACCCTGACCACGGTGGCGGTGTTCATCCCCGTGATCTCCTGGCAGGACGAGGTCGGCTACCTGCTGCGGGACGTGGCCATCGCGATCTCGCTGGCCGTGTCGCTGTCGCTGGTGGCGAGCGTCGTGGTCATCCCGAGCTTCGCGGGCCGGGTGCTGCACGCAGGCCTGGATGAGGGCGGCCCCGCCGGGATCACCGCGCGCTTCTCGAAGGCGGTGGCGAACATCGTGCGCCGCATGACGCGGAACACGCTGGCGCTGCTGGCGGTGGCCGTGGTCGCCCCCACCGCGCTGGCGGTGCTCGCGTTCAGCCTGCTGCCGCCCATGGAGTACCTGCCCACGGGCAACCGCAACTTCCTGTTCGGCGCCCTCATCCCGCCGCCGTCGTACTCGGTGCCCGAGATGTCGGCCATCGGCGAGCGCTTCCAGGCGGGCCTCGCGTCCCACACGGGCCCAGACGCCACCGAGCAGCCAGCGATCAGCCGCTCGTTCTTCGTGGCGAGGCCGGGGCTCGCGTTCATGGGCGCCGAGGCGGTGGATCCCGACGACATCCAGGCCCTCGTGGCGCTCTACCGCGCCCGCCAGAAGGAGATCCCCGGGGTGTTCGGCGTGGCGTCGCAGTCCTCGCTCTTCGGCCGGGGCCTCGCCGACTCGCGGTCCATCGACGTGGACATCACCGGTCCGGACCTGCAAGCGCTCGCCAGGATCGGCGGGGCCATGATGGGCCTCGTGCGGGGCGTGATGCCCGAGGCCCAGGTGCGGCCCATTCCCACGCTGGACGCGGGGGCGCCGGAGTTCCACCTGGAGCCCAAGCGCGACGAGCTGGCCCGCAACGGCCTCACCGGAGCCGAGCTGGGGGCGGCGGTGGACGCCCTGGTGGACGGCCGGATCATCGGGGAGCTGGCCCGGGGCGGGCAGCCGAAGCTGGACGTGGTGCTGCGGCCGGAGGGCGGGGGCGTGGCCTCCGCGGACGCGCTGCGGGCCGCCCCCATCGCCACGACGCGGGGCGTGGTCGTGCCCCTGGGCACGCTGGCGGACGTGTCCGAGCGCAGCGGCCCGACCCAGATCCGGCGCATCGAGCGGCGGCGGGGGCTCACCATCCGCGTGTCTCCGCCGGACGACGTGGCGCTGGAGGAGGCGATCGCGCTGCTCCGCACGGCCGTGCTCGCGCCCCTGTCCGCGGACCTGCCGCCAGACGTGGACATGAGGCTGGCGGGCACGGCGGACAAGCTGACCCAGGCGCAGTCCCGCATGGGCAAGGTGCTGCTGCTGGCCCTCGTCATCAGCTTCCTGCTGCTCGCGGCGCTGTTCGAGGACCTGCTGGCGCCGGCGGTGGTGCTGGTGACGGTGCCGTTGGCCGCCGCTGGTGGGGTGCTCGGGCTGCGGCTGGTGGACGCGGCGCTCGCTCCCCAGGCCCTGGACATGATGAGCGCCCTGGGCTTCGTGATCCTCATCGGCATCGTCGTGAACAACGCGATCCTGGTCGTGGACGGGGCCCTCGCGCGCCTCCAGGAGGGGCTGCCGCTGGCCGAGGCCCTGGGGGCGGCGGTGGAGCGGCGCACGCGACCCATCGCCATGTCCACGTTGACGTCGCTGGTGGGGCTGCTGCCCATGGTGCTGCTGCCGGGCAGCGGCTCGGAGCTGTATCGGGGGGTGGGCGCCATCGTGCTCGGCGGGCTGGCGCTCAGCACGGCCCTGACGCTGTTCGTGGTGCCCGCGGTGTTCGCGCTGGTGTGGCGCGTGGCGGGGCGCGCATGAGGCCGCTGCTGGTGCTGGCGCTGGTCGCGTCGCTGGCGGGGGCTGCGGTGGCGCAGGAGCCCGGGGCGATCTCTGCGTCTCCAGGCGTGATCGACAAGATCGTCACGGCCGTGGCCGGCTGGACCAGCGTCTTCAATGCGTCTTCGGCCACGC
>CALAGR010000285.1 GCA_937891735.1 uncultured Pseudomonadota bacterium | reverse complement strand
GCAACGGCATCGACGACGACTGCGACGGCACCGCGGACATCGCCAGCGACGACGACGGGGACGGCTTCGACACCTGCAACGGGGACTGCGACGACAGCGACGCGACGGTCTTCCCCGGCGCCGTGGAGCTGTGCGACGGCGTCGATCAGAGCTGCGACACGGTCATCGACGAGGGCTTCGACCTGGACGCGGACGGCGTGACCTCCTGCGCGGGGGACTGCGACGACAACGACGCGGCCGTGCGGCCCGGGGCGCCGGAGCTGTGCAACGCCGCCGACGACGACTGCGACCTGCTGGTGGACGAGACGTTCGACTTCGACGGGGACGGGTTCGTGGACGGAGCGGTGGCGGACTGCGTCGCCGCGTACGGGGCGGTGGACTGCGACGACGCAGACGGCAGCGTGTTCCCCGGGGCGGGCGAGACGTGCAACGCCCGGGACGACGACTGCGACGGGCTGGTGGACGAGGACTTCGACCTGGACGGGGACGGCGCCTTCGACGGGGCCAACGTGGGCTGCACGGCCAACTACGGCGCGCTCGCGGACTGCGACGACACCAACCCCGACGTGTACGGCGGTGCGGCGGAGGTGTGCGACGGCCTGGACGGCGACTGCGAAGGGTCGGTGCCCGCGAGCGAGACGGACGATGACGGGGACGGCTACGTGGAGTGCGCGGCGCCGACGGCGGGGCACATCGGCACCCCGCTCGGGGGCGGCGACTGCGCCGACGGCAACCCTGCGATCAACCCGGGAGCACCGGAGGTCTGCAACGGGATCGACGACGACTGCAGCGGCGGCGTGGACGAGCCCTGGGACGCCGACGGGGACGGCTTCGCGGACGGCGGCGAGGCGGACTGCCAGGGGGCAGGGTTTTTCGGCCCCGCGGACTGCGACGACAGCGATCCGGCGATCCACCCGGACGCAGGGGAGCTGTGCAAAGGCATCGACGACAACTGCGACGGGCTGCTGGACGAGGACTTCGATCTGGACGGGGACGGCTGGTTCGACACCGCCAACACCGACTGCGCGGCGGTCTGGACGACCCTGGACTGTGACGACGGGGACGCGGCGGTGTTCCCCTTCAACATCGAGGACTGCACCAACGGGATCGACGACAACTGCGACGGACGGATCGACGAGGACGAGGACCTGGATGGCGACGGCGCGTCGAGCTGCGGCGAGGACTGCGACGACGGCGACGCCTCGGTCAACATCTTCGCGGCGGAGCTGTGCAACGGGGTGGACGACGACTGCGACTTCGCGGTGGACGAGGACTTCGACCTGGACGGGGACGGCGCGTTCGACGCGTCCGCGGCGGGCTGCGTGGCCGCCTGGGGCAGCGCGGCGGACTGCGACGACGGGGACGCCGCCATCAACCCCGACGCGCCCGAGACCTGCAACGGCGTGGACGACGACTGCGACGGCAGCGTGGACGAGGACTTCGATCTGGACGGGGACGCGCACTTCGACTCGACCGCCTGCCAGGGGGCGATCGACGGCATCGATCTGGACTGCGATGACGCAGATGCTGCGATCTGGGTCGGCGCTCCCGAGCTGTGCGACGATGGGAAGGACAACGACTGCAACTTCCTCGTCGATCTCGGCGATCCCGCGTGCGAACCGGGCGACGACGACGATGACGACGACGACGATGACGACGATGACGATGACGATGATGACGACGACGACGACAGCGCGGTGATCGGCGACGACGACGACAGCGCCACGCCCTTGGAGCCCTGGTTCTATCCGGGTTGCCTGTCGGCCTGTTCGTCCTCCGGTGGGGGCGCCGCGCCCCTGGCGCTGCTCGGCTTCCTGGCCCTCCTCGGCGGGCTGCGTCGGCGCCGGGTGACCGGGCCCCGGTGGTGGCCCGCGGCGCTGCTCCTGCTCGGAGCGGCGGTGCTCGTCGGTCCGTCCGCAGCGTGGGCCCAGGCGGCGCGCACGATCGTGGTCCTGACATCCGATCCGGACAAGAGCAAGGACGAGCTCGCGGGCCAGATCCCCGAGGGCTTCGCGGCCACGTTCCGCGACGTCACTTCAGAGCACAACATCGGCGGCGTGTGGCTGCTCGGGGCCGGCGCCGAGGGCGTGTGCACCCAGACCAGCATCCCCGCCGCGGCGGTGCAGGAGGCCCTGGGCCGCGCGCAGGTCGCCATCGATGACCTGCGCATGGGCGACGCCGAGACGAACCTGTCCGGCGTGCGCCAGACCCTGGCCTGCCTCGAGTCGCCCCTGGACCCATCCGAGCTGTGGCGCCTGTACTTCCTCGAAGGGGTGGCGGCCTTCTATCAGCAGGGCCTGCCCGCAGCGCGGATCTCGCTGGCCCGGTCCCTGGCGGTGTTGCCCGGGCAGTACTTCGACACGTCCTATCCGCCGGACCTGCAGGCGCTGTACCTGGAGCTGCAGAGCGAGGCCATGCAGGGGGGGCGCGCGAAGGTGGTCGCGGGCACGGACGCCGGGGACGAGGACGGCGCGGTGTTCATCGACGGCTTCCCGGTGGCGGGTCCCGGCACGGCGGTGGTGCCCGGGGAGCACATCCTGCAGGTGCGCATGCCCGGTGGGCGCATGGCCGGGGCGCGGCTGCGCTTGAAGGCCGATGAGATGCTCGCGGTGGGGCTGCCCACCGACATCGCGGAGGGGGCGGGACGCCTGTCCATGGCCGAGCAGCGCACGCTGTCCGCCTGGATCAAGCGCTGGGCGGGGGTGACCGAAGGGCGGGTCTGGATCGCATCGAAGGCCGGGGGGGCGTTCCGCCTGGGTGAGGACGACGCCGACCGGGCCGAGCTGGCGGAGGTCCCGGTGGAGCCCACCCGGCAGCGCGGGGCGTTGGCCCTGACCGAGGCCCAGCGGTCGGCCCTGCTGCTGGTCAGCGTCGGCGGCGGATACCAGTTCGTGGGGCGCGGCAGCTACGGAGGCGCGGCGGTGGACGTGTCGGTGCGCCTGAAGGGGCCGCTGCGGCTCGCGCTGGGGGCGCGGGTGCTGGCGTCCCAGCCCGTGGTGGATCCAAACACCGGCGAGCGCCTGGGGGTGATGACGCTGGTGCCCGTCGTGTTCGGACCGCAGCTGCGGTTCACGGCGCCGTTCGTGCAGCTGCTGGGGCTGCAGCTCCAGGTGGGGCCGAACCCCGGGGGAACGAAGGGACCGCCAGTGCTCCCGGGCTTCGCGGTGCAGCTCGGCACGGAGCTGCCGTTGGGTCGCGTGCCGCTGCTGGTGCGGCCGACGCTGGAGGTGGGGCTGCTGGGCCCGTTCTTCTCGTTCCGGGCGCTGGTGGAGCTGACGGTGGCGCTGGGGCCCACGGGGGGCTGAGCTAGTCCGTCAGCGCCTCGCCGATCTCCACGTCGCGGAACGCGAACCCTTCGATGACCACCACCCGTCCGGTGAACGAGTCGTTCTCGATGATCTCGAACCTCACCGGGCTCGTCAGCGCGCCCGAGGCCACCGTGTCGCTCGCCTCGGTGATCTCCATGGTGCCGCCGGGCGTCTCGCCGCCGTACGCGTACACGCTGTTGTCCTCGGCGTTGAACGAGCCGCCCACCACGTCGCCGCTGCCCACGGCCAGGGGGTCCTCGTTCTCGAACCGGATCGACAGGGCGTAGTTGGTGCTCTCGCCTTCCAGCACACCCTGGAAGTACCAGTCGCCCTCGCTGAACGCCGGATACAGCGTCGCCTCGGTGATCTGCCAGCCCGTGGCCGTGTCCTCGGCCGCGTCGTCGTCGTCGTCGCCCGCCTCGGTGTCCACCCCAGAGCCCTCGGGCCCCAGGTCGATGTACGCCGCGGCCGCCCCCGACTCGAGGTCGTCAGCGCCCAGCGCGCCGTCGCGGTTGGAGTCCAGGCCGTCGAAGGCCACCGGCGGACAGCCCGCGCCCAGGAGCAGCAGGAGGAAGGCGGTGGGGAGCGCGCCGCGGCGGATGTGGGACATGGGTCTCCTCGTTTGGATGACGGCGAGGAGTGGCTCTCCCTACCGCCGAGCGTTGACGACGGGAGCGTACTCCCGGCACGGCTGGCCACGAAGCGAGTGGCACTCCGGCTGGTCCGGCGGCACCTCCAGCCCGGGGATCAGCGACAGCACCACGCTCGACGGCCGGTCGGCGTCGTGCGCCACCAGCTGCGTCGGCGGGCTGTCGTACTCCGTCAGCTTGAAGCGCCAGCGCGCCATCGAGTCGCCCGGCGTGCCGATGAGCAGCCGCAGCCGCGACCCGGCCCGGAACACGTGGCCGAAGGGCATCACCTCCACCCGCACCGGCGTCCACTCCCCGGGGCTCAGCGGCACCACGTCCTCCTCGTAGTGCGACTTGACGGGCCGGAGCTCCGTCGCGTCGTCCCGCAGGGCCCGGTGGCTCGCCCGCAGCCAGCCGTGCTGCACCATCGACTCCATTCCGTCGGCGCGCACCTCGGTGATCGTGACCTGCAGGTCCGCGTCGGTCTGATCGGTCTGCAGCCACAGGTCCACGCTGCCGTGACCCATCAGGACCATGTCCTCGGCCAGCGCCTCCGTCTCGAAGCTCAGGGCCTGGCCATCGGCCGGCTGCCGCCAGTCCCAGTTGGGCTGCGGAGGGTCCACCGACCCGCCGGCCAGGGTGCCCCGCGCTCCCGCTTCGGGATCCTGCTCGAACGCGGAGGAGCCACCGTCGGACCCAGGCGGATCCGGCGCGAGCGTGCCGTCGGGCTGCAGGAACCAGCGGATGGGCACGGTCTCGGTGGGCGGCCACTGCGCGAAGGAGGCCCGGAAGGTGGCCTTTGGGGCGCCCGGCGCGACGTCGTCAGCGGCGCCGGACTCGAACAGGATCTGGACCGGGTCCTCGGCCTCGTAGTCGGCCAGGGCCTGGGCGTAGTCGGTGTAGTCGGCGAAGCGGTTGGGCGGCAGGTCCATGTCGTCGCCGAACACGTTCTCCATGAAGATCGGCGCGAGCAGACCGATCCCAGCGCCGAAGTGCGGCACCTCCTTCTTGACGTACAGGCTCATGAAGATCCCCCACTCCGACAGGGTCTGGGGCGAGTAGCCGTCCGGGTGCACGCCGTTGGTCGCCGTGAAGCGGGTCAGCGGCGCGCTGTCGAACTTGTCGAACAGCGCCGGGAAGTGGGGGCCTGTCTGCTCGTCGTGCCACTGCCCGGTCATGAACACGGGCACCTCGATCCGGTCCACGAACGTCGATGGGTCCAAGGGCTTCGCCACCTCGTCGGTGTAGTACGGGTTCAGCTCGGCCTTGGCGATCGCGTCCAGCAGCTGGCTGTGCAGGAGCTGGTGCTCTTCGCAGACTGTGTCGCCGGCGTCGACGACGTCCTGGATCCAGTCGTGCCCGTAGGGCTCGGCGCGCTCCAGGACCCCCTCGATCCACTGCTGGGCGAAGCCGTTGTTGAAGATCCCGCCGGGCGCCAGGGTCGAGGACGCCGTGTCTGCGATGACCGACATGGGCGCGATGGCGGCGAGGCTGGGGGGCCGGTGCTGGGCCACGAAGAGCTGGGCGATGCCGGGGTAGGACAGCCCCGTCATGGCGACCTCGTTGTCCTGCACCCAGGACTGGCGGGCGATGATCTCGATGACGTCGTAGCCGTCCAGGCCCTGCAGGGGCTCGAAGTAGTCGTAGGCGCCGCCCGAGCAGCCGGTGCCGCGCACGTTCACCCCGACGGTGGCGTAGCCCATCACGGTGCCGAAGATCCCGGCGGGGAAGTCCGGGGCGTTGCACAGCACCGGGTACAGGCCACAGAACGGCTCCACCTGGGCGCCCAGCGACCGCCCAGGGCGGCTGGGGCTGTAGCCGGAGTAGCTCAGCAGCGTGGGGTACGGACCCTCTTCGATGGGACCGGGCAGGGTGAGGAAGTAGGCGAGCAGGGTCCCGTCACGCATGGTGAGGTAGCCGTTGCCCGGCACCATGGTCTGACTCTCGTACAGCGACTCGGGCGGCAGGCTGTCCTCGATGGACACGACGTCAATCTGGTCGGTGAGGTCGTCCGGCGCGTCGGCGAGGCGCACGACGTAGTCCATCCCGGGGGGCAGCAGGCGCAGCACCAGGCTGCCCTGGTAGTCGGTCTGGCCCTCCGCGATCAGAGCGCCGGACGCGTCCACGAGCTCGATGCCGACGTCCACCTCGGCGTTCCAGACGTACACCTGCTCGACGCTGGCCCGGACCGAGAAGCTCTCGGACACCACCTGGGGAGGGCGCGGGGTCGGCTCGGCCTCCTCGCCGGGACCCTCCACAGGAGCCGGGGGCACACACCCGGCGGCGAGGAGCAGGACGGTGGCGAGGGCGGACAGGAGAGTTCGCTGCATCCGATGTTCATACCCCAGGTGCGGGTCCGGTGGCCTGATCAGTCGCGGCAGTCCGCGGTTCCGCACCCTGGGCGGCTCTGCTAGAAGCCCCGTCATGGTGACGCTCCCGACCCTTCGCTACCGCGCCGATGTACGCACCCTCGGCTTCGTCGCCACCTACCTGGCCCTCGTGGTCGTGGGGTGGAACGTGTGGGACTCGCTGCCCCTGCTCGGCAAGGTCGGCTGGGTCGGTGTGACCTCGGTGTTCTCGTTCTTCTGCGCCGTGATCACCCACAACACCATCCACGTGCCGGTGTTTGAGGAGCGGGGCTGGAACCGCCTGTTCCAGTACGTGATCTCGGTCTGTTACGGGCACCCGGTCAGCGCGTTCGTGCCCGGCCACAACCTGAGCCACCACCTGCACACCCAGTCCCGGCGCGACGTCATGCGCACGACCAAGGCGCGGTTCAAGTGGAACCTGCTCAACCAGCTCCTGTTCATGCCCGTGCTGAGCCAGGCCATCACCAACGCCGACTTCCAGTACGCCCGCGCCATGCGGATCGAGCGGCCGCGCTGGTTCGCGCAGTGGGTGCGGGAGTGGGTGTTCTTCCTGTCGGTGATGGGCACGCTGCTGGTGCTCGACTTCTGGAAGTTCCTGTTCATCGCCATGATCCCGCACCTGTACGCGGCCTGGGGGATCATCGGGATCAACTTCATCCAGCACGACGGCACCGACCAGGCGCATCCCTTCAACAACGCCCGCAACGTGGTGGGGCGCATCGTGAACTGGTGGACCTTCAACAACGGGTTCCACGGCATCCACCACGTCAAGCCCGGGCTGCACTGGAGCCTGCTGCCCGAGGCGCACGCCAAGGAGATCGCGCCCTACATCCACCCCAACCTCGATCAGGCCTCGCTCCTGAAGTACTGCTGGCGCGCGTACGTGTATCCCGGCAAGCGGGAGATGTACGACGGAACGCCCTACCAGATGCCCGAGGAGGGCCCGGACGAGGAGTGGATCCCCACGGTCGGCAGCACCCCTGCGGGCGTCTCGCTGGGCGCGGACTTCTAGCAGCGCCGATCGCGGCCGGGGATGCCCGACCAGTCGGTCTCGGCGTCGACCTTCAGGCCAGCGTGACCTTGCCCTCTCGACCGACCCGCAGCTTCGTGTCCCGCCACATGATCGTGCGCACGAACGGTCCGCGCGCCCAGGTCACCAGGAACACCGCGTCGAGCAGCGGGAGCAGCAGCAGCGTCTCCAGCTGGGGGCGCGCTCCCGTCGTCAGGAAGCGCAGCAGCAGCGCGTACAGGCCCCGGGTGAGGTAGAGCGCAGCCAGCGCCGACCCGTACTCCCCCAGCCGCTCGGGGAACGCCAGCGACGCCGCCGCGCATGTGATCGGCGCCACCGCGAGGCCACACATCGTCAGGGGATACGGCGCCCGCAGGGGATCCCGCAGCCGCCACAAGATGGTGTTCCACCGCAGCTGCCGCTGGAAGAACTGCCCGAACGTCAGCTCCCCCATGTGCCGGACCACCGGGACCCGCGACGGCTTCACCAGCCACCCGTTCGCGGTGATGCGCCGCCCGATCTCGTAGTCCTCGGTCAGGTAGCCGTCCGCCTCCGCGAAGCCGCCGATCTGGGCGACGGCCTCCCGCCGCGCCGCGAACAGGCCCCCCGCCAGCATCGGCTTCTGCTTGAACGCCTGGTGCACCGCCCCCACCACCAGGAAGTTCATCGTGGTGGCGGTCCACGCCACCCGGGTCAACCGCGTTCCGATGGAGCTCCCCTCGGACACCGAGTAGGGAGCCCACACCGCGCCGCAGTCGGGGCTCGCCACGAGCGTGCGGACCAGGGCCTCCAGGGTGCCCGGCAGCAGGCTTGTGCCGCTGTCCCCGTTGACGATCACGTCGTGGCGGGCGGCCGCGAACCCGCGGGCCATGTGCCAGACCTTGCGGGTGATCCAGGGCTCCTCGCCCTCCTCGGGGAGCAGCAGCCGGGCCGTCACCCCCTCCTGCGGCTCCCGCGCCAGCCGGGCGAGCACCGCCTCCGCGACGGCGATCCCGGCCGCGTTGTCCCGACTCGTGCAGAACAGCACCTCCCGGGGGGCCCCGTAACCCGCCTGCAGGTAGGTCCAGAAGCTCTCGCCCATGTCCGCGTCCACCCCGTCGAACGGCTTGAGCACGGTGAGGGGCGGCAGGGGCAGGGACGGGTCCGGAGCGGGGCGCGTGCGGGACCACAGCACGAGGCCGGTGAACAGCAGGCTGCTGACGATGCCCACGGACACGAACATCCAGTGCACGTCGCCCAGCAGCTCCAGAGGGAGGGATCCGCCCATGGCGGCGCAGGGTACAGGAGCGGTGTTCGGTGCATGATGCGGGTGTGTTCGACACCCTCGACGCCGCCCAGCACTCCCTCCGCGCCCGCTTCCAGGAGCTGGGGGTCGCGCTGGGCCCTGCCCTCGAAGCGGCCCCCGCCGGGGCGATGCCCGAGGCCGCGTGGACCCTGCTCGCGGACAGCGGGATCTTCGGCTTCCCCGTGGCCGAGCAGGCCGGGGGCGCAGGCCGCAGCGCGCTGGACACGGTCATCGCCTTCGAGGGACTGGGTCTGGGGTGCGCCGACCTCGGCTTCCTGTTTGCCGCCAACGCCCACCTGTGGGGGGCCGTGCTTCCGCTCTCGCTGCACGGCGACCCGCAGCAGATCGCGCGGTGGCTTCCGCCGCTCCTGGACGGTCGGCGCATCGGCGCCCACGGCGTCACGGAGCACGGCACGGGCAGCGACGTGCGCGCCATGCAGACCACCTTGAAGGCCCACGGCGACGGGCTGCGAATCACCGGTGAGAAGGCCTACATCACCTGCGCCCCCCGGGCCGACACGTTCGTCATCTATACGCGGGACGCGCGGGTGTCGGCGGATCGCGCGGAGCTCGGCGCCGTGGTCCTGGAGCGGGCCGACGGGGTGCTCACCGAAGATCAGCCGAAGCTGGGCCTGCGCGGGGCACCCATGGGCACGGTGGGTCTGCCGGATCTGCAGGTGCCCGGGGATCGGGCCATCGGCGCGCCCGGCTCGGGCATGGCGATGTTCACCACGTCCCTGGAGTGGGAGCGGGCCTGCGTGTTCGGCCCCTTCCTGGGGGCGATGCAGCGCCAGCTGGACCGGTGCGTGCGGCACGCCCGGCGGCGGCGCCAGTTCGGTCGGCCCATCGGCGGGTTCCAGGCGGTCAGCCACCGGATCGCGGACATGAAGACCCGCCTGGATCTGAGCCGGATGCTGCTCTACCGCGCCGCGGCGTCGAAGGAGGGCGGCCGACGCGCTCCCGTCGAGGCCGCCCAGGCCAAGCTGTTCATCAGCGAGGCGTTCCTGGAGAGCAGCATCGACGCGGTCCGGATCGCCGGCGGGTCCGGCTACCTGGAGGACGCGGCGGCAGCCTCGGAGCTGCGCGACGCCATGGGGGGCCCGCTGTTCTCGGGCACGTCCGACATCCAGAAGAACATCATCGCCGGCTTCCTCGGCCTCAGCTGAGGGCCGCCCTGTCCACCTTCCCGCGGGTTGAGCGGGGGAGGGCGTCTACCACTTCGATGTGTTCGGGCACCGCCCAGCCGGGCAGGGTGGCGCTGACCGCCTTCCGCACCGCCACCGGGTCCACGTCGCCGGCCACGAAGCCGACCAGCACCGGTCCGTCGTCGCTGTCCCGGACGATCACCGCGGCCTCGAGCACGCCGGGCACCAGGGCCAGCGCGCCCTCCACGTTCTCCGGCTCCACCCGGTACCCGCGGATCTTGAGCATGCGATCCGCGCGTCCCAGGAAGTGCAGCTCATCGCCCTCCCAGCGCGCCAGGTCTCCGGTGTGCAGCCAGCGGTCGCCGTCCAGGTCGCTCCACTGCGCGCGATCCGGCTCGCCCCAGTAGCCCGTCATGACGGTGGATCCGGCGACGAGCAGCTCGCCCTCGTCGGTCAGCCGCACCTTCGCGTAGGGGCAGGGCGCGCCGATGGGCACCGCGTCCCCCGCCCAGCCCGGGGGCGCGAACCACGCCACGGACACGTTCGTCTCGGTGGGGCCGAACAGGTTGCCCAGCAGGCCCTCGGCCGGCAGGGCCGCCCGAAGTCGCCGCGCGAGGCTCACCGGCAGCGCCTCGCCCGCCGACAGGATCACCCGCAGCGACGCAGGCAGCGGCTTGTCGGCGGGCAGCGCCCGCTCCAGCAGCGACGGCACGGTGTACAGGCAGGTGACCTGCTGCTCCGTCAGCCACGCCCCGAGCTCCTCGGGGAAGGCCAGGCGCTCCTCGGGCACCGGCACGAGCGTGGCCCCTGACGACAGGGCGACGCCCAGATCGAGCAGCGACAGGTCGAAGCTCAGCGCCGCCGTCCAGGCCACGCGATCCGTGGGTCCGATGCCCAGCCGCTCGGTCCAGTGCTCCACGAAGTCGTCGATGGCGCCGCGCGTGATGCTGACGCCCTTGGGCGTGCCGGTGGACCCGGAGGTCCACAGGATCAGGGCCGGCGCGTCGGGGCTCAGCTCCACCTCCAGCTCGGGAGCCGTCGCGGTCTGGGCCACGGGCAGGGTCCAGGCCTTGTCGAGCACCAGGCTCTCGATGGGCCCGTGCCGGGCGAGGTTCGCACCCTTCTTGCCGCTGGTGATGAGCAGCCGCGCCTTGCTCCGCTTCAGGAGCCGGCGCAGCTGATCCGTCGGGCGGCCCAGATCGAGGGGCACGACCACCAGGCCGGCGCTCCAACAGGCCAGCAGCAGCAGCGGGGCGGCAGCGCCGTGGGGGAGATGCAGCCCGACGTGATCGCCGGGCCTCAGTCCACGCCCCCGCAGCCAGCGCGCGCCCCCCGCGACCCGTCGCCGCAGCACCCCGGCGACGATGTCTTCGCCGTCCCAGGCGATTTGGGGCGTCTCGTGGGTGAAGAACCGCTCAAGCAACCTCATACCGTGTCTCCAAGAAGCAATGCCACGAGCTCGGCGTGAAGGGTCTGGGCCGCCGCTCCGCCCTGGCCGGGCACCGCAACGCTGAGCCGGCCGGCGCATCCCGAGAAGATACCGGCGAGTCCGGGCGGCGTGAGGATGGAGCTTGCGATGAGCGCACGCTCCAGCGGCTGCCCGAGCCAGGTGCCGCTCTTGCCGGACTCGAGTTCAACGTAGCTGGTGTTGACGGTCGCGCCGTCCTGCAGCCGCGGTCCGTCCAGGAACAGGCGCGCCAACCAGCCTGGAAGCTGCCCCGCTGGGGCCATCAGGCTCAGGGTCGCCGCGTCCTCGCCCCGGGCCAGCGCGGTGCGCCACGCCGCGCGACACGTCTGCACCGCCTCCTCCAGCGTGCGCAGCCGCCGCACCGGCACCTGCAAAAGGATCATCGAGAACCAGTTGCCGAGCACCGGACCCCGCCACGCCCGGGGCCGCAGCGACAGCGGGACCGGGATCCGGAGGCTTCTCCAGCGCGGCGGCTGCCAGGCGCGCACGCAGGCCCGGGCCAGCGCCCCCACCAGGAACGCGTTGCGGTCCAGTCCCCCCAGCTGGTCGGCGCGGACCCAGGTGGCCGCGGTCTGATCGCGGGTCAGCGTGTGGCAGGACACGGTCTGGCGCGCCCGCCGGTCCACCCGGGCCTGGTAGGGCCGCGGCACGCTGCGCGCGATGTGGCGGAGCATCAACCCGTGCACGTCCAGCCCCCGCCGCCACCCCGGACGCTGTCCGTGGGCCCGACGCACCACCGCGCCGGCAGGGGCCTCCAGCTTGAAGCGCGCGGGATCCTCGCCGTCCAGCAGGCGGCACAGCAGGTCCATGCCCGGCGCGTCGGCCAGCGTGTGCAGCCACCGGACGAGCACCGCGGTCCGGTCCGCAGCCCGCCCCAGCACGATCTCCAGCGAGGGCTGGTCGGCCGCCGCGAAGGGCTCGCCGAAGTGCCGGCCGAACCAGACATCCACCGGCACCTCCAGCCGCTCCTCCCGGATCGGCACCACGTGTCCGGGCAAGGGCGACCAGCGGCGGCCCGGCCAGGGGGACAGCCGCGCGCCGAGCACCGGCAGCCGCGCCGTCAGGTCGTCGAGCCGCGCCCGGAGCAGCTCCCGGTCCACCGATCCCCGCACCTCGAACACGAACTGCGAGCCGTTCCCGACGCCCCGCCCAGCGCGCATCCGGCCGTCCAGATAGCGATGGAACAGGTCGGGAGTGGCGGGGTTGGGTAAAGAGGCGGGCTTGATCACCGTTTGGAATCCTGGCAAACAGGCGCCGTGAGGGGACCGACGATGGAGGCTACACCCAGCGGGGTGCTGCACGCCCTGGGCCTGACGCTCCTGGCGTTGGCGGGGTGCACGGCGGAGCTCGACTTCCGGGACGACACGTTCCTGGGGTTCGAGGCGGCCGACCTCGGCATCGACAGCCGCTACACGCGCGGAGTGTGCGTGGTGGACGTGGACGGGGATCTGGATCCCGACGTCGTGCTGACCCGCGCCCTCGGCGTGCACCTGTGGATCAACGATGGGGATGGCCGCTTCGATGAGCAGGGCTCCTTCCGCGGAATGCCCGGGCCCGCCGAGTGGCTGGGCTGTGGCGCCGCCGACGTGGATGAAGACGGCGACGAGGACCTGCTGCTGACCGACCACGAGGGCCCATCCCTGCTGTTGCTCAACGACGGCGCCGGCGTGTTCGTGGACGCCACCACCGCCGCGGGGCTGGGCGGCAGCGTGAGCCAGGGCTCGGTGGTGTGGACGGATCTGGACCAGGACGGGCACCAGGACCTGTTGCTGACCGGCGTGTACCGGGGCAACACGCGCCTGTATCGGGGACGCGGCGATGGCACGTTCATCGACGAGACGGCCGCCGCCGGGCTGACGGACGTGGAGCGGTCCTGGAGCGCGGGATCGTTCGACGCGGACAACGACGGCCTGCCCGATCTGTTCCTGACCACCGACGTGGCCCAGCCGGCGTCCGACGACACCGACGACCGGCTCCTGCTGGGCGCCGGCGACTTCACCTTCACCGACGCCACCCGGGACGCCGAGATCAGCGACGCGAGCGACGGCATGGGCCTGGCCGTTGCCGACGTCGATCAGAACTCCTTCCTGGATCTGTTCGTCACCAACATCGGCCCGCACTTTCTGTGGCGGAACCTGGGCGGGCTGTTCCTGAACGCCTCGACCGCCGCGCGGATCGAGAACGACGGAGGCCGCGTGGGGTGGGGCACGTTCTTCGTGGACGTGGACGAGGACGCGGATCTGGATCTGTTCGTGGCGAACGGCGGCTACTACGAGCGCGGAGAGGTCGAGCCCCTGCACGAGGGCCTGGCGCCTCGCAACCGGCTCTTCCTGCAGAGCGGGATCGAGTCGGAGTTCCCGTTCTTCAGCGATGGAGGGGCCGAGGTGCAGATCGACGACGAGGGGCGCTCGTCGATGGGCGCGGCGTGGGCCGATCTGGACGGCGACGGCCGCATCGACATCCTCGTCGCGAACCTGGAGGACGAGCCGGTCACCGTGCGCCGTTCGCTCGGTCACCTGCCCGGCTACGACCCCGGGGCGCTGCGCGTGATGCTGCGCGGCACCGCCTCGAACCGCGAGGCGCTCGGCGCCCGGGTGGTGGCGGAGACGTGCGTGCGCTTCACGCTGCACACGGTGGGCACCGGGCCCTCGGTGTTCAGCCAGGGGGAGCGCGTGGTGCACGTGCCCCTGGACGGCTGCGGCGCGGCGCGGCTGCACGTCGCCTGGCCCTCTGGTCTGGAGGAGCTGTTCGTGGTGGACGATCCCGAGCGCGACGTGGTCCGCGAGCTCGTCGAGGGGCAGGGCGACTGATCGCGATGACTGCTCGGCGCTGATCAGTCGTCGGCCTGCAACACGAAGAGCACGTTCTTCGGCCACAGGGCCCGCCCCAGGTGCGAGCCCAGCTCCCTCCGCTCCACGACCCGCAGCCCCGCTTCGGCGAAGCGCGCGGTCCACGCGTCGAACCGGCGGAACTGCCCGGCCCAGCCCATCCAGGTCCACAGCCACAGCCACACGTGAAAGCCCACCGTCACGAGCCGCTGGGCCGCGGTCTGCACCATGTCCTCGGCCACCAGCACCCGCCCCCCCGGCGCGAGGACCCGGCGCGCCTCCCGCAGCAGGGCCAGGTCGTCGGCCGCGTGGTGCAGCACGTACAGCAGCGTGACCACGTCCCGGCTGCCGTCGGCCACCGGCAGCGTGATGCCGTCGAACAACCCGAAGGGCACGTCGGTCACGTTCTTGTCCACCACGTCCACGGCGAGCACGTCGCAGCCGCGCTCGTCCCGCAGCAGCGCCGCGGTGCGCGCGTCCCAGGCCCCGACGTCGAGCACCCGGCTTCCGTGCGGTACGCACGGGCCCACCGTGTCGGCGTTGAACGCGGCCCGGGCCACCTCGACCCTGGCCACGCGCCAGCGCAGCAGCAGCAGCGGGAACAGGGGATTCAGCACCATCGACCACAGCAGCGGCGGCGGCTGGCGATGGCGCGAAGTCACCCCGCGTGCCGACCGACGAGGGCGACCAGGGCCGACAGGGTCCGGAAGTTGGCGGCGACGATCTGCGCGTCGGGGATGCGCGCCCCCAGGGTGCGTTCGGCGAACACCACCAGGCGGGTCACGCCCATGGAGTCGAGCCCCAGCTCGAAGAGGTCGTCGTCGCCCTCGATGGTGCCGGGCTCGCCGAAGAACAGGTCGTCGAGCAGGTGCTCGCGCAGCAGGCGGGTGATTGCGTCTTCGTTCACGAGCGAGACCATGCCAGGGACTGCTCGCCGGATCAGCCCAGCAGGCGGAACACCGGCAGCTCCGCGGTCCAGCCCGCCATCGACGCGGACATGTACACCGGCACCCCGGGCACGTCCGTGGAGCCGTCGGGTCGGTCCACGCGCCCTTCGTCCTCGAGCTTGAGGAGGTGGGCCAGCACCTGCCGCCCGGCGAGGGGATGGAACATCGGCGGCACGTCCGGGTAGATCGCGGGCACCAGATCGATGGGCCGCCCGCACCGCTGGGGCCGCGCCGCCAGGGTCACCTGCAGCTGCTCCTCCCGCATCTGGCGGTGGGCGATGTACTCCAGCAGCTTGTCTTCGCCGGCGTCGATGGCGGCGCCGTGGGCGGGGATGAGGACCCCCGTGCCCAGCACGATGAGCCGCGCCAGGGTGGCCAGGTAGTCGGCCATGTTCCCGTCCGGCGGGTCGATGACGATGGTGCCCTGGGCGGCCACGAGGTCCCCGCCGATCAGCGCGCCCGTGCGCTCGTCCCGGAACGCCAGGTGTCCGCGGGCATGTCCCGGCGTGTGCAGGACCCGCAGCGGCACCCCGAGATCCACCTCGAGCGCCTCCGAGACGAGATCTCCCTCGAACAGCGAGTCGTCCACCCGCACGTGCCCCTTCAGGGCCGCGGTGGTGGCCGGGTGGGCGAGCACGGGCACGCCGGTGGCCTCCCGCAGCGCGTTGGCGCCGCCGACGTGGTCGCCGTGCTGGTGGGTCAGCAGGATCGCGTGCACCCGCAGGCCGTTGCCTTCGATCCAGTCCAGCAGGCGCCGCTGCTCGTCCTCGTAGGGGCTCGCGGGATCGACGACCACGACGTCGCGATGCCCCACCACGACGCAGTTGGTGTGGGTGGCGGGGGGCAGCGTGGGGGTGCGCAGGGGCACCACCCGCAGATCGGGCTGCACGTCGAAGGGGGAGCGCGGAGCGCGGTCCGCCTCGGTGATCGCGGTCACTCCGCCGCGCCCGCCTCGAGGGGGCCCTTGTAGGCCTCCATCCCGTCGTTCAGGGCGAAGAGCTTGCGCCAGCCCGCCTCGTTGAGGAGGTGGGCGGCCCCGGAGGCCCGCAGCCCCTGGTCGTCCGCGATGATGACGGGGACGTCCTTGCCGGGCAGCTCATCCATCCGGCCGGTCAGCCCGTCGATGGGGATGTTGAGGGCGCCGGCGATGTGTCCGGCCCGCCAGTCCACCGGCTCGCGGATGTCCAGGATCACGGTGCGCACGTCGTTCTCCTGGAGCTTGCGCATGCCGTAGGCGGAGATCCGGGGCGCGATGCGCCGCCCCTTGCGTCCCGCCCCCTTGAACCCCGTCTCCGAGCAGCGCTGGGCGGACAACAGCAGCGCCTGCGGGTCCGGCATGTCCTTCATGGCGTTGCGCACGATGCCCTTGTCGTCCACCAGGAAGACCGACCGGAAGGTCACGGGGATCCCGGGCCGCGCGGTCTGGAAGGCCTCGGCGAGCTTGCGGTCCGTGTCTACGAGGAGCGGCACGCCCAGGCTGCAGCCGTCCACGAACCTCTGGTGGGACGCGGCGTCGGCGGGGTTCACGCCGTACACGTCGTATCCGACGGCGTCGAACGCGGGCACGAGATCCGAGAACGCCTTGAGCTGCAGGGTGCAGCCCGGGGTGTCGTCGCCCGGATAGAAGATCAGGACGTAGCCGCGCTGTCCCAGCAGGTCCTCGCTGCGCACCGCGCGGCCGTCCTGGGTGACCAGATCGAAGGAGGGCGCGTCCGAGCCTGCACCGAGCAGGGAGTCGGGGCGCAGGGCGGATGACGCGATGCCCATGAGGCGTCGGCGGAGCTGGAGGCGAGACACGGGCGGCAGTCTAGGACCTCCGTGGGCGGCCCGCTGCCCGGGCGGGTCCACCGACGCCCGGTGGCCATGGCAACACGCGGCGATCCGAAGACACCTGTGGGGTGGAGGCCAGGATCATGACGCCGTCGATTCGCCAAGTGTTGCCCGCCCTTGCCCTGCTCATCGTGGGGTGCCACTCCGACACCTCACTGCGCGCTGCGCCGGAGCCCGATCCCCTGGTCGAGGGTCCCGGATCGACGCACAGCGGCCCGGGGGGACGCGGAAACACGGGTGGCTGGCCCGGTTTGCCGACCCTGCCCTCGGGGCCCTGGGGCCGTCTCGATCCGGGAGAGATGCCCGACATCTACCTCGTCGTGGCCCACGGGGATCCGGGCTGCTGCTGGGACTGCGACGGGGACATCGCCTACACCGGCGCGGAGGACGCAGACGGGCTGCCCCCCGCCTACGACGGGGACGTGGACAGCGACGCGGTGTGGAACTGCGCGGTGGAGTACGCGATCGTCGATCTGTTCGGGCAGGTGGTGGCTGAGTTCGCGCTTCCGGGCCAGGACGAGAGCCAGTACGCGTGGTGGAGCCACGTCCGCATCATCCCGGCGGGCCCGGGACGGTTCCTGGCCACGGCCTACGGCTGGACCGAGCCGATGATGCCGCCCTACGACACCGACGACCAGGAGGAGCCGCCGGCCGACAACGATGGCCCGGTCGACGACGACTACCCCGAGCCCGGGTCCTGGGTGCCCTGGTCGGCCTGGGAGATCGACGCGGTGACCGGCACGGTGCAGCCGGTGGCGTGGCAGGACGGCAACACCCGCGAGATCGTCATGGTCGGCACGGGCCGGCGCGTCGACATCGGCCCCGCCTGGGCCGGCGTGCAGGCCGCCGTGTCGCCCGACGATCCCGAGTGGCTGATGCTGTGGGCCATGGAGTACGACTGCGCGACCCCGCTGCCTTCGCTGCGGGCCGTCAACCGGCTCGACCTGTCGATGCTCGACCGCGTGTGGACGCCCCAGGAGCTGCTGCCCCCGGAGCTGCTCGGGGCGGATGTGCCCCTCGCCGCCTTCGCGCTGGAGCCCTCCATCGACGACGAGGGCAGGGCCTCCTACCTGCTCGGGGTCACCGACTACGGCTGCGGCGGGGGCTTCGCGCCCATGACCTCGGTGGTCAGCTGGACCCCCAGCACGGGGCCCCGGTGGTCCGCCGCCACCCCCTGGTCCGGCTACAACAACCGCGTGTCGTTCGCGGGCTGGAACGGCGGGGGGGCGCTGCACATCGACTCGCCCTACGCGCCGTCCACGTGGCGCATGCTCCGGGAGGACGGCGCCGCCATCGAGGGGCTCGTGTCCGGCATGTCCTGGGGCGTGCGGCCCGGTCCGGTGCTCGACCCCGCGGGTCCGAGCTTCACGCTGGTGGGTGTCCCCGAGGGCTCCACCACCTACGGCGACGCGATCCACTTCATCCACGGTGGGGAGAAGGTCTGGGAGATCGACGGGCTGCGCTTCGGCCTGCAGACGAAGCCGGTGTCGATCTTCGACGTGATCGTCCTGCCCCCGTGGGAGGAGCCCGAATAGGCGCAGCGCAGAGCGGGATCGGGGCCCCGGCTCGCCGACCGGGCGGCTAACCTGCCGCGGTGACGCAAGACCAGCACCCGGGGCGGATCGCCCGCCGCCTCACCCGTCGCCCCGGCGGGCGCCACACCTTCGCGGACACGGTGATCGCCCTCACCGAGATCGCGCCGCTCTTCCCGCCCTCCCTGGTGGCCCACGGCCTCGAGCTCACCCACTCCCTGCGGCGCGCCGTGGGCGGACGGGCCGACGAGCCGTCCCTGTGGGAGGAACTGGCGGCGCTGCGGCGGGGTCCGGGCACCGACACCTTCGTCGCCACACCGATCTGTTGCCGCGAGGCGCCGCCGGACCTGCTCCTGGAGCGCGCCGTGGAGCTTCGCGGCCTCGTGGATGCGATCCGCGGCAACCGGCACGCCAACGACGGTCAGCCCCTCAACCGGGCGCTGGAGCACGGCCTGCTGCGCACCCGGCGCCTGGTGCTGCCCGACGAGGTGGTGCCGGTGGTGGTGCGTCTGGGGGGCTGGTACGCGGTGGTGGAGGTGCACGACGAGCATCCCCGGGTCCTGCGGGACAAGCTCGAGCACGCCCTGCGCACCCGGCGCCGCCCCCTGCGCACCCTGCTGCCGTCGCGCCTGCCGGCCCCCATCGTGCTGTCGATCCTGCCGGTGACCTTTCGCGAGGCGTCGCACCTGCACCGGCTGGGGGTCGAGGGTCCGTGGCTCGGCTGGTCGGAGACCTGCACCGAGCCGCGCATGTCGGTGCTCTCCAGCCATGGTCTCGTCCTGGACGGGCCGGGCGTGTACCTGCTGCGGGCCGAGGTCCGGCGCCGGGTCCGGGCGATGCGGATCGCGCTGGGCCTGGACAGCGAAGAGGAGCCCCTGGAGGGGCTGGATCCCGACGAGGCCGTGGCGCTGCTCGAGGCCGCGCTCGCCGGCGAGGACGCCGAGCGGCTGTCGGACCTGGGGCTCGGTGAGGGCACGGGTCCGGTGCTGGACCGGGACGGGGCCTTCGATCCGTTCCCCATGCGCCACGACTTCGCGGACGACTGCGGCACCGACAAGGCGCGGGCGTCGCGCCCCGACACCGAGCCCGCCCGGGCGCCGGATCTGACGGCGTCGCTGCCTCCGGATCTGGCCAGCGCCGGCGCGTCTGCACCCCTGGCGTGGCGCGGTCCCCGCCCGGGTCCCGTGGGTCCGTGTCCCTCGCTCCGCTTCGCGACGGTGCCCCGCAGCCGGTTCTCGTTCACCGACTTCGCCTACGCCTACTGTCGGGCCCAGCACGAGGCGATGGCCGTGCACCAGCCCGCGTACAGCGGCCAGGGCTTCACCTTCGTGGTGCCGCACCTGCCCCGGGACGAAGAGGGGGAGCCGCGCCGTGGTCTGCGGGCGCGTCCGGTGCTGTGCTCGTTCCGCACCCGGCGGGGGGTGCCGGAGTCCGGCACGACGTTCAAGCGCCGCCTGGAGCGTCGGCTGGACGAAGCGGATCACGGGGAGGATCTCCTGTCCCAGGTGCTCGACGACTTCCTGCGGGCGGCGGTCCCGGGGGTCGCCAAGGCCGCGCTGGTGCGCCTCGCGGAGCGCATGCCGGGGGACGGAGGCACGTTCCTGACCGGCCGCGGGCTCGTGGCGCACTCGGAGGTGCCGGACGGCTCGGTGGACCCCTTCGCCCAGTACGGCGGGGTGTACGAGGGCTTCTTCACCGGAAGCGGCCACGAGCGGGGAGGTGTGGCCCTGTCGGCGGTGGACCGCGGCTACCGCAGGGACCTGTGCGCGGTCGGAACGGGGGTCTTCCGCAAGGCCGAGGTGATGGACCATTTCTGGCGGCGCCTGGCCTTCTTCATGTCCGACTCGGCCCTCTAGAAGACTAGTAACTCTGTCTAGAGTCACGTTTCCTCTTGGTGCGGTCGAACGGCTCAGGTAGACAGGCGCCCGTGCGCGTCCTGCTCGCTCCCCTGCTCGCGTTCTTCCTGCTCTCGCCGGGCGCTGCGGTGGCGCAGGAGTCGGGGCACGTCCTGCTCTGGCACGCCTATCGGGGCGAGGAGCGCACGGCGCTGGAGCAGATCGTCCGGGCCCTCAACGCCGAGCGCGATGACGTGGACGTCGACCTGCTGGCGGTGCCGCACGAGGCGTTTCGCCAGCGCCTGACGGCGGCCATCCCCCGCGGCAACGGCCCCGACCTGTTCATCGCCCCCCACGAGGCAGTGGGTGAGTGGTCCACCAACGGCCTGCTGCAGCCGATGCCCTACCCCCCGGGGCTGCCCGAAGGGGCGTTCCTGCCGAGCACCACGGACGCGCTGCGCTTCGACGGGCAGCTGTGGGCCATGCCCCTGTCCTTCAAGTCCCTGGCGCTCTACTACAACAAGGCGCTGGTGGGGCAGGTGCCCGCGGACTTCGACGCCCTGCTGGAGGCGGGCCGGCGGGCCGAGCTGCCCCTCGTGTACGAGGCGGGCAACTTCTATCACCACGCCGCGTTCTTCCACGCCTTCGGGGCGCGGGTGTTCGACGAGCAGGGGCGGATCCGGGTGGACACGCCCGAGGCGGCGGCCGCGTTCGCGATGGTCGGCAAGCTCGTGGCGGACGGGGTGGTGCCGCCGGAGTCCGACGGCGCCCTGGTCAGCAACCTGTTCAACGCCGGCAAGGTCGCGTTCGTCATCAACGGACCGTGGTTCCTGGGGGAGATCCGGCCCGAGATCGACTTCGGCATCGCGCCCCTGCCCACGGTCCCCGGCGCCGGCCCCCTGCGTCCCTTCCTGACGGTGGAGGCGCTGTACCTGGCGGCCCAGGCGAAGGCCTCGCCGGCGGCCATGGCGGTGGTGGCGGCGGCGATCGGCGGCGCCGAGGGGAGCCTGATCCGCGCCCGGGTGGGTCGGCAGTGCGTGCCGCTGCTGGAGGTGGCCTCCGATCCGGTGATCCATGACGATCCGGTGCTCGCCGCGTTCGTGGCCCAGGGCGCGCTGGCGGTGGCGACCCCCAACCGGCCCGAGATGGGCGCGGTGTGGGAGCCCATGAACCGCGCGCTCCGGCGGGTGCTGCGCGGAGCGGACGCGACGGTGGCGGCGGCCGAGGCCCAGCAGGAGATCGGGTTCTACCTGCGGCCCCCGCCCCAGCGGGCGGACCCGACGCTGTACATGGTGCTGGCGGGGCTGCTGCTGCTGGGGGGCGCGATCTGGGCCGTGCGGCGCGCGGCGGCCGTGGACCTCGTGCCGCGCATGCGCCGCTCCTTGCCCGCCTACGCCTACCTGCTGCCGGCGGCGGCGGGCATGACCCTGGTGGTGTTCATCCCGTTCCTGGCGGGGGCCGCGGTGTCGCTGTTCGCGCACTCCGGCGGCGAGTTCACGTTCGTGGGGCTGAGCAACTTCGTGCGGATCCTGACGTCCCAGGAGTACGGCATCACGCACCCCCTGAGCTTCTGGTTCACGCTCGTGGTGACGGTCGCCTGGACCCTGGCCAACGTCGCGCTGCACGTCAGCATCGGGCTGGGGCTGGCGCTGCTGCTGCACGATCCCTGGATGAAGCTCAAGGGCGTGTACCGCGTCCTGCTGATCGTGCCCTGGGCGGTGCCCAACTACATCACCGCGCTCATCTGGAAGGGCATGTTCAACCGGCAGTTCGGCGCCGTGAACGCCTTCCTGGACCTGTTCGGGGTCGAGCCGGTGTCGTGGTTCTCCAACTTCTTCACCTCGTTCGCGGCGAACGTCGCGACGAACACCTGGCTGGGCTTCCCGTTCATGATGGTGGTGACCCTGGGGGCGCTGCAGGCGATCCCCCGGGACCTGCTCGAGGCGGCCGAGGTGGACGGCGCGAACGCCTGGCAGCGGTTCCGCCACGTGACCCTGCCGCTGCTCAAGCCGGCGCTGCTCCCGGCGGTGATCCTCGGGTCCGTGTGGACCTTCAACATGTTCAACATCATCTACCTGGTCTCGGCCGGCGAGCCCGACGGCAGCACGGAGATCCTGATCTCCGAGGCCTACAAGTGGGCGTTCACGCGGCAGGCCCAGTACGGGTACGCCTCGGCGTACGCGCTGCTGATCTTCGGGATCCTGTGGTTCTGGGGCTGGATGACCCAGCGGGTGACGGAGTCTTCATGACCGACCGCAGCGCAGCCAGCGGGGATCGGCGCGCCACCTGGGCGAGCCAGTGGTGGCGCCACGCGATCCTCATCGTGGTCACGGCGGCGGCGCTGTATCCGGTCCTGTGGGTCGTGAAGATGGCCCTGACCCCGGGGGACTCGTTCGACCTGTCCGCCAACCCGTTCCCGACGCAGGTCTCGTTCGGCAACTTCGCGGACCTCGTCGACTCCACCGACATGCAGGGCCGCAAGCTGTTCTGGTACTGGGTGCGCAACTCGGTGATCGTGTCCGCGGCCACCACGGTGGTGGGCATCGCGCTGTCCTGCAGCGCTGCGTACGCGTTCTCCCGCTTCAGCTTCCCGGGCAAGGACATGGGCATGGGCGCGCTGCTCGTCACCCAGATGTTCCCCGGCGTGGTGATGGCGATCCCGCTGTACATCCTGATGGACGCCACCGGCCTGCTGAACTCGCTGACTGGCCTGACGCTCTGCTACGCGACCACGGCGATCCCGTTCTGCATCTGGATGCTCAAGGGGTACTTCGACACGATCCCCAAGGAGCTGGAGGAGGCCGCGATCATGGACGGCGCCTCGCGGTGGACCATCTTCACCCGCATCGTGCTGCCCTTGTCGCGCCCCGCGATCGCCGTGACGGCCCTGTTCTCGTTCATGACCGCCTGGAACGAGTTCATCCTCGCCGCCACCTTCATGGCCGACGAGACGTCGTACACCCTGCCCGTGGCGCTGCAGCGCTACGTCGGCGACTACTCCACCCAGTGGGGGGCGTTCGCGGCGGGGGCGATCCTGGTCAGCATCCCGGTGATGGCGCTGTTCTTCGCGCTGCAGAAGAACCTCGTCGAGGGTCTGACCGCCGGCGGCGTCAAAGGCTAGGCCTCGGGCTCCTCGGGCGCCCCCGAACTGGGAACTCCCTGCTATCGCGCGGGGTTCGGCCTCTCGCCGGCCTTGGTGCCCTTGCCGATCATCGTGCCGACGTACGCCCGTCCCCCGAAGGAGGGCGGGTTGCCCTGGCCGCCGTCGCCCACGGACACGTCCACTCCCACGCGGAAGTGGGCGCCGAGGCGCGCTTCGACCCCCACGTACGGCTCGAACGGGAAGTGGTCGATCGAGTAGGGGTTGATGCGCACTCCGCCACGCACCCGGGGCGCCCACACCTTCTCCCACGGGATCGCGGTGATCACGCCGATGTGCATGAAGTTGTGGCCCGTCCAATACGGAGCCTCGTCGAGCATCCCGAAGTCGAACTGCAGCCGGTCCGCAGGCCCGAGCCGCAAACGCAGGCTGGGCAGCGGGAACACGGGTCCGAACCCGGTGTAGTCACCGAACAGGACGAGCCCGCCGCCGAACTCGCCCCAGGTGCGCAGGATCCCGCCGGACACGACGATGGTCAGCAGCCGGTTTCCGAAGTCCCCGCCGGTCGGATAGGTGGTCCAGGACATGCCGAACCCGATCCAGCCCGCCGTGTCGTCGTAGGGGAAGTGCCGGAACTTGAAGCGGAGGTTGCCGCCGATCTCGCCGAGCGCGTCGTTGTCGTTCAGGGTCACGACCCGGCCGAGACCCGCGCCCACCGTGAGCTCCAGCTCCTGCCCCGCGTTGCCGCGAAAGCCGCACAGCATGAGGGCCGCGAGGAGGAGAGCGGCGACGGTGCCGCTTCGGAGGAGGGGAGAGGTGATGCGCAAGGGATCCTCGAAGGTGGGAATCGTAGCAGTCAGCGCCGTGGGCCCGGACCCTTGCACCGCTCTTCAACTCCCGTGCCGCCGCGCGGGGGGCTGACTTGCCCGCCGGACGGCACGCCCACACCCCTTCCAAGGCGCGCGTGCCTGTTAGGATTCGGCATGGTCGAGGTCGAGATCGAGTACAACACCGTCATGCCCGTGAAGGCGTCCCCCGACGAAGCGTATGCGCTCGTCTCGGACATCCAGCGCTCCGGCATGCACTTCCCAGACGTCGCATCCCTGGAGCCCACGGCGGAGCCCGGGCGGTGGACGTGGCGGATCCGCGAACGAGGCCTTGGCCCGGTGACCCTCAAGGTCCAGTACGACGCGGTCTACGAGGCGGATCCTGTCGCCCGGACCGTGTCCTGGCACCCGCCGGCGCGCAAGGGTGGCGACATGGACAGCTACGGATCGTGGCGCCTGGAGCCCCGCGAGGACGGAGGCACGGACCTGCACTTCCATGCTCGGACGGTCGCCTACGTTCCCGCGCCCCAGCTCATCCGGCGGGTGGTCGAGAGCGTCGCGCAGGACGAGCTCAAGGGGCTCAAGAAGCGCTACGTCGAGGCGATCCAGAAGACCTTGGGCGGCGCGCCGTAGAGCGAGGCGCGCGGCGGACGCTGACGCCAGAACGACGTTGCCCGGGCCAGGGCCCGGGCAGCGGCTCACAGATCTGGTGGGACTCAGGCCCGGTCGACGCCGATGAAGTCGTCGGACACCATCTTGAGCAGCTCGTTGGAGAGCTCGACGATCTGGCGAGCGTTCAGTCCGTTGTGCTTGAGCTCCTTGTAGAAGGAGCGGGCGAGGATCTCTCGCGCCCGACGCCAGTCCGAAGAGGTCTCGTAGGGGCTGCGGGTCACAGTGCGCTGGGTGTTCATCTTCGGCTCCGCTTCGGTCAGGTGCATGACGGGGCGTTCCAGAGCAAGACGCATGCCAGTGGGTGAAGCTGGAAGAACCACAGGTATTTCAGGTGGTTGCGAAAATGCCCCCGAGGGGCGCGAACTGGTGTGCGCGGTCGGATCTCGGCAAGTGCGTAATCCGGTTCGCACTGTGCGCGGCGCGGGCCCTCACTCCATGTCCCGAAGGGCCTTGGCTTCGGCTCGGCGACGCTTGTCGTCCTCCCGTTTCAGCTTCCTGGTCGTCTGGCGGCGGCTCGCCTCGCTCGCCTGGCTCGCTGGCTCCGCGTCTTCGTCCTCGGCGAACAGGGTGTCGTCCTCCAGGGGATCATCGAGCAGCGCGCCCAGGCCGGCGGGACGCGTGAACCCGTCGCCGCTCAGGAAGGGCTGCGCGGCGAGCATGAACGTGGTCCACAGCGGCACCGCGGTTTGGGTGGAGGGCAGCCCCAGGGACCGGTCCGTGTCGAACCCGACCCAGGCGACGACCACGAGATCGGGTGTGTAGCCGATCATCCACCCGTCCCGGGAGTCGTTGGACGTACCGGTCTTCGCGGCGACGGGAAGGCTGAACCCCGCAGCGCGCACGCTCTTGCCGGTGCCGCGCTCCACGACGCCGCTCAACAGATCGGTCACGACCGCGGCCACCCGCGGATCGATGCCCAGGCGACTGTGGGCCGTGGTGCGTTCGAGCCACGCTCCGTCTCGGGCTCGAACCCCCTCCAGCGACCGCGGATCGACCCGCGTACCTCCGTTCGCAAGGGTCGCGTAGACCACCGCGAGCTCCAGGGGCGAAACCTCCTGGCTCCCGATGGAGATGGATGGCAGCGGCCGCAGCTCGCTGTCGATCCCCATCACGTGGGCGGTCTCCACCAGGCGGTCCAGGCCGGTGTTGATGCCGAGTCGAACGAAGGGCAGGTTGCGGCTGAGCTCGGTGGCCCGCCGCAGGGTCATCGGGCCTCGGAACTCGCCGTCCCAGTTCCCCGGCGACCAGGCGCGGCCCCCGGCGCCGCCCTCATCCAGCGTGAGCGCGACGTCGAGCACGATGGAGTTCGGGCCGAGCTGGGGCCAGCGGGCCTGCAGCGCCGAGGCGAGCACGATGGGCTTCATCGCGGAGCCGGGCTGCCGCCTCGCGTCCCGCACCCTGTCGAACTGGCTCGCGCCGTAGTCGCCCCCGCCGACGTGGGCGCGAATCGAGCCGTCCCGCGGATCCAGGGCGAGGAGGGCCAGCTCGGGTCCGGCCCCGCCGGTGAACAGGTCCGGATGATCGCTGCGCAGCGCCTGCCGGAAGGAGCTCGCCGCTTCCTCGGCGGCCCGCTGCAGGCGCGGATCGAGCGTCGTGACGAGCTCCAGCCCGTCCCGATGCAGCGCCTCGGGGGTGTAGCGGTGGTCCAGCGACGCCACCATCGCGTCCACGAACCACGGCGCCGTGCGCGAGGAGGCCCTGGGCTGGGCGAGCCGCAGCTCCTGGGTCCGGGCCAGCTCCACGTCAGCGGCCGGCACCGCCTCGAGCTCCAGCATCTTGTCCAGGACGCGGTCGCGGCGGCTCGTGGCGGCCTGGGGGTGTTTCCAGGGCGCGAGGCGGTTGGGCGAGTGGATCGCCCCGGCGAGCAGCGCGCTGTCGGCCAGGCTCAGGGCGCCGACCTCCTTGCCGAACCAGGCCTGGGAGGCCTCGGCTACGCCCAGGATGGCGAAGCCGCCCCGCTGGCCGAGGTAGATCTCGTTGAGGTAGGCCTCCAGGATCCGGTCCTTGCTGTAGCGCACCTCCAGGATCCCCGCGATCAGGGCCTCCTGGGTCTTGCGGCCCACCGTGCGGTCCGCCGACAGGAACATGTTCTTGGCCAGCTGCTGGGTGATCGTGGAGCCGCCCTGGGCGACGCTGCCGGCCTGCAGGTTGGCCACCGTGGCGCGCGCCAGGCCCCGGGGGTCGATGCCCAGGTGGCGATAGAAGCGCTCGTCCTCGATGGCCACCACGGCTCGCTGCAGGTGTACGGGGATGTCGTCGAGGGGCACCACGGACCGGCGCTCGCGTCCGTCGTTCGTCAGCAGGGACAGCGCGGGAAGCGGGAAGTCCAGCGCCGGAACGGTGGACCCGTCGTCCTGGCGCTGGATGCCCTGCACCTTGCGGGACCGCACCGAGACGATGTGCGCGCCCTCGCCGGGCGGGAACACGACCCAGCGCGCGCCCCCCATGTGGAACTGGCCCGGACCGCGGACCTCCTCCACCGATCGGTAGCCGAGCTGCTCCCAGGTGCTGCGCCAGGCGGCCTGGCTGGCCGGGCTGCCGGGGGCCAGGCGGGGCACCAGGCCGGTGATCCGGGCCGGCTCGTCGTGAGCGCGGCCCTCCATGCGGGCCCCGACGCGCTCCCAGAGGAAGGCCACGTCGATCAGCAACACCCCCACCACGAGCAAGGCCAGGACGGCCAGCAAGCGCACCGCCCGTCCCTTGATCGTGCGGCGGGGCCGTCCGACCGGCGTGGCGGTCTTGCGGGGGGCCGCGGTCTTGCGGGGGGCGGGGCCCTTGGCCGGGCGCGCTGGGGCTTTACGCCGCGCGCGCGGTGGCGGCTTCGAGGCCGACGGCCGCGGGGAGTCCTGCTTCTTGGGGGTCGTCGTGCTGCGCGCCAAAGGGACCTCGACAGGTGCGAATGGTAATTCGCGCCAATATACCGCGGGGTGCCTGCCCGCCGGGGCACTTTGTGTCGGGGTGGTTGCGCCAAGCACGAAGGGCGCGCCAATGGCACGCCCTTCGGGGGTCTGTTCAGGTCGGCGGACTCAGCCGCCGGTCTGCTCGAGCTTGTTTCGGACCAGCTTCAGGAAGTTCTTGATCTTCGGCAAGTCCGGCTTGATGTCGTAGGCCCGGAACAGGTCCAGGTACGCCTGCTTGTAGTTCTTCTGATAGTAGTAGCTCAGGCCCCGGCGGCACCACGCCTCAGCGAGCTTGTCGTCGAACTTCAAGGCGTCCGAGTAGTTCTTGATGGCCTTGTTGAACTGACGCCGGTTGTAGTGCAGCTCGGCGAGGCCGTAGTAGCTGCCCGCGCGGTTCGGGTCGATGGCCTGGGCCGCCCGGAAGTCCTCGGTGGCCCTCTTGTAGTCCTTCGTGTCCGAGTAGATGACCCCGCGGCTGATCAGCGCGTCGAAGTTCGTCTTGTCGAGGTCGAGCACCTTGGAGTACAGCTCCATGGCGGGGGTGAACTGCCGCTTGGCGTTCATCTGGCCCGCCTTGTCCATGTACTTGGCGACCATGGCGAGGCGTTCGTCCCCCGTCGCTTCCGCCTCCTCGTCGGCGGTCACTTCGAGGTCGGCCACGTCGTCGTCGTCGATCTCGACCTCGACCTCCTCCAGAGCCGCCACCTCGTCGCCGATGTCGTCGAGGTCGTCGATGCGGATCTCGTCCGGGCCTTCACCCAGGGTCATGAGGCTCAGGTCGTCCTCCTCGAGCTCGACCTCCATGGCCTCTGCCAGGGCGAGCTCGTCGATGTCCTCTGTCTCGGGCTGCAGCGTCGAGGGCATGGACTGGACGACGGAGATCTCCTCCAGCTCCTCCGGGGCCTCGAACTCGGCCACGGTCACGAGATCGCCTGCGTCGAGGTCGTCGAAGTCGTCGAGGGCGATCTCGGTGGCCACCTCGGACCCGTTGAGGCTGATCTCGAGATCCTCCTCGGCTGCGGTCGGGACCCGGTTCGTGTTCGCTTCGTCGTCGGCGATCTCCAGCTCGATGCCGCCCTCGAACTCTGCGTCGTCGTCGTCGCCGCCCACCGCGAGCTCGAGGACGTCGCCGGCCGCCCCGATCTCGAGGACGTCACCGCCCTCCGCGATCTCGAGGACGTCGCCGCCTACCGCGATCTCGAGGTCGTCTTCGCCGCCCACCGCGATCTCGAGGTCATCTTCGCCGCCGGCCGCGATCTCGAAGTCGTCTTCGCCGCCGGCCGCGATCTCGAAGTCGTCTTCGTCGCCCGCCGCGACCTCGTCTTCTTCTTCGTCGCCGCCCGCCGCGACCTCGACGTCATCGTCCGCCGCGACCTCGAAGTCCTCTTCGTCGGCCTCCCCGCCGAGCTCGATGTCCTCTTCGTCGGCTTCTCCCCCGACCTCGATGTCGCCACCGGCCTCCAGGGCCGCGTCGATGGCCGCCGAGTCGTGGGAGCCCGTCGTGCGGTCGAGCTCGACGATGTCCGCCGCGAAGTCCATGTCGAAGCCCACCTTGACGGTGCGGACCTCATCGATGTTCTTCAGCAGGTTCTCTCGCGCCTCTGTGAGCTGGGCCTCGACGTCCGCGTCGGGTCGACTTGGGTCCACCTCCAGGAAGTCCGCGATGCGGTCATCCAGCGTCGACTCCAACATCTCGAGGGAGTCGGTGAGGTGGCGCTTCATCCAATCGAGGAGGCGCTGCTCCTGCCCGCCGATCTCCGCCTGGACCTTGCGCTCCATCTGATCGCTCAAGGTGCTGTCGGGGGCCACGCCGAGCTTCTGGAGGAGCTCGGTGACGGCGATCTCCACCCTGTGGGCGACGATCGCGTCGATCTCCTCCCGGCTCAGCCCGCCGCCGGCTTCGACCCGGGTCTCGACCGTGCGCACGGCCGGGGCCTGGACCAGCGCCGCGCCCCAAGCCGCCGAGGCGTCGAAGCGGGTCGCCAGCGCCCGGATGCGCGAGCGCTGACCGAACGACAGGAAGGGGGTCGCGGCCCAGGTGGCCTCCTCGACCGCCGTGGCGGCGAGGGAGTTGAGGCTCGCGCACGCGGTGAGCACGCGGGCCGAGGCGGCCATGTCGAACTCGAGTTCGCCGTCCTCGTCGGTGGTGACTGCGTCCACGACGGTGGGGGAGTCGGAGCTCTCCTCGCCCTCGTCCTGCGCTCCGCCCCTGCGGCCCTTCTTCCTCGACATGGTCGGCTACCTACCCTTCGCCGCCAGCGCCGAGCTCCGCCTTGAGGGCCGAGCTCTTGCCGAGCAGCCGCTCCTTGAGCTCGCGGAGCTCCTGCACGCCGGCCTCGAGCTTGTCCACGTCGCTGTTGAGGCGCTTGGTCTCCTTGTCGAGGTCCGCCTTCTCCTTCGAGAAGCTCTTGATCTTCTCGCCGGACTCCTCGATGGCCTTGCGCGCATCGGCGATCTCCCATTCGAGGCGCTGAAGCTCCTTCTCCTGGGCGTACTTCTCGTTCTGCTTGGCCTCGCGCTCCTCGCCGACCTGGCCCACCCGCTCGGAGAGCTTGGCGAGGTCCTTCGCGAGGGTGTCGCACTCCTCCTTGAACCGGGAGTGCTGCGAGGTGTTTCGCTGGATCTCCATCTCGGTGTTCGCGATCTTCTGGGTGAAGCGCTGCGTCTCACCCAGGGTCCGCGTGAGGAACTCGATGCGATCTTCGAGGATCTTCGAAAGTTCGTCGTTGATCTGCGCAAGTCGGTCGTCGGTGGTGCCTGCCTCGGCCATGGACGTCGTCTCCCGGAGTGTCCTGGTTGGTGCCGATCGGGTCCCTCGGGAGCGATACACTCCGCTGCGGAGTGCCCTGAGGAGTTCGATGGCTGAGGAGTCCTCGCGGGGTGGTTTTAGCCGACGGACGGAAAGGTGGTCAATGCACCCTGCCTGCCTCAGAGCGCTGGTTCTCCTGTGTGGTCCCTTTCTCGCGATGCTTCTCCTCGCTTCTTCCGCGCGCGCGGGCTCAGTGACCGAGGGGCTTGCGGCGCTACAGACCGGTCGGCTGGCCCTGGAGGAGGGGAACGACGAGCAGGCGCTGAACTCCTTTGAACAGGCCGCCGCTGCGCTGGTCGGGACCGGCTCCCATGCCGACCGGCTGACGGCGCTCGCTGCCGTGGGGCGCCTGCGGGCGCAGCGGGACGATGTGCGGGGGGCCCTGCTCGCGTGGACCGAGGCGCTGCCTCTGGCGGACGGGCTGGCGCGGGGCGCGGATCCGGGCAACGCCGAGCTCGGGGTGTTCGTTCGCCTTCAGCTGTCCGAGCTCCTGGCGGCCGGGGATCCTGCGGTGTCCGAGCGGTTCGCCTGGGACGCGGTCCGCGAAGCCGCCAGGACCGGGCTGTTGGCGGCCACAGCGGCTCCCGTGAGCGCGGTCCTCGCTGCGTCGGAGGACGAAGCGGGGGTGCGGGAGCGCCTCGTGGAGCTCGATGAGCTGCTCGCCGACGTGCCGGGGTACCGCCTGCACCACCTCCCCCGGCCCCTGCCGCTGGGCTGGCTCGCGCACGACGTGGCGGCGCAGTACGCCCAGGCCGGCCTCATGGAGGACGCGGAGCGCCGCTTCGGGTTGGCGGTGCGGGTCTGGCTGGCCCTGGATGCGCAGGACCTCGCCGCCCGCGCGCTGGTGGATCTGGGGCGGGCCGCCATGGAGCGCGGCCAGCTCGACCTCGGGGGCCGGGCGCTGCAGGCGGCGGCGGCGCTGGCTCCTGAGGACGCGCGGCTGGGAGGCCTCGACGAGGTCTGGGCCCTGTGGCGCGCAGAGGCCGGCGATGCAGCGGGGGCGGGCCGGATCTGGCGCCGGCTGGAGCGGGCCGAGGCCCCCGGCACGGTG
>CALAGR010000284.1 GCA_937891735.1 uncultured Pseudomonadota bacterium | reverse complement strand
CCCGCTGGGATCGTTATCGACGTACCGATTCGGAGACTCGCCGCACGCTGCTAGAGCGCCACGACGTCGAGGACGATGTTCAGCTCGGTGGGCGGATCGTCGGCCACCACGGCCACTTGCGGCAACACAGACACCTCCAGGTCACCGGTGTTGGCCCCCCCTTTGCCCCCGCTCTCGTCCTCGTCGAAGAAGACCTCGACGGTGTAGGCGTCCGCGCGGGGCGGCACGCCGTAGACTGTGTACGGGACACCGTCGTTCCCAGAGAGGTCCGCAGCCGTGACGGTCGTCTCTGCGACGATGCTCTTCGGGCCGCCGACGACGAGCGGGTCGGAGATCGTGATGAAGATGAGACCGAACCCATCGCCGGAGACCTCCACGCTGCGCGTGACGGTGCCGGTCACCGACCCGCCCGGGAGCGAACTGTCGTCGTCACCCATCGTGTCGTCGTCACCCATCGTGTCGTCGTCGCCCACCGTGTCGTCGTCGTCGACCGTGTCGTCGTCGCCCACGGTGTCGTCGTCGCCCACCGTGTCGTCGTCGTCGACCGCGTCGTCGTCGCCGCTGTCGTCGTCGCCCGGATTCTTGGGACATCCGTAGAGCGCCAGCGCTCCGACGAGGAGCAGCAGAAGGTGGGAGAACGTTCGGAGCAGGTTGGCGATGCGCATCAGAGTCTCCTCCCTGCGGGCAGCAGGCGACCCAATTGTCACCGGAACCGTGGGAGTGTCAAAGAGCGCCGCGTTGCCCGGTTCAGGTCGAACAAAGGACCGCTCCGCTCCCTCTCCGGTAGGCTGCGACTGACGCGATGTCCAGGCGAAAGCGAGCACATGCATTCAAACGGTGAGGCGCTCAGGGCAGTCTCGTTCCGTTGCAGCCTGCTGGCACCGGGATGTGAGCCGCTCGTCGAACCGCCGGATCCGCCGCCAGCTGCCTCGTTCCCCGATGGCTGGGAGGATGGTGGCGAGGTCGTGTGTGCGGCCCCCTACGTGGGCCTCGACCGTCTGGTGGAGTCGGGCGCGGAGCGAGGCCTGACGGTCGCGACGTTCAACCTGCACTTCGGCCCCATCTTCGTGCTGACGCATGACATCGACGCCGACGGCGACGTGGACATCCTCCACTTCAACGGCACCGAGCGCCTTGTTCCGTTCATGAACGACGGATTGGGCTTCTTCACCCCCGGCCAGCCGATCGACCCACCCCCCTTCGGGCCGAGCTTCCTCGCGATCGGGCTCGCCGATGACGACGGCGACGGACTCCCGGATCTGTACCTCGCGAGCACGCCCCACTTGTGGCGGTACGCAAACCGCGGGGGCGGTCTGTTCGATCCACCGACGTCGCTCTGGGAGGAGCCGATGCCTGATCAGCACCGGTACCCGGCGCTGTCCATCGCAGACGCGGACGGCGATGGAGACCTGGACGTCGCGATGTTCGAGCATCAGCTCGACACCGGTCCGCCGGGAGACGACGACGACAGCGGGCCGATGGAGTTCGAGGGCACCCGCGACGTCATGCTCCGTTTCGACGGCACGGAGCTCGTCGAGGCGATCGACCTCGTCGATCTCGAGAACGACGGGTGGCTCGACATCGTGCAGGCGAGCGGTCCGCTCCCGGACGGCCCCGGCGCAGCCCAGGCATGGCCCGACATCTACTGGCAGGGGCAGCCGGATGGCACCTTCGAGGACGTGACCACGGAGACCGGCTTCGGCTCGTTGGCCGAGAACTACGGCCTCGCGACCGCGGACTTCGACGGCGACGGGTTCCTCGATGTGGTGCGGGTCGCGCCCGGCGTCCCGCCAAGCCTGCTCCTGAACCGATGCGGCGCGGGCTCGTGGCTGGACTTCGAGCTGATCGGACTGCCCGCGAATCGCGAGGCCTTCGGCGCGCGCATCGAGGTCACCAGCGGTGAGGTGACGCACCTGCGGGAGATGCACTCCGCGCGTGGCCAGGCGCAGTCTCCGTCGCGCCTGCACTTTGGGCTTGGAGACGTCGACACGGTCGGGCCCGTGCGGATCGTGTGGCCGGACGGGACGGTCAGCGAGGCCGCCCGGGTTCCCGTCAATCGCCGGGTCTTCGTCACGCACCCGTGGCTATGAGGACCGCGCTGCTCCTCCTCAGCTGCGCGATCGGCGCGGGGTGTGCTGCGGGGCCGGACGACGACGACGTCACCGACAGCGAGCGCACCGAGGATGCCGCGCCGCCCCCCTTCGTTCGCGTCACCGACGAGGCCGGACTGGACGTGCATGTCAACGGCGGTCGGGGGGCGGCGGTCGGCGACATCGATGGCGATGGGTGGCCGGATCTGGCGCTCGCTGGAGAGGAAGGAGTCATCGGTGGCGGGCGGGATCGACTGCTGCTCAACACGCGCGAAGGAACCTTCGTCGACGTGACCGACGCCTGGATGCCCGCGCCTGGCGGCGATCCAAACCTCACGCGATCGGTGGGGGCGGTGTTCGCCGACCTCGACAACGACGGGGACCAGGACCTCCTCCTGGCGCGGTCGGGGTTCAACCGCGCGTTGCGCAACGAGGGAGGGAGCTTCTCCGACCAGAGCAGCGTCTCCGGACTCGCGGGCCCGCCCGATCAGGCCACCACGTCGTTCTCCCTCGCGGACTTCGACGGAGACGGCCTGCTGGACGTCTACGCCGTGAACAACCAGACGCTGGAGTCCGAGCCGGGTCCGGCCGTGCCGGGGATCGACCGGCTGTATAGGAACCTCGGCGATCTTCGGTTCGAGGACGTCTCGGACCTCCTGCCCGAGGATCTGCGCTCGGGGCACGGGTTCTCCGCCACCTGGATCGACGCGGACGACGACCGCGATCTCGACCTGTACGTCGCCAACGACATCGGCTACCTCGTGCCGAACCAGATGTACCGGAACGACGGAGACGACGGCGGGGGCTGGCAGTTCACCCCCATCGGAACGGCGTGCGGCTGCGCGTTGACGATCGACTCCATGGGCATCGCGGTCGCGGACTACGACCGGGATGGGCGCCTGGATCTGTACCTGTCCAACTCGCTGGCGGTGGGGGGTGAGCGGCTCCTCCGTCAGTCGGGTCCCATGGAGTATGTGGACGTGACCGCGCTCACGGGTGCAGTGGCGGCGACCGCCGAGTCACGCACGGGCTGGGGGGTCGAGTTCCTGGACTTCGACGGTGACGGCTGGCGGGACCTCGTGGTCTCGTTCGGCGGCAAGGAGGAGTCAACCCCCGCGCCGAATCGGCTCCTGCGCAACGTGCAGGGTCGGTTCGAGCCGGTGCCCGACCCCGGCTTCAGAGCGTCCGCCGACAGTCGCGGCCTGGTCACGCTGGACTATGACCGCGACGGGTGCACGGATGTGCTGTTCATGAACGAAGGGGCTCCGCCAGACCTCTACCGGAACCGCTGCGAACACGAAAACGGCTGGATCGGCTTCGAGCTCGTCGGCTCGACGGCACCCAGGGACGGCTCTGGCGCGCTCGTGAAGATCGAGTTGGACGGCGTCACTCAGATCCTGCCGGTGCCCGCGGGGACCTCGTCCGTCCACTCGGGAAGCGATCGAGCGGTGGTGTTTGGCCTCGGAGCCGGGGCCGACCAGGTCGATGTCCTCGAGGTGATCTGGCCCGACGGGCGCATCCAGCAGAGCCTCGCCGTGGCTGCCGGTCGGTACGTCGAGGTCCAGCAGACCCCCTGACCCTGTCGGCGCGCACGACTCAGTCGACGGCGTTGCCGACGATGTTCACGCTGCCGCCAATGCGATCGGGACAGATCCCGGCGACCAGGTCCTCGACCTGGGACGTGGGCAACGAGCGGTTGCCTGCTACGCAGACGTTCGCACCGACCGATCGCAGCGCCGGTAGGTCGAGCAGCTCGAGCGCCGGGTTGTTCTGCACGGACAGGTCGCCACCGATGGCCTGGAGCTTGGGGGCGGCGGGCGCCCCCGGGCTAACGGACCGGGTGGGTCACCGTGACCCGGCGGTTGACCGGGACCAGCGAGGATTCGCTGACAGCGCCGTCCGGCCAAGTGATTCGCACCGGACCGACCGTGTCCACGGCGCCCAGGCCGAAGTGGAGGCGGGAGGGGGTCTGTCCCTGGCCACGTGACGAGTGCATCTCGCGCAGGTGGGTGAAGTCGCCGCTGACCACCTCGATCCGGGCGCCGAACGCCTCGCGGTTCTCCGGCAAGCCGATCAACTCGACGTCCAGCCAGGCGCCCGCGCCACAGCGGTTCATCAGGAGACTCGGCGGGGACCCCGGCTCGACGCGCACGACGTCGAGGAATCCGTCCCCGTCGAAGTCCGCAGTGGTCAGGCCGTAGTTCTCGGCCATCGATCCGAAGCCAGTCTCGGTGGTTACGTCTTCGAAGGTCCCGTCCTCCAGCCCGCGCCAGTAGATGTCGGGCCATGCCTGGGCTGCGCCGGGGCCGTCCGGGAGCGGACCGCTCGCCTGCACGATGTCGAGCCACCCGTCGTTCTCGAGATCGACGAGGTCGAGGGACCAGCCGACAGTCGCGGGGTTGAAGTCGGTGTCCGGATCCAGTCCGAGCGCGACCCCCGACTCTACATAGCCGGAGCTACCGCTCAGCAGGACCTTCACCGGTCCGGTGTCGCTGATGAGGTAGTCGAGCCGCCCATCCTGGTTGAGGTCCGCGGAGTCGACTCCCATCCCGTCCATCTCGACCGCCGCGGAGATCTGGGTTGAGTCGTCGACAAACGTCGGCACCGAGCCGCTCCCGGGCCCGTCGTTGCGCCAGAAGACGGCGGGCAGGTCCCGGTCCGACGGCACGAAGAGGTCCTGGTCTCCGTCGCCGTCCCGGTCCGTGAACAGGCCGACCAGGCCCAGGGTCCCGCCAGCGTCCCCCAGCAACTCGATGGTCTCTTGCACCGACCCTCCTTCGAAGAGCAGCAGCACGTCGCGCGTGCCTTCGAAGACGAACGGACCGCCCGCGGAGTCGTCGTCGTCGTCCCCCGGCGGAGGCCCGTTCTCCATGTGGGCGAACATGGCGATGTCGAGGTCTCCATCGCCGTCGGCATCGGCCATGGAGAACGCCGGGTACCGGTATCTCACCGTTCCGGTCTCCTCCCAGAGCGAGGTCGGAGCTCCGAAGGTGCCACTCCCGAGGTTCTGATATCTCCAGAGGTTCGGCGTGGCGGCGAGGAAGAGCTCCGGTAGCCCGTCCCCGTCATCGTCCGCGGCCCCAAGGGTGCCCACGGTCGCGCCGAAGGGGGGCGCCTGGAGCGCAGGACCGGCGAGGAAGAATCCACGACCGTCGTTCAGGAACGGGACAAACCTCGCATCAGCGTCCGAGTGAAGGATGTCGACGTCCCCGTCGGCGTCGACATCGTGGGCCACCACATAGGCGGGGCCATACCGGAAGTCCCAGGTGGGGGTCGTGAGCCCTCGCTCAGCGCCCGCCTCAGTCCAACGATCCAGGCCTTCGTAGGGCGCCTCACAGATGATCGCGCCGCCATCCTCCCAGCCTTCAGGGAAGGTCGCCGTCGGGGGGGGGCCCTCGAGCCCGGGGCCGGGACAGCCGGACAGAGCCGCGATGAGCGGCGCGAGAATCCACCGACGTCCAGGGCCTCGATCAGACCGGGCGGACCTACCAGACGTCAGCGAAGTTCCCTCTGGCCCGACATGCCCGGGCCTCGTCCGAGAGTGACCAGGTCGCGAGCTTCTCTCGAGCCACCGCCATGGCCTCGCCAAAGTGCTGAGACTCGAATGGGGAGAGGACGGCGCACCTCTCGGGAGGGGTCGGCGATCAGCACATCGCACTTCAGGTTGGCGAGGGCCTCGACCCGTTGATCCCGCTTCGGACAGGTAAACCACACGAACTCCAGTTCCGGCCGCGTCGCCACGATCTCGAAGAGGGTGTCGCCGAGCGAGGTCTCCTCTCCACGTCCGCCTGGAAGTGGAGAGGAGACCTCGCTCGGTCAGGACATCGTAGATGTCGAGCGTCGGCGGAGCCACTGGGTCGACCTCGATCTGGCCGCTCACGTGACCGAACTCCACCTCGCCCACCCCGCCGTAGGGAGCAGCGCCGAGCCGTTCGTCCACATACCCCGCGGCCATCGGATCGGCCGCATCGAAGCCGCGGAGGAGGTAGACGAGACGGGGGCAGGCGGCGACGAGCGGCCCCCACTCGAGGTCGATCTGTCGTTGCGCGGCGACCTGCTCGAAGTGGTCGTTCTGAACGACTACGCGGCACACGCCAGCGTCGTTCATCTCACGGAGCAGCGTGGCAGCGAAGACGGCCTGGTCGACCGGCTGTCCTCCGGTGTCCACTCGCAGCGCCCAACCCGGGCTAAAGCTGAAGAGCTGTTTCATCGCCTCGGAGCTTAACGGACGGATACCCACGCCGGGCAGGACGTGGGGGGCGGGCCGAACGGGCCCCGTTGACCCCGGCGGCGGCAGAAGACAAGATCGAGAATCTGCATTCCGTCACCGGAGACCTCATGCGTACCAGTTGGTTGCTCGCCCGCCTTATCCTGCTCCTCCTCACGACGTTCGCGTTCCCCGGTTGTCCGACGTCCGTAGATGACGACGACTCGGGAGACGACGACGACACCACCGGAGACGACGACG
>CALAGR010000283.1 GCA_937891735.1 uncultured Pseudomonadota bacterium | reverse complement strand
ACGCCGCGCGGCTGGAGCGAAAGGCCCGGCGGCAGGACGCGCGGCGCCAACCGGTGCTCGCCGCGGCCCGCGCGCTGCTGGAGGAGGGGGGAGCCTCCGCGCTGACCATCAGCGCCCTGGCCCAGGCCGCCGACACGTCCGCGCCGACCCTGTACTACTACTTCGACAGCAAGGAGGCGGTGGCCGATGCGCTGGCCGTGGAGCTGCTGCAGGAGGAGACCCACGCGCTGCGCGCTGCGCTCGACGGCAGCGCCGGGGGCGTGGAGTCGGTGGTGGCGGTGATGCAGGCGCGGCTGCGCTTCTACGTGGAGCGACCCTCCTCCTTCTCGCTGCTCTACGGCGCCCTGACCTCCCTGGGCGTGCGTCCCCAGACCCTGCAGCAGCACGTGTATCCGCTCGCCGCGCTGGTGATGGGAGAGCTGGAGGCCCGGCTGCGCGCGGATCAACAGGCGGGCACGGTGCACGCCGCGCTGCGGCCGCGGGAGTTCGCCAACGTCGCGTTCTTGTCGGTGCAGGGGATCCTGTCGGCCTCGATCAGCATGAGCCAGGCCGGGGGCACCCTCCTGTTCGGCGTGGACACCCTGCTCGCCGAGGCCGTGGCGATGGTGAGGCGCGCCGCGTTGTCCTGAGCCGCGCCTTTCCCCGGCACGGCGCGCCGTGCTACGTCCGCGGCATGACTGCCATCCTCGCGCGCGTCATGGCCCTGCTGCGCGCCATCGCGGCCGGCATCGACGCCTTGAACGAGCGCGTGGGCCGCGCCGTGTCGTGGCTCGCCCTGGTGATGGTCCTGTTCGGCGCCTGGAACGCAGTCGCGCGCTACATCGGCAGGTTCGTGGGCACGGACCTGAGCTCCAACGGCTTCATCGAAGCCCAGTGGTACATGTTCAGCCTGCTGTTCCTGCTGGGGGCCGGCTACACCCTCAAGGAGGACGCGCACGTGCGCGTGGATGTCCTGTACGGGCGCCTGGGTCCGCGCGGCAAGGCGTGGATCGACGTGGGCGGGACCCTGCTGTTCCTGCTTCCGTTCTGCGTGTTCGGCGTGTGGGTGAGCTGGGAGTGGGTGCTCAACTCCTGGGTCGAGCGCGAGGTGTCGCCGGACCCGGGTGGGCTGCCCCGCTATCCCCTCAAGGCCATGGTGCCGCTCGCCTTCACCCTGCTGGGGCTGCAGGGCATCTCCCTGTTCATCAAGCGACTGGACGTGGCGCTGGGGCGGGACGATGGGTGACGGCGCGTGGCTCGCCCCGGCGATGTTCGTGGTGGCTTTCGGGTTCATCTTCACGGGCTTCCCCGTGGCCTTCGCCCTGGGGGGCACGGCGCTGTTCTTCGCGGCCCTGGGGGTGCAGTACGGCTTCTTCGACTGGGGGCTGCTGACGCTGTTCCCGCTGCGCACCTTCGGCGTCATGTCGAACTACGTGCTGCTCGCGGTGCCGTTCTTCATCTTCATGGGAACGATGCTCGAGAAGAGCAAGCTCGCCGAGGATCTGTTGCGCACCATCGGCCAGCTCTTCGGGCCCCTGCGCGGCGGCCTCGCGCTGGCGGTGGTGTTCGTGGGCGCGCTCCTCGCGGCGGCCACGGGGGTGGTGGGCGCGAGTGTGGTGGCGATGGGCATGATCTCGCTGCCGGTGATGCTCAAGTACGGCTACAGCGCCGAGCTGAGCTGCGGGGTCATCGCGGCCAGCGGCACCCTGGGCCAGATCATCCCGCCGTCGGTGGTGCTCGTGGTCCTGGCGGATCAGATGGGGATCAGCGTGGGCGACCTCTTCGTGGGCTCGCTCCTGCCCGGCCTGATGCTGGCGGGCATGTACGCCCTGTACGTCGTGGGCGTCGCGATCCTCAAGCCCGAGGCCGCCCCTGCGCTGCCCGCGAGCGAGCGGCAGATGCCCTGGCCGGAGCTGCTTCGGCGCGTGGTCTTCGTCCTGATCCCGCCGCTGCTGCTGATCCTCATCGTGCTCGGCTCGATCTTCGCGGGGGTCGCCACCCCCACCGAGGCCGGCGCGCTGGGGGCCGTGGGAGCGATGCTGCTGGCGGCCGCCAACGGACGCCTCACCCTGGACGCGGTTCGGGACACGGCCGTGCACACCACCCGGCTCACCTCGATGGTGATCTTCCTGCTCGTGGGCAGCACCGCGTTCATCCTCGTGTTCCGGGGACTCGAGGGGGACGCCTGGATCCGCGACCTGCTCACCAACCTTCCGGGCCAGCAGATCGGGTTCCTGGTCATCGCGAACCTGGTGATCTTCGTGCTCGGGTTCTTCATCGACTTCTTCGAGATCGCCTTCATCATCCTGCCCCTGCTGGTGCCGGCCGCGAAGTTCCTCGGGATCGATCTCGTCTGGTTCGGCGTGATGATCGGCGTGAACCTGCAGACGAGCTTCCTGACGCCGCCGTTCGGGTTCGCGCTCTTCTACCTGCGCGGCGTGACCCCCGAGGACGTGCCGACGATGGCCATCTACCGGGGGGTCGTGCCGTTCATCGCGATCCAGCTGGTGGGGCTGGGGATCATCTGCGTGTTCCCGGAGATCGTGACGGTGCTCCTGGAGGGCAGGTGATGGCTCGGGGTTCGGAGCGTCAGGTGGCGGTGGCCTGGGCGTACGCCAGCTCGGCGACGGAGAACCAGTCGAACTGGTCCTGCCGCCAGGGCTTCCAGTGCTCGTACACGCTCCGGAAGGTGGCGTCCTCGGCCGCGAACTCCTCGAGCATCGCGTCGGACTCGCGACGGGCCGCGGCCATGATGTCGGCGCTGAACGGCTTCATCGTGACGCCGGCGGCGAGGATCTCCTTGAGCGCCGGGGGGTTCAGGGCGTCGTAGCGGTTCTGCATGGTCGCTGCGCTCTGGGCGGCGGCGGCGGCGAAGATCTCCTTGTAGGTGGCGGGCAGCTTGTCCCAGGCCCCCTGGGAGACGTAGTAGCTCAGGGACGGTCCCGGCTCCCACCAGCCCGGGTAGTAGTACAGCTTCGCCACCTTGTGAAAGCCCAGCTTGTGGTCGTCGTAGGGGCCGACCCACTCGGTGGCGTCGATGGCCCCACGCTCCAGCGCGGGATAGATGTCGCCGCCGGCGAGGACCTGCACGGTGACCCCGAGGCGGTCCATGACCTTGCCGCCGAGCCCCGGGATCCGCATCTTGAGGCCGTTCAGATCCGCCGCAGAGTTGACCTCCTTCTTGAACCAGCCGCCCATCTGCACGCCGGTGTTGCCGGCCGGGAAGTTCAGGATCTTGAAGTCGGCGAAGATCGCGCGCATGCGCTCCAGGCCGCCGCCCTCCATCAACCACGCCGCCTGCTGACGCGCCGTGAGCCCGAACGGCACGCAGGTGTCGAAGGCGAGGGCCTTGTTCTTGCCTGTGTAGTAGTAGGACGCTGTGTGTCCGACGTGGATGCTGCCCTGCTGCACGGCGTCCATGACCTCCAGCGCGGGGACGAGCTCGCCCGCCGGGTGGGTCTTGATGGTGAACGCGCCGCCGCTCATGGCCGACACGCGCTCCGCGAGCACCTCGGCGCCGCCGTAGATGGTGTCGAGCGAGCGGGGAAAGCTCGAGGCCAGCCGCCACGTGACCTTGGGGTTGGTGATGACCGCGGGGGCCTTGCCGCCGGTGGCCTCCGGGCCTCCGCAGGCCACGGTCGCGCCGGCGATGCTCGCGCTCGCCGCGCCCACGACCACCTTGCCGAGAAAGTCCCTGCGCTTCATCGATGCTCCCGTCTCAGAGGGTGTTTGTGAGCGAAACGTCCGCAGGACGTTTCGCTCGACGCCGTCACGAGCGTCCCGGGGTCCGTCGCGAGCCGAAGAGTCCGCAGCTCGCGCGGCCGAAGGCGTACCGAGCGTACGTCGAGGCCGCGCGAGCAAGGCCGCGAGGCGCAGCAGGGCCCCGGGACGCGTAGCAGGCGGCGATTCACAAACACCCTCTCAGCTCTGGGTGGTCAGGACGTGGCCGCAGAACACGCAGCGCTCGTCGGTGACCCCTGCGAGGTCCTTGACGACCGCGCCACACTCCGGGCAGGTCACCTTGCCCAGCGCCGGAGCGGCGATGCGCACCGCGTGGGCCAGCGCCGCCGCGGGATCTGCGCCGTCCGGTACGTTGAAGAACGAGCGGAAGGGGTCCTGGGTCAGGTCGGGGAGTCGGCCCTGGAGCGAGCCGATCAGCAGCGCCCCCACGACCGTGCGCAGCGCCTGGACCTCGGCCCGAAGCTGGCTGACACCGTGCGCGGTCTCCAACGTGGCCTGACTGGGAAGGAAGTCGAATCGGTCAGGCACGGGCAGGCCTCCTTGTCAGCGGTGCTCGGAGCCGGGAGGATACTGGAGGGAGGTTGCTTGCGCAGGCGGTTCCAGATCGGCGCCGGGGTGTGCTTCGCGGTCGCGTTCGGGGCGGTCGCCTCGGCGGGCCTGTATTCGGTCATCGCCGCGGCGCCGCACGAGCAGGAAGCGCTGGACCTGGGGTTCGACCGGGAGCTCCTTCAGGCCATCGACATCACCGACGGCGGAGTGTCCGTGCGCCTGGAGCGCACCGACGGCCACTGGCGCCTCAAGGATCCGGCGCGTCTCCCCGCGGACGAGCAGAAGATCGAGGCGCTGCTCGCGGCCTGGGGGGACCAGCGCTGGTCCGGCACGCTGGTGCCGCCGCAGAGCGCGGTCTGGGAGGACGAGCAGCTCCACGGCCTGGGCCTGCGCAAGACCCGGGTGGAGTTCCTGTCTCAGGACGGGCGGATGGTGGGGCTCGAGCTCGGAGACACCCTGCCCAGCGGTGAGCGCTACCTGCGCATGGGGGGCTGTCGCACCGTCTGGTTGGCGGATCTGCCCGTGCTGGCGCTGCTGGATCCGCGCCCCGAGCTGTGGCTGGCGGCGGATCTGTTCGTGTTCGCGCCGGACGAACTCGTCACCCTGGACATCGTGACGGGCCGGGGTGAGGCTCGGGTCGAGTGGTCGGCCGCGGGGCCGGTGTACAGCGCCGGCGCGCCGGACCTGGGGCACGGGTTGAGCGAGGACGAGATGAGGCAGCTGCGCTTCGATACGCTGCGCCCCAGCCTGCACCCGGGGCTGCTGCGCGTGCATGTGCAGACCGAGCGGCGCGGGGCCTTCGAGCTGCGCGCCGGAGAGGCCACACCGGACGGCCGCCGGATCGTGCAGGTGGACAACGGCGAGCCGGCGCTGGTGCTCGGCCACGACCTCGACATCTACGAGCGCCTCGTGCTCTGAGCCCGGCCCATCCGGATCAGGGGGAGACGCGGGCCTCGTTGACCCGGCGCACCGCCGCCGCCGTGTCGCCCACCGAGTAGTAGTCCACGGACACGATGTTGGGCAGCCGCCCGTTCTGGGCGCCGCACTCCAGCAGGCGATCCCCCAGATCCGGCTCGTGGTTGACCAGATCCGCGAGCTCCGGGCTCGCCAGGGGCGCCGTCAGCACGTTGTTGTACTGGTACAGCCCGCCCTCGAACGCGGGGTTCTCCAGCTCGCAGTCCAGATCCGCGGGGACCTCGGCGGCCCAGTGGTCGCCCCACAGCAACGCGCCCTCGCCCAGCAGCCAGGGAGGCGCGTCGCTCGGGACCGATCCCGCCGACACGAGCAGCGGCGTGCCCGCGTCCAGCAGGGTCGAAAGGGTCGGCCAGGGTCCGCCCAGGTCCTGCACCCACGCCCGCTCCGGCACCCCCGCCGCTTGCAGGCCGGCGATGGTGTCGGGCCACGGCGCCTCGTTCTGCAGGCTCAGCAGCACCACCTCGTCGGGGTTGGCGTCCAGGAACGTGGTCAGCTCCAACAAGATCTCGGCGAAGGGCTGCTGCCCCAGGAAGCAGTAGCCGTGGCACACCACCATCGCGCCGTCCTCGAGGTACACGTCCATGTTCACGGCCCGCACGCCGTCCGCGAGCTGGGTCGGCATCGCCTCGGTGTGGTTGCGGGACCAGGCGGCGTACCCGCGCTCCTCGGAGGCGTGGGAGTTGTGGCTGCGCAGGAACGTCACCTCGTCCAGCGGCTGCGCGCACAGCGCGGGCATTCCGTTGCAGGCGCGGGCGAGGGGCTCGGCGGTGATTTCGTCGTCGTCGCCCGAGTCGTCGTCGTCCACGGGCGCCGCGCAGGCCCCCACGGTGAGGGTCAGGGCGAGGACGGCGGCTCGTCTGATAGCGTTTGGGCTCACGTCGAGGAGCACGATGCCACGCAAGCACGCCCTGGTCCTCGCCGTCGTCGGAAGCTGGCTCCTCGCTGGCGTCGCCCAGGCCGCTCCGGGCCCGGTGTGCGGCACCCCGGCGGCCCTGCGGGGCGAGCTGGTCCTGCCGGCCCACACCCCCATGACCGCGCCGGGCCGAACGAACGACAAGGGGTTGCTCTTCGCTCCCCTCGACGGGCGCCTGGACACGAAGAACTTCACCATCCAGTGGCAGCCGGATGTAGGCGACACGGAGATGGCGGGGGTCGCGGGGGAGGCGCTGGAGGCGTCCTGGCAGGCCCTCATCGTCGAGCGGGGCTGGGTGCAGCCGGTCAGCGCGGACGCGTACCTGCTGCCCGTGTTCATCGACGCGTCCATCGTGGCCACCGGGCTGACGGCGGAGTATCCCGTCGACGACTACCCCGAGGGCGTGCCGATCATCTACCTGCACCCCGACAGCGCGGCCAACCCGCAGTTCTTCCGGGCCCTGGCGGGGCACGAGCTGCACCACGCGATCCAGTACCGCATGCGCGGCGTGTACAGCGCGCAGGACGGGGAGTCCTGGTACTGGGAGGCCTCCGCGGAGTGGGCCAGCGAGCTCGCCCAGCCGGAGCTGGATGCGTACGCCTGGTCGGCGCCCTACTACAGCCTGGCGCCCGGGCTGCGCTTCGACTCGGTGGAGCAGAGCCACCAGTACGGGATGTTCCTGCTCAACGCGTACCTGGAGGAGCACGTCACCGGGGCCGGCGGCATGCGGGCGGTCTGGGAGCGCTCGGAGGACCGCGCGGACGCGACGTGGGACACCTTGCTGGAGGAGTCCACGGGCCTGTCGGTGGACGCGCTGTGGGGAGGCTTCGTCGCCGCGATGGCCGGCGAGGACCTCCGGGAGGCGTCGATCTACGAGCCGGTGGTGTCCGAGACCCTGGTGGATGGGGTGCAGGGCCGGATCGCGCTGCTCGGCGCCGACTACTTCCGCGTGCCCTCCGCCGGCACGATCGTCCTGGTGACGCCCGACCCGGAGGAGCGCGCCATCGCGGTGGGCGCGGGGGGGCAGGGGGACGTCATCGAGGTGGTGTCGGGCGAGGTGGTGGGCGTCCTGGGGCTCTCGGACGGGGGCGCCGACTACGAGCTGGGGTTCACCCGCGCCGAGCGGCCGGTAGACGACGACGACAGCGGCGCCGGCTGCACCTGCGGAGGCTCCTCGTCCAGATCGTTCGCGATCCTGGGGCTGCTGCTGCCGTCCGGGCTGCTGCGGCGCAGGCGTTAGCGCTCCGAGGCGGGCATCTCCACCCGGGCGATCCGGGTGCCACCGGACTGCTTGAGCTCGGTCTTCAGACGTGGCGCGAACAGCCGCGCCAGCCCGGGCATCGCCGCCAGCTCCAGCCCGTCGGCGCGCACCAGGCCAGGCAGGCTCAAGGCGGTCAGGCCCGGAGCGCCGCCCACCAGCGCGCGCCCCGCGACCTCCTGCAGACGCGGCAGGAGCAGCTCGGTGAGGTCGGGAAGATCGACGAGCACGAGCGGTCCCGCGATGCGCTCCAGGGCCGGCAGCCGCACGCTGGACAGGGTCGCCTGGGCGATGCGCAGACCCTGCTCGTCGTCCCCCAGGATCACGCGCAGCCGGGGAGCGCTCAACACCGCGAGCGCGCCCCCCGTGGTCTGCTCGAGGTCGCCTTCGATGACGAAGGGGCCACGCACCTCCTCCAGCGCCGCGAACTCCAGCAGCTCGATCAACCCCGCGCCGGTGATGCGCACCGCGCCGGCCGTGCGCAGCCGGGGCAGCTGGAGCACCCGCACGGACCGGAGCTCCGAGACGGTCACGGATCCGCTGACCGCTTCGATGGAGGGCAGCTCCAGGCTCGGCCCCGGCAGCTGCGCGATCTGCAGGTCGCCGCCGATCATGGTGAGCCCCAGCAGCGGCGGGGTGCTCAGGGAGGGCAGCGCGCTCAGCGTCACGTCGCCCGCCACCTGGGCCAGGGTCGGGGCCGACACGTCCGTCAACCCGGGGAGATCGTGCAGCGTCAGCCGATCCGTTCTGGTCAGGTTCGGCAGCGAGAGCACGCCGAGGTCTGCGACCGTGCGCAGCGCGATCATCTGGCTCGCCCGCTCGAGCGAGTCCAGCCTCAGGTCGGGCACGCTCAGGGACGGCCGGGGCGCCGGCGGACCGTCCCCCGCCGTGGCGCGGGAGCCCGTGATGATCAGCGCGGCGGTGTTCACCAGAGCCCCCAGATCCGCGCGCAGCGTGCCCACGCCGCCGAGCTGGGTGGAGCCGTCCACCGCGGTCAGGCCGGACAGATCCAGCGTCAGATCCGGGTCGGCGAGCCAGACGAACACGCGGCTGCGCACCCGGGCCACCCCGGACAGGTCCACCCGACTCCACGAGGAGCCTGCGAACAGCTGCAGGTCCGTGCCCACCTCCGTCAGCGCCGGCGCGTCGATGGTGCCCAGATCCGGCGAGCACACCGCGAACCCACCCCCCACGCGCGTCAGGGCGGGCAGGGACAGCGCGCCCGACGGCGCGGAGGGCGAAGCAGCGGACGCCGGACTCGGCGCAGGGGTCGGCTCGAACTCGAAGCCCCGGGACGGCGCCGGCACCTGCTCGAGGGGCCGGATGGGCCCCAGGCGCTCCCACTCCTGCCTCGGCGGCGCGTCGCAGCCCACGAACAGGTCCGAGCCCACCTCCTGCAGGGCGGGCAGCTCCACGGCGCGCAGGCCGCGGGTGGCGAAGTCGAGTCGGCCCTGTACCCGCTGCAGCTTCGGCAGCGAGATCGTGTGCACGCCGGGCACGTCGATCACCCAGGACCCGGAGAGCTTGCTCTTGCGGGCGAGGCGAGCGAGCTCGCGGGTGGTGGACACGGTGGTCGTGTCCGCGCGGGCCACGCCGGGGAGGGCGAGGGCCACGCAGACCGCCGAGAGCAGGGCGGAGCGCAGGAGGGTCACGTCGATCGGACTCATGGGGCCTCCTTGAGCTCAGCGGGCGCGGTCGGCGGCGTGTCGCAGCAGCTCGACCAGGGCGTTCGCCAGCGCCTCCTTGTCGTCGCAGACGGTCATCGCCGCGGTGGACACGCCCCCGATGTGCACCTTGCAGCCAGCGGCGTCGGACACCACCTCCAGCGAGCCGATGCCGTTGTACGGGAAGGCTCCGGCGTCCTCCCACAGGTCCTTGTAGAGGAAGCGCGTGGGGGTGAGGGCGAAGCCGTCCTTGCAGCCTCCGAACAGCGTGTCGTCGTACAGGACGAGCACTTCCTCGCTCGGCCCCAGGGTCCCCAGGATCCCGTTGCGGGCCTTGCGGAGCTTGTCCGGGGGGATGTCCGGGGCGATGTACACCCGCCCGTCGCCCAGGGGCCGCAGGAAGGTGTCCACCTGGGCCATCAGCCACCCCCGGTCGATGCCCCGGCCGGCTCCGGACGGCAGCACCACGTCGGGTCGAAGGAACGGCATCTCCGAGCTGGAGGCGGACTGGCGCAGCGCGTCGGCCATCTGGGCGGCGGTGGCGTATCGCGCCCCGGGGTCCTTCTGCAGTGCCCTGTCGATGCTCGCCGCGAGGCCCTCGGGGATCCGCCGGCCGCGCTGGCGGGGATCGACGTACTCGGTCTGCACGATGCGCTGCGCGGTCGCGAAGTCGGTGTCGCACTCGAACGGCTGCGTCCCCGTGACCACCTCGTACAGCAGGGTGCCGACGCTGAAGAGGTCGCTGCGCGGGTCCACGTCCCGCGGCGAGATGATCTGCTCGGGGCTCATGTAGCCCGACGTGCCCAGGGTCGCGCCGGTGCTCGTCTTGCGGCTGCCCTCGATGCGCGCGATGCCGAAGTCCATCAGCTTGATGCGCCAGTCCGTGTCGTCGTCCGCGCACACGAAGACGTTGGAGGGCTTTATGTCCCGGTGGATGACGCCCCGCCGGTGGCAGTAGTGCAGCGCGTCGAGCAGCTCCGCGATCAGGGAGACCGCGCGCGGACCGTCGAGCTGGCCGTGCAGCTCCAGCTCCTTGGAGAGGGTGCGGCCCGGCAGCAGCTCCATGACGAAGCCCGCCACGCCCTGGTCCGTGTCCACGACCGTGTCGGCCACGCGCACCACGCCCCGGTGCTGGAACCGCGCGAGGGTGCGCGCCTCCTCCAGGAACCGGCGCCGGGTGGACGCGTCCCGGGCGAGGATCGGGTCGAGGACCTTGATGGCGACGGGCAGATCGAGGACGAGGTGCCGGGCGGCGTACACGATGGCCATGCCCCCTTCGCCCAGGGGTGCGCCGAGTTCGTAGCGGCCTTCGAGGATCGTGCCGGAAGCGAGCATCGAGGGACGGTAGCAGCGCCGAGTACCATCGCTCCCATGCCGCGCCATCCCCGACTCGCTCCGGCCCTCGATCACCTGACTGGCAGCCTGTTCAGCGAGCTTTCGTCCCGCATCGCGGGCCTGCAGGGCGAAGTGTTCGCGCTGCACGTGGGGGACTCGTGGCTGGAGCCGCCCCCGGGCGCGCGCACCGAGGACATCAGGCACGCCGAGCACGGGGGCCTGAACCGCTATGCCCAGCCCCAGGGGCACCCCCGGCTGCTCGACGCGTTGCAGGAGACGTATGGGGTCGAGCGGGCGCGGCTCCTCGTGACCACCGGGGCCACGGGGGCCCTCGGCGCCATCTGCTCGGCCCTGGTGAGCCCGGGGGACGAGGTGCTGATCTGCGCGCCGTACTGGCCCCTCATCAAGGGCGTCGTGCGCACCTGCCGCGGGGTGCCGCGGGAGCTCGATCTGTACCTGGAGCTCGATCGCGACCTGCCGCCGGCCGAGGCGCGGCGGGCGGTGGCCGACCGGGTGGCGTCGGCCATCACGGACCGGACCGTGGCGATCTACGTCAACTCGCCCAACAACCCCACGGGGATGGTGCTGCGCGAGGCGGAGCTGCTCGGTCTGGTGGACGCCGCCCGGGCTCACGACCTGTGGATCTGGAGCGACGCGGTCTACGAGCACCACGCCTACGCCCGGCCCGATGTGCCTCTGCGGGAGCTGGCGCCGGAGCGCACCTTCGAGGTGCACAGCTTCAGCAAGGCCTGGGCGATGGCCGGCAACCGCTGCGGGTTCTTCATCGGGCCGCAGGATCCGCACCACACGGCCCAGGTCCGCAAGATCAGCACCCACACGTTCTACAGCGCGCCCACGGTGTCGCAGCTGGCCGGGGCCGAGGTGCTGGAGCGAGGCGCGGACTGGCTGCAGGCGTGCCGGACGGCGTACCAGGTGGCGGGGGACCGCGCGGCGGAGCGGCTCGGGGTGGCTCCCCCCGAAGGCGGCACGTTCCTGTTCCTGGACGTGGCGGAGCACCTGGACGAGCGGGGCCTGCGGGGCTTCCTCATCGACTGCATCGACCGCAACCTGGTGATCGTGCCGGGCACGTCCTGCGGCGCCAGCTACGGCACGTTCGTGCGGCTGTGCTTCACCGGGGCGCGTCCCGACGTGGTGCTGCGGGGGGTCGAGGTGCTGGCGGGCCTGCTGGGACGCTGAACCGGGGGCTCAGGTGGCGCTCGCTCCCGGGGAGGGCCAGCGGCCGGCGCGCATGAACCCCGGGTAGTGCTTCTGCCACTCGGAGATCATGAGATCGAAGGGGATGTCGGAGAAGCCGCCGTAGTCGTGCAGGTACTCCATGAACCGCCCGCCGGCCTTGTCGAACTGCTGGAAGATCGAGTCGCTGCGCCCGTCGAACTCCAGGGGATCCACCCCCAGGTGTGCACACAGCGCGGCGTTGAAGGCGGGGGTCGCGCTGACCCACTGGCCCTGCAGGTGCAGCTCGACGTAGCCGTGAAACACGAGCAGATCCGTGCCGAGCTGCTGCTCCAGTTCCTCGGTGCCGATGTGGTTGCGCACGATGGCGAAGTGCAGGCGGCTGGGGATCTGCAGCACCCGGGACGCGGCGGCGAGCAGGACGGCCTTGTCGATGCAGTGGCCCTCGGGGCGCTCCCGGGCGAGCACGGCGCTGGCCTGGTAGGCCTCGGGCGTGGTGTGCACCTGCCAGGGGCTGTACCGGAACCCGTCGCGCACCGCGAGGTAGAGCGCCACGGCGTTGTCGATTGGCTCGGCCCCGGGGACGCTGTGCGCGCGGGCGTACGCGATGACCGCGGGGTGGTCGCTGTCCACGAAGCGGTTCGGGGCGAGGAAGGAGGAGAGGTCTGCGGTCACCGGGTCAGGATACTGCTTCGGCGGGCGGAGGACCTGCGATCGGCGCCTGGACTACAGGCTGATGACGACCACCGCCCAGCTGTCGAGCTGCGGCACGGTGAGCCGGAGCCGCCCGCCGTCCAGGGTCCAGGAGATCGAGCGGTCGTCCGTACCCGGCGCCAGCACGCGCGCCTCCCCCGTGGCCGGCCAGCCCACGTCGGCCGGGAGCGACACGGAGAGCTCGGTGATTCGCGGTACTGCGTCCGTCGCCTCGTCGTAGCCGCGGTTCACCAGGTGGAGCACCGGGCCTGGTTGGCCGTCCCGCAGATAGCTCGTGGCGAACACCAGGTCCGCCGTCTCGATGGCCCCCGGGGCGTCCGCCGGCACGGGATCCCCCGGGGCCAGCACCAACGCGTAGGGCGCGACGTCCGGCTCCGTGGCGACGAAGCGCGCGTCCCCGGAGTACAGGACGTCGAAGGGCACGTGCGCCGCGAGCAGCGCCTCGGCGGTGGCTACCCAGGCGGCGTGCACCGACGGATCCGCGAGCACCTCGGCGTTGGGGTACCGCAGGCCCACGGCCTGGGGTGGTCGGGCGCCGTCGAAGAGGTCCTTGTGGTCGGTGACGAAGCGCATGCTCGCGCGCAGGCCCTCGGGGAGCAGGGCGTTCGTTGCCCAGCCCATCTCCTCGGTCCAGTACGACACCGCCCAGTTGCCCTCGTACGCGAGCGCTTCGGCGTAGGCCATCTGCAGCCACCCGGCGTGGCCACCGCCGGCGTTGAGGGTGTCCGACAGGGTGAGCCCCGGCATGGCCGCCACCATCCCCGGCAGCGTCGCCTTGCCCAGCTGGTAGTACGGCGCGAAGGCGGCTTGCAGCGTGGGCGGGTCGTGCTCGAAGACGATGAAGTCCATGCTGTCCTGCCAGATGGGCGCCGTCAGCGGCGACCAGTCCGTCAGCGCTCCCAGTCCGGCGAGGTTGGCGCCCACCGCGATGGACGAGCCCTCCGCGGTCGCGTCGGCGCGGATCCGCGCGACCACCGCGCTCATGGCGGCGAAGGCGTGCTCCTCCTGGAACGCCCGGTACCTCGCGTACAGAGCTGCGCGTTCGTTCGCCTGGGCGGCATCGGTGGACGCGAGGAAGGCCGGCAGCCCGCCCTCCGGCGTCAGCCCGAGCTCAACGGCGGCGTAGTCCTCGAAGGTGGCGTGGCCCGAGGCCTCGAGGAACGCGGCCACTTCGACCGGCGCGAACCCCGCCCCGAACTCCTCCAGCGACACGAGCAGGGCCGAGGTCTGGATCTCGTCGATGAACAGCCCGTCGGCGCCGGCCGCTACGGCCTCCCGCCCCTGCTCGACGAGGTAGTCCTGAAACACCGGGTGCGCGATCGACAGCGTCGACACCGGCTCCTCGAGCCAGTCGTACCAGGGCACCCGGGAGATGTTCCCGAACACGTCCCGAGACAGCGCCTCCACCAGCTCCGGGCGCTCCTCGAGCAGCTCGGCCTCGGCCGCCAGGCCCTGGACGGACACGAGCGCGGGCCGCCCCCGGCGGTGCTCCGCGGCGATCTCCTCGGGGGTACGGCCGACCCAGACCCCATTGACCTCCACGCTGAAGCGAGCCCGCTGGGCCTCCGGGAGCGGCCAGTTCGAGATTGTCCAGGTCTGCTGGATCCAGTCGTCGGGGACGGGCGCGGAGGGGGCGCACCCCGTGGCGAGCAGCGCGAACGCGCAAAGCAGACGGGCCATCTTGCCTCCTCAAGGGTGCCTCGAGGGATCTCCCAGCACCGCGCGCTCCATCCTACGCACGCTGTCGCGGTGACCGGCCTGGATGCTGGACTCCGCAGGATGAGCGGACCTCAGCGTCCGGGTTGGCCCACCCGCGGCAGGGTCGCCGTCAGCACCGCCATCCAGGCTGCGGTGATCGTGAGCCCGCCCATCTCGCGCCAGCGCTCGACGTTCAGGGTCTTCATGCGCAGGTCGTGAAACAGCTCGGCGATGGTGATCGACTCCACGCCGAGCATGGCGATGCCCACGCACCACAGGAGCGCGACGATCAGCGCCACGCTGGCCGTCCGCTGCCCGTGACGCCAGCGCGGGGCGACGGCGGCGACGGCGGTGGCGGCGACGTAGAAGGCGAACCACGGTCCCCAGTCGGGATCGTTGAGCTGCACGGCCGCGGACAGGGCGAAGAGCAGCGCGAAGCCCACCGACACCCACCGGATGGCGAGTTGGGAGCGGCCCGTTGGGGCAAGCTGTGGGTCGGGGTCGGTCACGGGGTCGGTCCGATGAAGCTGGGGGGCACGATGAAGTCTGAGGGCTCGATCTACACGAACCTGCGCGGCGGCGGTTCGCCGGGCGAGGTGCACCTGATCTGGTCCGGGCCGTGAGCGCGGACGACGACGCGCTGGCCCTGGCCACCGGGATCGCCGCCGACCTGGGCCTGCCGCCGCAGATCACGCGGTTCCCCTCGGGCTCCGTGCCCGTGTTCGCCGTGGGCGCCGCGCACGTCCTCAAGCTGTTTCCGGCGGACGAGGAGCGGCACTGTCGGGTCGAGGCCGCCGCCCTGGCCTGCATCGACGGTGCTCTGAGCGTGCCGACGCCGCGCCTGGTGGCCTCGGGCCAGCGCGACGGCTGGTGGTACGTCGCCATGACGCGCCTGCACGGCCCGCTGCTCTCCGATGTGTGGCCGCGGATCCCGCCGGCGGATCAGCTCCTGCTCGTGCGGCAGGCCGGTCGAGCCATCGCCGAGCTGCACGCGCTGCCCACCGATCACCTCGACGCCCTGGACACCGACTGGGGCGCCTTCCTGACGACGCAGCGCGCCTCTGCCGTCGCTCGGCAGGCCTCCCGCGGGCTGGTTGCGCCCTGGCTGGATCAGATCGAGCCGTTCCTGGAGCGCTGGGCCCCCGCCGACGACGGCCGCCGGGTCCTGCTGCACACCGAGGTCATGCGCGAGCACCTGCTGGTGCAGGAGCAGCAGGGCGCCTGGTGGCTCAGCGGCCTGTTCGACTTCGAGCCCGCGATGCTCGGGGCGCCGGGGTACGAGCTGGGCTCCATCGGGCTGTTCGTGGCCTGCGCCGAGCCCGGTCTGCTGCGGGCCTTCCTGGACGGCTACGGCGAACCCATCGACGCCTCGCCCTGTCGGATCCTGGCCTGGGGCCTGCTGCACCGGTACAGCAACCTGCGCTGGTACCTGAGCCGGCTGCCGGCGTCGCCCGGGGTCATGAGCCTGGAGGGTCTCGCGGAGGCTTGGTTTTCGACCTGATCGCGAGCCGCGGAAGACCTGCGTGACGCCCGATCTCTTCGTCAGCGGCGTCGTCGCTCCCTGCGACGCACTGAGGTGCGCCTCGCTCGTCTCCTCCTGGCTTCCTCGACCTCGAACGCCACTCAAGTCTTCTGCTGGCCGCGATGAGGGGCGTCGGGCGCCGGCGGCCCGGCCAGCGCAGGGTCCACCCGAGTGAATCCTCATTCAGTACCTGTTGTGCGGATGTGGCGGACCGCCGCAGACCCAGCCCAGCAGCGGGCTCGCGAGGGGGCCGGACACCCCAGAGATGCGTTTGTTTCATTGTGTGACAGGGCTTTCGTTGACCTGTCGGGCGCAGGGGTCCATTCCCTGTCCCGACGCCGGCACCCGCCGCCCGGCGCCAGGCACATGGACCTGTAAACCACGGCGGGACCCGAGGTCGCCATGCGCGCCCGAATCACAGTCGCTTCCCTGCTCGCCCTGACCGCCCTCACTGGCTGCTACGAGGCGGACGACGTGTTCCCGCAGGAGCCGACCGCCGACAAGGTGGATGGCCAGTCCGCCCACAAGTCCCAGTGGACGCAGCAGGACTCCCCGACCCTGTTCAGCGCCGACCTCGAGTACCGGCTGACGGAGCTGCCCCAGACCGGCGCCGTCTCGACGCCTCCGTGGGCCGGCTCGTACTGGCCCGTCTATGAGGACTCCATCAACGTGAAGTGGGGCGGAGCGTCCACCCAGTCGGCCGCCGCCAAGTACGGCGAGGCCTTCGGGATCGACGGCGTCGAGGACGCGGTGTCGTCCAGCAACGGCATCGACCACCAGTCGACCCGCACGGCGTGCACCGACGACTCGTCCTGCAACGACGCCATCGGCGAGGCCTGCGCCATCCGTGACGGCGCCACCGAGGGGTACTGCATCCCCACCTGGTGGGGCATCTGCCACGCCTGGGGGCCGGCCTCCATCGCCGTGCCCGAGCCGCAGCACGCGGTGACCCGCAACGGCGTGACCTTCGAGGTCAACGACATCAAGGCGCTGGCCACCCTCGCCTACGACAAGACCAGCTCCCGCTTCGTGTCGCTGCGCTGCAACGAGGACGCCAGCTCCGACGACATCGAGTACGACGGCTACGACCGCCCCTCGGGCAGCGACGCCGAGTGCGCCGACACCAACCCCGGCACCTACCACGTGCTGCTGACCAACTACCTGGGCCTGCGCGACCTGAGCTTCGTCGAGGACCGCACCTGGGACGACGAGGTCTGGAACCAGCCCCTGCGCGGC
>CALAGR010000282.1 GCA_937891735.1 uncultured Pseudomonadota bacterium | reverse complement strand
GCGGCTTGGCGCGAGACCTCAGGCAGCCACAGGGGTGAGGACAGCGAGGGGCTCCCAACAGCTTCTGGCCGTCACGAAGGTGGCGTCGGTTGAAGCGGTAGATGAACTCCCGGGCGTAGGTGGGCAGGTGCTTGTCGGAGACGCCGTGGAAGGTCCCGCGAAGCCAGGTCTTGAGGTTCGAGATCAGCAGATGAACCTTCGGCAGGTGTTCCTGGGTGACCGCTGGCAAGCCACCGCGCTTGCGTGCGTCGTGGCCGCACCGGGACTCCGAGAGGACCGCGCGGACCTTGTGCAGGATCGTCCACGCCGTCTCGTAGCGTCGCAGCCCCGTCTCACGCTGGAGCTGGAGGGCCGAGATGCTGGTGTGGCGGACGCCGAAGACCCACAACGCGTACAGCCAGATCCGCAAGTCCGTTCGGGTCCCGTGAAGCACCGTGCCGGCGGTCACCGAGGTCTGCCGACCGCACCGGCGGCACTCCCAGGTCGGGCGGCTGCGAAGCTGCCAGGACTCGCTGCTGCCGCACCGTGGGCACTCGAACCCATCGGGCCAGCGCCACGAAGCCAGGAACTCGATGCAGGCGTTGGTCGTGGAGAAGCGACGGACGAAGTCCAGGAAGCTCGTCGGTGCTGGGGCTGGGGAGGTCAAGGCGCACTCCGTGAGGGACCTCGCCATCATCCACCGGGCCCAGGACGAAAACTGTCCCGGGTTGGGGCGCTGGAGCCACCTGAGCGAACCGGATCATCAATTCAGACGATTGGGGCGCAAGCGGAGTCCTCGATGGGTTGGCGGGGACGGTAGGGTCGGCGACGGGCCCCCGCCAGGGCGAGCGATCTCGCACCACCCCGTGCAGGAATGCTCGTCGCAGGCGCCGTGAGACCCATCACCGTCGCCGCCCACCGGGACCGCGTCTACGCGACCATCATCGCCATCGAGCGCCTGCCCGAGACGTCACCGCCGCTCCGGCTACTTGCCCTTGCCGCTCGTGGAGGTGCTCGTCCCCTTCGGGGCCGGCGTGCTGTCGACAGAGCCGACCTTCTTGTTGGTGCCGGCGTCCTGGCCGCCGATCTTCTTGCCACCGCTGCGCGTGTTGCCAGCTGGCGCCGTGCCCGGAGCAGGCTTCTTGGCGGCGGCGGGGGTGGCGTCCGTCTCCGGCTCGTCCTCGTCTTCGTCCGGACCCGCGGAGTCGCCCTCCTCGGCGTCGAGATCGACCTCCGGCGCGGGCGTCACCTCGGGGGCCGGCGTGACCTCGGGCGCCGGCGGCGGAGTGTCGGCGGACCGACCACAGCCCAGGGGCGCCAGCAGAATCGCAGCAGCAAGAACGGACATCAGTCGGGTCATTTCGGACTCCAGGAAGGGCCACGGCGGTCGGTTGGCGCGATCTGAGCACAGTCCCTTCGATAAGTCCTCGTAAGTACCCACGACGGCGACCCGTTGCTCGGCTAGCGTCCCGCTGCCACGGAGGAACCACGCATGAACACTCGTCTCCTGATCGCCCTCGGACTCGCCACCTGCTACGCGGCGGCGACCGCCTGTACCTTGATCCCCGATGACGACGACAGCGCCGACGACGACGACAGCGCCGGCGACGACGACGACTCCACCGGGGTCGACTGCTCCAGCGCCGCCGCCCTGACCTGCGGCAGCACCATCGCGGGCACGACCGTCGGCGGCACCAACCAGGCCACCACGTGGACCTGCACGGACTTCGACACCACCGGCCCTGAGGCCTTCTACTCGTTCACCGCCGCAGCGACCGAGTCGGTCACCGTCCGCATGACCCCGACCACCGAGGACCTCGACCTCATCGTGCTCGGCGCGAACGGCGCGGCCTGCGACGACGGGAACTGCGTCGGCGCCAGCCAGGACACGGGCCAGGAAGAGGTCACCTTCGAGGCGACCGCGGGCTCGACCTACTACTTCGTCGTGGACGGCTACGAGGGCGCGGCGGACACCTTCGACATCAGCCTCGCCTGCGGCGCGCCTACCTACCGCTACGTCGCCGTGCGGTCCCGGACCGCGACCCAGATCGACATCGACAACAACACGCCCGGACCGGACATCGACGCCGTGGAGATCGCCCAGGCCGGCGGCACGGTCAGCGCGACCGACTACTTCGCCGAGGACGGCGAGTGGGGCGCGGCCGACAACGCCAACGCGGACGGGGCGACCGCCCTGGGCGCTCCCGACGCGTTCAACGGCGACGGGTCCTGCGTGCTCTCGGACGACGCGTCCGGCGACGCGCGGTTCTACTCGCTCGGCGGCGGCGACTCGACGCTGGGCGCGCAGGGCTGGGTGATCTTCGACTTCGGTGACGTCGCGATCGCCGACGGGGACACGATCACCGTCTATGAGCTCGGCCCCTCGGACTGCAGCAACGTCAGCACCGTGCGCGACGACGAGTACGAGGTCTACATCGGCCTGGGCACCGTCGATCCCGTGACCGAGCCCATCAGCGCCCTGGACGGAGCCGACTGGCTGAGCCTGGGCACGACGGGCACCGGAGGCGGGATCACCAGCTTCGAGGTCGACCTGAACTGACAGAGCACCGGACGCGGGCCCGGCGGAAGCAACGCCGCTGGGCCCGCCCGCCCGCTACCCCTGCTCGCGGGCCTTCTCGATCAGCCGCGTCGTCGACCGCTCCTCGACCAGCTCCACCAGCACCACCACGCCGCCGGCGGCCTCCACGGCCTCGCGCCCCACGACGACCTTGTTGGCGTAGTCCGCCCCCTTGACCAGGACCGCGGGCTGCACCAGCTCGATCAGGCGCAGGGGCGTGTCTTCGGAGAACAGCGTCACCGCGTCCACGCAGTCCAGCGCGCCCACCAACGCGCAGCGCTCGTCCTGGGGCGTGAACGGGCGGCTGTCGCCCTTGAGCCTGCGCACCGAGGCGTCGTCGTTGATGCCCACCACCAGCACATCGCCCAACGTGGCGGCCTTGCGCAGCAGCGCGAGGTGGCCGGCGTGCAGCACGTCGAAGCACCCGTTGGTGAACACCACCCGCTTGCCCTGAAGCCGCCAGACCGCGAGCTGGTGCTTCAGCTCGTCCTCGGCGAGGGTGGCGTTCAGGGGACGGCGGCGCAGGTCGCGGACCAGCAGGTCGAGCGTCACTGTCGCCGTGCCGAACTGGCCCACCGCGAGGCCCGCCGCGGTGTTGGCGATCCGGGCCGCCGTCACCAGGTCCGCGCCCACGGCCAGGCCCAGGGCGAGCGCCGCGATCAGCGTGTCGCCCGCGCCGGTCACGTCGTACACATCGCGGGTGGTGGACTCGATCGCCACCGCCTCACCGCCCTTCGCACAGACGAGGATCCCCCGGTCCCCCAGGGTCACCAGCAGCGCGCCCAGCCCCGCTTCGTCCCGGTGCCTGCACACCAGATCTGCGAACTGCTGGGTGTGCACATCCGGGATCGTCCCCCCGGCCACCGTGGCGAACTCCCGCAGGTTCGGCGTGACCACCGTCGCCCCCCGGAACACCCCGAGATCGTCCACCTTCGGATCCACCAGGACCGGCACGCCGAGCTCATGGCCCAGATCGATCAGCTGGCGCGCGACCCAAGGCGTCAGGAACCCCTTCGCGTAGTCGCTGAGCACGATCGCGTCGGGGCGCGGCCCGGCCCTCAGCAAATCGATCAGCGAGCCCGCGTCCGCGTCCGGGACCGGCTGCACGTCCTCCCAGTCCATCCGCAGCAGCTGCTGGTGTTGAGCGACCACCCGGAGCTTGCAGGTGGTGGACCACTGGGCCTTCTGGCCCACGGCGGAGGCGTCGATGCCCGCCTCGGCGCACGCGTCCAGGAGCTTGCCCCCTGCCGCGTCCGTGCCCACGACTCCGCAGAGCTGGACCCGAGCCCCGAGGGCCGCCAGGCAGTGCCCGACGTTCCCCGCGCCGCCGAGGCAGTGCCGCCGCCGCTCGACCTTGATCACCGGCACGGGCGCTTCGGGCGAGATGCGGCTGACCGTGCCCTCGACGTACTCATCGAGCATCAGGTCGCCGGCGACCCAGACCCGGGCGCCGCGAAAGCCCTGCAGGATCGGCAGGAGCTCGCCGACGTCGATGCGGTGCATCAGGTCTCGCCCTTCGGCAGGGCCTGCTCGACCGCCGCGCACAGCGCATGCAGGCAGAGGCTGTGCACCTCCTGGATCCGGGCCACGTCGCTCGACGGGACCGCGATGAGCAGATCGCACACCGCCGCCAGCGCGCCTCCCCCCTGGCCGGTCATCCCCACGACCCCGCAGCCGATCAACCTTGCGCTCTGGGCGGCGCGCACGACGTTCTCCGAGTCGCCGCTCGTGCTGATCGCCACCAACACGTCGCCAGGCCGCGCCAGCGCGTCCACCTGCCGCGAGAACACCCGCGCGAAGCCGAGGTCGTTGGCGATCGCCGTGAGCGAGGAGCTGTCGGTGGTCAACGCCAGCGCCGCGAGGGCACGCCGGTCGATCTCGAAGCGGCCCACCAGCTCGGCGGCGAAGTGCTGGGCGTCGGCCGCGCTGCCGCCGTTCCCGCAGACGAGCACCTTGTTCCCCGCGGCGAGGCAGGCACCGATCAGCTCCGCGGCCTCCCGGACGACAGAAGGCAACACTGCGGCGCTGTCGGCTACGACCCGTCGGTGCTCTTCGAAGATCTCGTCGATGCTCACTGCGTGCCCACCCTGCCGGCCGAAGGGCTGAGAGTCCCCCCGCGGCGCAGAAAATGGGCGAACGAGAGCAGGTCGTCAAACACCGCGACGCCGGTTGCCGCCGATGAGGACTCGGTGTCCCGTCCCTTGCCCGTGCGCACCAGGACCGGCGTGACCTCCGCGCGGCGAGCGGCTTGCAGATCCCCTTCCGAGTCCCCGACGAACACGGTGTGCTCCGGTGGGATGCCCGATGCGCCGACCGCCTGCAGCAGCAGCCCAGGCTCCGGCTTCCGGCACCGACATCCCTCCTCTGGGGAGTGTGCGCAGCAATGCACGCCGGCGAAGGGCGCGCCCCCAGCGGCAGCTTCCGCGCACATGCGCGTGTGCACCGCCTCGATCACGGCCGCGTCCACCAGGCCCCGCCCGATGCAGCTCTGGTTGGTGGCCACCGACAGTGTTCGACCCGGGCTGAGGATCGCCAGCGCCTCCAGCGCGGCCTCCTGCCAACGCCAGTCCTGCACCCGCAGCACCCAGCCCCCCGTCGCCTCGACGTTGAGCACACCGTCGCGGTCGAGGATCACGTGCTGGACCGTCACCCGCCGGCCTGTCCGTCGTCGATCACCCCGAGGTACGCGGCCACGCCCTGCTCCACGGAGCGAAACGTCCCGTCGTAGCCCGCGGCCCGCAGGCGCCCGATGTCTGCCTGGGTGTTGCTCTGGTAGCGCCCCACCAGGGACTCGGGAAAGGGCACGTACTCCAGCTCGCCCCGCCCGTGGAACCGGACGACGGCCCGCGCCAGCGCGTTGAACGTGCTCGCGACCCCCGTGCCCACGTTGAAGATCCCGGAGCGGTCCGGGTGGTCCAGGAACCACAGGTTCACGTCCACCACGTCGCCCACGAAGACGAAGTCCCGGCGCTGTTCGCCGTCGCCGTACCCGTCGGTGCCCTCGAACAGCCGCACGCGTCCGCTATCGAGCAGCTGGTTGCGGAACTGCCAGGCCACGCTGGCCATGGGCCCCTTGTGCTGCTCCTGGGGTCCGTAGACGTTGAAGTAGCGCAGGCCCACGATCTGGCTGGCCGCCGACGGCAGGACCCGGCGCACGTGCTGGTCGAAGAGCAGCTTGCTGTAGCCATACACGTTCAGGGGCGCCTCGCACGCGGGCTCCTCCACGAACCGGTCGCTTCCTCCGTACACCGCCGCGGACGATGCGTAGACCAGCGGAATGCCCCGCTCCAACGCGAGCTCCAACAGCGCCTTCGAGAAGCTGTAGTTGGTCCGCATCATGAGTCGGCCGTCGTGCACGGTGGTGTCCGAGCAGGCGCCCTGGTGCAGGATCGCCTCGATGCCGTCCAGCGAGCCGTCGCGCCGCGCCATCAGCTCGGCGAAGTCGTCCCGGTCGGTGTAGTCAGCGATCTGCGCGGCCGCGAGGTTGGCGAACTTGTCACCCTGCTCGAGGTCGTCGACCACCCAGATGTCGTCGCGACCCCGCGCATTGAGCCCCGCGACGAGGTTGCTGCCGATGAAGCCAGCGCCGCCAGTGACCAGGATCATCCCGCGCTCCGTTGCGTTCCCGTGGCCGTCAGCCCCCGCCCGCGCAGACAGGTCTGCACCTGCGCGAAGACCTGGTCGACCGTGATCTCCTGCATGCAGGTGTTGTCCGTGCAGGCGCTGAAGCGGTGGTTGTAGACGTTGACGCAGGGGCTGCAGGCCAGCTTCGCCCAGAGCACGTGGGCGTGGGCCCCCAGAGGCCCGAAGCGCTGCGGGGTCTCGGGTCCGAAGAGCACGATGTTGTCGATGTCAGTCATCGACGCGAAGTGTCCGGGGCCGCTGTCGTTCGTCACGAGCACCTCGGAGAGCGTGTAGAGCACCAGGACGTCCCGCAGGCTCGTGCGGCCGGCCATGCAGAGCACCCGGGATCCACCGATCCGGCGGCGCACGTCTTCCGCCCCGTCCTTCTCCGACGGCGCCCCCGTCAGCGCGAGGGTGACCGTGGGGTGCTCGGCGAGGATCCGCTGGCCGAGCTCCACGAAGCGCTCGGTGCGCCACATGCGAGTGGGCAGCAGGTCCCCCGTGTTGGGGTTGAGCAGGACGACGGGGCCGGGGAGCGGGCCACCGTTCTCCTGCTCCAGCAGCCCCTGGACCCGCGCCCGGTCGGCGTCGGTGGCGAGGAAGCGCGGTGGATCCAGGGGGGCCTGCCGCACGGCCCGCTTGAGGAGGGGCACGGCGGCCGGGTCGTCGTCCAGGGCCTGCACCAGCTGCAGGTAGGCCTCCGAGGTGTGCAGGTACGGGTTGTACTGGACGCGATGGGTCAGCAGGTCGCCGCGGTACGGGCCCTCCTCCTCGAACCGGTGCAGCCCGACGCGCTTCGAGGCGCCGCTGAGGTAGCCCAGGATGGCGGGCGCGCGCGTGAGGAACTCCATGTCGATGATCGCGTCGATGCCCTCGCTGCGCATGCGTCGCAGGGCGGCGGCCGCGTCCAGGCCGAAGGTCCTCAGGTCACCGTGGCGCAGCTCGATGACGTTGTCCTTCGGGAGGATGTCGAGCAGGTCCAGGATGGCGCGGTTCTCGGGAAACACGCAGAAGTAGACGTTGTCCCGGCCGTACCGCTGCACCGCCAGCTGCAGGGCCGGCGCCGCCAGGACGGTCGCGCCCTGCTCGATCAGCTTGAGGAACAGGACCTTGCGGACGGGGCCCGCGCTGGACTGCGAACGGGCGGTGCGGACGTCGGCGGCGCGTCGGTGGGCCGTGAGCGTGAAGCAGAGCGCCGAGCCCATGACGCGATCGATCCGCCGTATCGTCTCGTTGTCCATCGCTGACCCGGGGTGGCCCGATCATCTGGATCGGACGCCGGGCCGCACTCTTCCACACTTCGCTGGCCAGCGCCCCGAGCACCTCCCGTGACCCCCCGTCCCAGCCTGCGCGCGCCCGTCGCGACCCTGTTTCTGCTGTCCGCGCTGCTGGTCCTCGGCGGGTGGTTCCGCGTGTCCCACCTCGGCGAGAAGCTGCTCTGGCACGACGAGATCGCCACGGTGCACATGGCCGCCGGGTACTCGATCAGCGAGTGGAAGGCGGCGCTGTACACGGGCGAGGTGCTCGACGTCGCTGACGTCACGCGCTTCCAGAGGCTGGATCGGGGCCGAAGCGTGCTGGACGCGGTGCAGGAGCTCGCCAGGCACGATCCGCAGCACCCGCCGACGTACTACCTGCTCGCCGCGTCCTGGGTGCGCCTGGTCGGGGAGGGGATCGGGCGGCTCCGGATGCTCTCGGTGCTGGCGAGCCTGCTCGGGCTGTTCGCCATGTACGGGCTGTGCTGGGAGCTCTCCATGTCCCGGCGGGTCGCCTGGACGGGGACGGCGGCGTTGGCGGTGTCGCCGTTCTTCGTCCTGTACGCCCAGGAAGCGCGGGAGTACTCGCTCTGGGCGACCGTGATCCTCGCGTCCAACGCGGCCCTGCTTGCCGCCATCCGCCGGACGGAGGCCTCGCCGGGGAAGATCCCGGCAGCGAGCTGGGCCGGCTACGGCCTGCTGACGGTCCTGAGCCTGTACACGTCGTTCTCGTCGGCGGCGGTGATCCTGGGGCAGGTCCTGTTCATCATCCTGCGGGAGCGCGGGCGGCCCAACCGGGTCTCCCTCAGCGCGGCGGGCACGCTGGCGATCAGCGCGCTGGGCTTCCTGCCCTGGGCCCTCAACCTGGCCCGCAACTACGAGACCTTCGCGGTGTCGATGCGGTGGAGCAAGGAGATCGTCATCCCCACGAGCTCCCTGTTGCGGATCCTGGCCCTCAACCTCAGCCGGCCCTTCATCGACTTCTGGGCGGATCTCGAGACCGCACCGGCGTGGGTCGGCGTGCTCGGAGCGGTCGCGCTGGGCGTGTGGGCGGTGGCGGCCCTGGTTCGCGAGGCGCCGACGGAGCGCGTCCTGCTGATCCTGTGCGTGCTGATCCTGCCGACGGCGATCCACCTCGTGCCGGACCTGCTGTTCGGGGGGATCCGCTCGCTGTCCACGCGGTACCTGACGCCGTCGCTGCTGATGCTGTTGGTGGCGGTGGCGTGGCTGCTGGGGGCGCCCCAGCGGCGGCCGAGGGTGGCGGCGGGGCTCGCTGCGGCGGTGTTCGCGGTGATGGTCGCGAGCTGCTGGCACAACGCGCGGCAGGAGTCGGTCTGGACCAAGGGGGTCAGCTACTCGTTGCCGGAGGTCGCGCGGATCATCAACGCGTCGGACCGACCGCTGCTGGTGGGCGGCATCGAGATCCACAGCCCCGGAAACCTGCTCGCGCTGAGCGCCCGGCTCGACCCCGGCACGAAGATGCAGTTCCTCAGGATCGAGGACGAGCGCGCCTACGTGCTGGCCGACCACGACGGGGACATCTTCTTGTTGGGCCCGAACGTGCTGCTGCGGCAGCGGCTCGAGGAGCGGGAGCACGTGCGGTTCGAGCTGCTGGTGGAGGACCTGTTCCTGCAGCTGTGGAAGGCGCACCCGGCGGGGGAGCCGGCGGATCGGTAGCCGGGCCGCAGATCGGAGCCGGCCGCAACGGGGTGGCCTCTGGAGTGCCCGGCCCCTTGCGCGGTGCCCGGATGCCACTGAAGTCGGTGCCTACCAGGGCGGCACGTGCACTCCCCGGGCCTCCCGGTCCGGCTGGTCGTACCCGAGGCGCTCCAGGACCTGGCTCTGCACCTTGCGGTCCTCGTGGCTCAGGGGCGCCGCCGTCGCCCACAGCACCCCGATCTGCAGCACCGCCACCGCCAGCACTGCCGCAAGCGCCCTTGCCTTGCCGGTCGGCACCAGCGCCGCCACCGCGTGCACCGCCGCGGCGCCGATGAAGAGCGCTGTGGCCGCCAACGCGAACGGGCGCGCGGTCAGGTCCGCGGACGCGAGCAGCGTGGGCGCAGCGAATCCCTGCGACAACATCGGCAGCACCAGCTGACCGAACGGCGAGCCGTAGTGCTCGGGGAACCACGGCGTGAAGCTGAGGCTGAGCAACGCGCCCACGAGGGAGAGCGCCACGAGCGGCACCAGCAACCACCGCCCCCGCGGTCGATTCGCCACGTACTCCACGCCCGCCGCCACGGGAAAGACCGACAGCATCATCCACGGCACCAGATGGCGCGCCGCGGCGGACCAGCCGGCCATCCAGTCCACAAAGCCCCCCGCGAAGAAGGCGTAGACCAGCGTCAACCCGACAAACGGCAGCGCGCTGCCTCGATGCAACCTCTCCATCCGCCACAGACCGACCGGGACCAGCAGCAGCAGCGGGCAGTAGAAGAACATGCCCCGCCGCGCGCTCCCGAAGACCCCCCACAGGCGCTCCGCCGACGGCAGCGACACCCCCAGCATCCCCGTGTGGTGCACGATCGCGTGCCACGAGTCGGACTTGAACGAGTAGCCCGTGGCCCACGGCGCCCCGAAGGCCACCTGGTGGTAGAGCAGGCACGGCAGGATCCCCACCGCGCAGCCCAGGGCGAAGCCGGACAGGGCCCGCACCGGGACCCGACGCAGCAGCATCGTCGGAAAGAGGACCAGGCCGAAGAGCGCGGTCGGGTACTCCACCGTCACCGCCCCCGCGAGGGCCATGCCGCCCCAGAACGCGGCGGCCGCCGTGGGAACCGGGTCCCGCCGACCCGGGCGCACCAGCAGGACGAACGAGAGCACCGCCAGCAGGCCGCCGGGCACGTGACTCAGGAGCACGACCCCGTAGGTGAGCAGCGGGGTGCACAGGGCGAAGATCGTGGCGACAGCGACGCGGCGACGCACGTCCAGGCCCGGATACCGGCGGAGCGCGACGAACGGAAAGAGCGCCGCCGGAAACGCCACGAGCAGCAGGACCAACAGGTGCCGCAGCGGCCAGTAGTCGGGCAGGTGACCATCGGTTGCCCTGGGGAGCAGCCGGCCCAGGGTCGCCACCAGCGGCGCACCGACGAACGACAGCCCGGGCGCCTTGTCGGCGTACGTCTTCCCATCGCGCACCGCCCGGTCGAAGGGGGTGCCGTAGGTCTCCAGCACTGGATCGATGGCGACGGAGCCGTACAAGCCGAGGGAGGCGGCGAGCTCCAGTCGGGTCTGCTCCCCGGGGTTCTCGATCTGCGGGCTGCCCGCCGCAAACAGGGCGAACGCGACGAGCACCACGCAGATGGCGCCGTACCAGCCGGCCCGCCGGGGGCCGCGCGCGGCGTCGTTGGCCGTGTCCAGGTGCGCCCCCATGGATCAGCGCCTCTCGTAGACGCGGTACTCGATCAGCATGACGTCGTCGGGGCCGACGCGGGTGTACCGGGCCTGGAACGACGGGTCGTCCTCGATCTTGCCGATGTGCAGCCACGGGTACTTGGTGACGATGTACTTCGGCTCCAGCTCGTCGATGACCTGGGCCACCCACCTCCAGGTGCCCTCGGGGGACGCCTCGTCCGGCTTCGTCGCCCGCAGGACCTCCAACTCGTCCCGTCGCATGACGAAGACCTCCGGCGAGTTGATGCCCGAGCTGTCCACCACCACCTGGTCCAGCAACACGTAGCCGAGCACGCCGACCTCGCCCACGAACACGACGTCGCCGGGGTGCGCCCGCTCGGCGATCCACGCGCCGATCTCGAGGTACGCGGCCTCCCGATGCTCCAGGTCGGTCCGAAAGCTGCGCCAGTTCACGTCGGCGAGGCCGATGGCGGCGGTCAGGAGCAGGACCGCGGCGGCGGCCGTGGGACGCAGCCAGGGAGGCGCGCCCGGACGGGCTCGCTCGAGCAGCAGGGCGATCCCCTGATCGGCGCCGTAGGCGGCGAGAAGCACGCCGGTGACCGTCAGGGGGGTCGCGTACCACGCGAACTGCGGCGCGATGCCCGACACGGCGAGCGACCCGATGTAGGCGCCCATCCAGAGCGCCACCAGCAGCGGCTCGGAGCGCCGGGCCACCACGAACCCCACTCCGAGCACCCCCAGCCCGAACAGGATCGACAGGGACAGGTTCTGGGTCAGGAAGCCCAGGTGCCCCCCCAGGACCTCGATGGGGCCCGTGGCGTGGATCAGCTGCTTGGCCTTGATCGAGTGGGGCAGCGGCGAGCCGTACACCGCGCTGGCGTACAGGACCCAAGGCACGACCACCGCGCCCGCCGTCACCAGGGGCTGCCAGAGCTTCTTGCGGTCGCGCAGCAACACCAGGCCGACGGCGAGGACCACCACCAGGACCCCATCGGGCCGCATGAGCAGCGCGGCGCCGCCGACGCCCCCCGCCAGGAGCCACCGACCCTGGAGCGCCAGCAGCAGCCCCCCCAGCACGAGGGCGAGGCTGGGCGCGGTCTCCATGCCGGACGTGCCCATGAACGCGGTGTCCGGGTGCAGCGCGACACACAGCCCCATCGCGGCGGCGACGGGCAGGGACATCGAGCGGCTCGCGAGGGTCTGCAGGAGGAGGACCACGCCGGCCATGGACAGCAGGCCCAGCCAGCGGGCCGAGGTCGGAACGGCGACGCCGAGCACCTTCAGACCCGCGAGGACCGCCGCGAACAAAGGGGTCGTGGTCCCCAGGACCGGCTCACCGGGGTTGAAGACCATGCCGTGGCCGGCGGCGAGGTGCTCGGCGTAGCGGAACGTGATGTACGCGTCGTCGATGAAGAAGGTGCCGTGCAGCAGGCCGGCGAGGAGCGCCGTGGCCGCGGGGATCGCCCACAGCAAGACGGTCACCCCCGGCCGGGCGGAGGCGTCGGCAGGAGAAGTTACGATGGGCGCGGAGGCGTGCATGGGCGGGCGAGCAGAGTAATGCAGGTCATCGCACCGGGGGTCGAGCTGGGGGCCTGGCTCGGCACGGGCGCCACGGGCACGGTCTACGCCGGGCGGTGGACGGTGCACGGGTCCCCGCGCGACGTCGCCGTGAAGCTGGCGCGGGGCGGCGAAGACGTGCTCCGGCAGGCGCGGGCCCTGCGCGGGCTGGAGCACCCGAACATCGTCGCCGCCCTGGACTGCGGTCGCACCACCGCCCCCTGGGACGAGTTCGAGGAAGGCACGGCGTACGTGGTGCTCCAGCGGGTGGACGGGGAGAACCTCACCGGATGGGAGGGCCGCGGCGAGGCTACTGCGTTCGCCGCGGTGCGGGCGGTCCTCGCCGGCCTGGAGCACGCCCACGCGCGCGGCGTGCTGCACGGCGACATCAGCCCCGGCAACGTGCTCGCTTCGGCGGACGGGTTCTGGCTGACGGACTTCGGCGGAGCCGGCACGGTGGGCTTCGTGGCGCCAGAGCGCGGGGCCGGGCCGTCGGTGGCGACGGACCTGTACAGCGTGGGCGCGCTGGGACGGTTCCTCCTCGGCGCCGAGGACCCACGGCTGGCGGGGCTGCTGGCCGGGGAACCAGCGGAGCGGCCGGAGTCGGCGGCGCAGGCACTGGCCAGGCTGAGCTGACGCGGGGCGTGCCGTCCCGCTGAGGGACCGACCCGGTGATCGGGACTGTGTTTCAGACTGTTTCGTCCTACGGTTTGAAACATGGACGACGCGACCCTCCTGACCACCATCGAGCAGCTCTCTGGCATCGCCTGGTTCGAGGTCGACACCGAGCGTCGCCTGACCAGCTGGAGCCCGGGCGCCGCACAGCTGACGGGCTACAGCGCGGAGGAGGTCCAGGGCCTGCCCTGCGTGGTCGGCGTGCGCTGTGAGGCGTGCCTCTCCGGCTGCGGCGTCTTCGAGTTCGGCGCCGTGCAGTCCGTGCCCCTGACCCTGCACCACAAGGACGGGCGCCTCGTCCCCATCGCCAAGTCCGCCCACACCCTGGTGGACGACAGCGGGACGATCATCGGCGCGGTCGAGGTGCTGGTGCCTCGGCACCCCGGCTCGGAGGCGGCGGCTCCCTCCCTGTGTGGCGACGAGCAGACCGACCGGCTCTTCCACGCCCTGGGTCGGTACGCGATCCTCGCCGACGACACGGGACGGATCCTGCGCATCTCGCCCCGCCTGGTCGCCCGCCTGGGCCTGAGTCCCGCCGCCGTCGCCGGCCTCGGGCTCGCCGACGTGCTGGGGCACGAGCTGTTCGGCGAACAGAGCGCGTTCCGGCGCGCCGTGGTGGGGGGACACCGCCGGGAGGGCTGGGCCGCCGTCCTGCACGCCCCCGACGGGACCTCGATGCCCATGTCTGTGTCCGCGGGCCGGGTGGAGTCGGTCGATGGGGGGCCGCTCCAGGTCTTCGTGGTGCTGCGTCCCGACCGCGGGGACGAAGGCGAGGAGGAGGACGCGGACATCCCGCGCTTCGAGGGCATGATCGCCCGGTCCGCCCAGATGCAGCGCATCTTCCGGCTCATCGATCTGCTGCACGACAACGACGCCACCGTGCTGATCACGGGAGAGAGCGGCACCGGCAAGGAGCTGGTGGCCCGCGCCCTGCACACCCGCTCCCATCGCGCCGCGGGGCCCTTCGTGGCCGTCAACTGTGGGGCGCTGCCGGCGGACCTGCTGGAGAGCGAGCTCTTCGGACACGTGCGCGGGGCCTTCACCGGCGCCCTGCGGGACCGGGCCGGGCGCTTCGAGCTGGCCGAGGGGGGCACGCTCTTCCTCGACGAGATCGGCGATCTGCCGCCCCAGCTGCAGGTCAAGCTGCTGCGGGTGCTCCAGGAGCGCACGTTCGAGCGCGTCGGGGAGGGAGTCACGCGAACGGCGGACGTCCGGGTGCTCGCCGCCACCAACGTCGATCTCCAGGCCGCCGTCGCGGCGCGGCGCTTCCGCGAGGACCTCTTCTACCGGCTGCGCGTGGTGCCGATCGAGATCCCGCCCCTGCGGGAGCGGTCCGAGGATCTGGGGCTGCTCATCCGCTTCCTGCTGCGCCGCATCGGACGGGAGCGCGGGCGCTCGTTGCGCCTCTCACCCCCGGCCACCCGCGTGCTGCTCGCCCACCCCTGGCCCGGCAACGTGCGAGAACTCGAGAACGCGTTGGAGTTCGCCACGGCCGTCTGCGAAGGCCAGACCGTGCACGTCCAGGATCTGCCCGCGGAGGTGACGGCGGGTCGGACCCTCCCCAGACCCCCGGATCCCGGGTCCATGCCGATGCCGTCGCGCGGGCACGTCCTCGAGGAGCCCCCTCGTGCACCGCACGACGCGTCGCTCACCCCCCTGCAGCGGTCCGAAGCCTCCCGGATCATCGCCGCCCTCGAGCGCGTGGCGTTCCGGCGGGGCGAGGCGGCCACCCTCCTGGGCCTCAGCCGGACCACGCTCTGGCGAAAGATGAAGGAGTACCGGATCCGCTGAGGCGTCTCTCGAACGTGTTTCCTTTCGTTGCACCGTTCTGACACGACGTTTCATCCGGATGTTCCACGTGGCAGCCCCGGGGCTCCAATCGCCGCGCTGTACAGCGATCCCGAGAACGGCACGAGCCATGCAACCGCCCTGGCCAACCGGCGGAGGCCCCTGCGCTGGAGGTTCCGGCGCAGTCCCCGGCCGGCTCGGGAGAAGACCTGATGAAGAGTCTCGTGATCCTCGGCGCAGGCACCGCCGGGACGATGATGGCCAACAAGCTGGCCCGTGCGCTGCCGTCGGGCTGGAAGATCACGGTCGTCGACCGGGACGACCACCACGTGTACCAGCCGGGTCTGCTGCTCCTGCCCTTCGGCATGTACCGCGAAGCCGACATCGTGCGACCCCGGAACATCCTGCTGCCGCCGGGGGTGGATCTGGTCTTCGGTGAGGTCGAGCACATCGATCCCACCGACAACCGCGTCGCGCTGAAGGACGGGGAGACGCTCGACTACGACGTACTCATCGTCGCCACGGGCACCCGGATCGCCCCCGAGGCCACCCCGGGTCTCACGGGCCCCGGCTGGGGCAAGAACGCCTTCGAGTTCTACACATTGGAGGGCGCGAGCGCGCTCGGCCGCCGGCTGGCCGACTGGGAGGGCGGGCGCCTCGTCCTCAACGTCGCCGAGATGCCGATCAAGTGCCCCGTGGCGCCGCTGGAGTTCGTCTTCCTCGCGGACGCCTTCTTCACAGAGAAGGGAATGCGGGACAAGGTCGAGATCGTCTTCGCCACGCCCCTGGACGCCGCCTTCACCAAGCCGAAGGCCGCGGCGGCCCTCGGCGAGCTGCTGAAGAGCAAGAACATCCACCTGGAGACGGACTTCGTGCTCGAGTCGGTGGACACCGAGGCGCGCACCATGTCCGCCTACGGTGGCCAGGAGCTCAGCTACGACCTCCTCGTGTCGATCCCGCTGCACTTCGGATCGGCGGCGATCCAGGCCTCGGGCATGGGCGACGAAGCCGGCTTCCTGCCCACGGACAAGCACACGTTGCAGTCCCGGGACCACGAGAACGTCTTCGCCCTCGGGGACGCCACCAACCTGCCCACGTCCAAGGCCGGCTCGGTGGCGCACTTCCAGGCAGAGGTGCTCATCGACAACGTGCTGCGCTTCGCCGAAGGGCGCCCGCTCCGGCCGGACTTCGACGGCCACGCCAACTGCTTCATCGAGACGGGCCACGGAAAGGCCGTGCTCATCGACTTCAACTACACCACGGAGCCGCTGCCCGGGAAGTTCCCGCTGCCCGGACTCGGACCCTTCACGCTGCTCGGCGAGAGCCACGTCAACCACTGGGGCAAGCTCGGCTTCCGCTGGGTGTACTGGCACCTCCTCGTCAAGGGTGAGGAACTCCCCCTCGATCACCGCATGGCCATGGCCGGGAAGTGGAGCTGATCATGGAAGCGAACCAGACCCATCACATCGACACGCCGGCCGATCCACACATCGCCCGGCTGGAAGCCAAGATCGACGCCCTGACAGGACACGTCGGCTACCTGGTCGAGCGCCAGCGCTGGCAGGCGGACCTGGTCGACGAGATGATGCCCATCCTGCGCCTGGCCATGAATGTCAGCGCCGACCACCTCCACGGCATGGATCAGAAGGGCTACTTCACCTTCGGGCGGGAGGCCCTGCAGGTCGTCGAGCGGATCGTGGAGAGCTACTCCGAGGAGGACGTGCGGGCGCTCGGGGCCCACATCGTCGGCATCATGGACACGGTCAAGAACATCACCCAGCCGGCGATCCTGCAGGTCGCCAACGAGGCCACGGACGTGTTCCAGCACGCCGACGACGTCGAGCCGATGGGGATGATGGGCATGATGCGGGCCACCCGGGACGACGACACCCAAAAGGGCATGGCGATCGTCTTCGAGGTGCTGCGCCAGATCGGCCGGACCGCCAGCGCGGCGGGAGGCTCGGACCAGCCCCGGGCCCGGGTCGAAGCGAGGAC
>CALAGR010000281.1 GCA_937891735.1 uncultured Pseudomonadota bacterium | reverse complement strand
ATTCCCCTTGGGAGTACCACTACACTAGACCCCGCGAGCGTTTCTGACACACTGTAAACAAGCAGTGTAAACAGAAGCGCCGCGGGGATTCTAGTTTCATGGCCTCACGCTCCTCTTCAGACCCCTCGAAAAAGCCCTCCCCCGTCGTCGTCGGACGCTCCACCGCGTACGCCGTTCGTCGCCCATCCGCGTCCGATGAGCGGTGGTACTGGCAGGCGAAAGGAGCGGCGATCGATGGGCAGCGACCGACGCTGTGGTCAGGGCGGGCGACGCCGGATGAGGTCGCCGAGATCCTCGCGAAGATCGTCGTGGAGCATGGAGTCGAGCCCGAGGCCGAGGTCGTTCGCGAGGCGCGGGCGATCGCGGCGGGGCTGACGGTCGCGGAGCTGATCGCGCGCTGGTGGGCGCACGTCGAAGCGACCCCGGACAAGTACGCGGCGAACACGCGGCGGAACTACGAAGGCCAGGCGAGGCGGCTGACGGAGGATGTCGGCGGCTACCGGCTCACCGAGCTGCGCCCGGCGATGCTGGAGCGATACCACTCGCTGCGGATCGCCAAAGGAGCGCGCAAAGGCACGGCGGACCTGTCGCTGCGGGTGCTGCGGACGGCCTGGAACTGGGGGCTGCGGAACAAGCTGCATCGGGAGACCTGGCCGAAGCCGTCGATCCGGCTGCGGGACCGCTCGGTGCGGGAGCGGCCCCAGATGGACGAGGTGGAGCGGGTGCTGGCCCTGATGCGGCAGGACGCGCCGACCTGGGCCTACCGGCTGGCGCGGATCGTGGGTCACACCGGGATGCGGGTCAGCGAGTGCTGGGGGCTGATGGTCGGCGACGTCGTGATCGACCGGAAGGTGCGGGAGGTCATCGGCGGGTGCCTCGAGATCCGGGAGGGCGAGGGGGTCGCCAAGACCGGGGCGCGCAGCGTGTTCATGTCGCCCCCGCTGGCCGAGGAGGTCGCCGGCTGGCTGACGGGGCGCGCGCTCGACGAGCGGCTGATCGGGACGATCACCCAGCAGACGGCGGTCAACGGGGCCGCGAACTACCTGCGGCCCGCGGCGCAGAAGATCGGGGCGACCTGGACCGGCTGGCACAGCTTCCGGCGGGCCGCGGCGGACGCGTACGCCGACGCGGGCGTGGATCCGGTCGTGGCGGCAGCACAGCTCGGGCACACAGTGGCGGAGATGCAGACGACGTACCGGTCGGTGCGGGACGAGCAGAGGCAAGCGGCCGCGTCGGCGGTGGATGCGGGGCGAACGGTCCGAGCGCCGCTCCACCTCGTCAAGAAGGACTCGCGCGACGGATGAAGCGGAAGGAGGGCCGATGACGTCGTCGGGCATCCCCTGGGGATCGTGCTCGATCTCGCACGACTTCTTCGCGCACGTCGGACGCTGCTACGAGATGGGCGTCCAGGAGCAGGCGGGGCAGGCGCGAGCCCGTGCAGGTCTCAACGGATCGTGCGATGTCGGTGTCGCTGCCTACCCGGTGGCGGTAGCTGCCTGGGACGCGCTCTTGAGCGAAGTCTTCCTGAGCCCAACGTCCGGTGCCGGTCGGGGCTCGGATCTCGCGTCGATCCCAGTCGAGGAGGTCCACAGCTGGCCTGTCCTGGACCGCACTTTTCGGCTTCCGAAGCTGGCGCTCGGCACGACGTTCGCGAAGGGGCACCAGCCCTATCAGGACCTGCGGGATCTCGTGGCAGTCCGCAACTCGCTGGTCCACTTCTCCTTTGACTCAGAACCCAGGGCGGCGTCCGAGATCCGTCGTCTGAGCAAGCGGGGCATCTTCCTGGCAGTTCCCAGGAGCCGCGCGTCCGACTACGCATGGCCTGCGAAGGTCTCCTGCACCGAGGGGATTCGCTGGACCATCAACACCCTCGCCGCAGCGGCACGAGAGATCGAACGGATGGCCGATGGCTCATCCCTGAACCACGTCTCCCTGTGCGCGAACTTCCAGCCCTTGTCCTTGGAGGAGGCGCGGGCGATCTTCCTCAAGTACGACGTCGATCCCGAGAAGCACATCCCCGAACGGTAGCTGCCGGTCAGGTGCTCGGTCGATCCGAGGCGACGAGGCGACGCTCCGCCTACTTGTCCTCGCCCGCGTCGCCTTCCTGCGGCCACGTCCCGGGCCGCGGGATCGCCCGCTTCGCGCGAGCGCGCTCCGGCAGCGCCTCCAGCATCTCCTGCGTGACCGCGATGAGGCCACCCACATCGGCGAGGAAGCCCGTCGCTGTCGCCCCCGGGGGGCCGCCCAACTTCTTGTCGCGATCCCGCCAGAACCGAAGGCTGCGGTCGATCTCCCTCCGCAGGTCCACGCCCTCCAAAGGCGAGCTGAGGTCGCGGGTCGATGACATCGACAGGCGCCCCATGGCGCAGAGGATGGCCCCGGCGACGTGGGGCGTGAACGCGGCGGCCAGCACGAAGACCGCTGCGTGCGCCGGCAGCTTGGGAAGCGGCAGCTCGGTCCCGAAGTGCCTCGACCAGAGGGCCCGAGCGGCGGCGGCGATGACGAGGCCATCCTCGTTCGAGAGGGCGCGCTCGACCAGCGCAGCGACGGCGCGATCATGTGCGGCGGCAGCCGCGTTGAGCCGCGCGAACGCCGCTGGCGCAGCGGTGGCGTGGGCGTCGAGCGCCTGAAAGTGACCATCGCGTTCGGCGGCGCTCAACGCTGGATCCTGGGACGCGCGCAGCCTCTTCCAGGCGACTGAATCCACACCCAGCGGTGCGGTCTTTGGGAGCTGCGCGAGGCCTTCGATCTCGCGGCGCTCCGCCACGCGCGGGTCCGACCGGACAATCGTCAGCCGCGCCTGGATGGACTCGATCGCAACGGCGACACCGCACGCTGTGTCGAGCGCCGCGCCCCGCAGCGCGTCACCGTCGAGCGGGAACAGGCCCCGCAGGTGTGCCACGAGCGGGTCTCCGTTGGCGACGGACGCGAACCAGGCCGCCGCGTGGTCGGTCGGCCGCCGGAGCAACGTGGCGTGCTCGCCCATCAGCTTGCGGAGATCCTGCCGCGCGAAGGGGCTCTCGGTCACCGCCTGAACCTCCAGAACCGCTGGCGTTGCTCGTTGTCCGGATGAGCCTGTAGGGGTCGCAGACCCATGGAGACTGACTCCGCCGCGCTCGGCTGCTCCTCTGCCCCTGTGAACCGGCCCGCCGCCAGCAGAGGATCCGTCGCCGTCTCGGACGAGCTCGTCGAGGCGCTCCGGATCGTGGTCGCCGACATGCTGGTGGCCACCGAGCCGGCAGCCGACGGATCCCAGGAGACCGTACCTCGCGCCCGAGCCCCGATCCAGCCCGGCGAGATCGTGTCCGAGGATCGCGCCGCGCGAGCGCTCCCGGTGCGGCGCAGTGACGCGGTCGCCTGGCTCCGCGCTGAGCGGCTCTCCGCGCCCGTGGGGCGCAAGCGGGTGGTCGTGTGGAGCGACGTCCTCGACCGGATCCGGTCATCGGCCGCCCCCCCGCCACATCCAAGTCGGCGCGCCCGCGCCACGCCCGAGAAGCTCCTCGCGGTCCCAGGGAGGATCCTTGGCTGATCGAGGCCGCGCTGCGCTGCGCTGCTCCGCGGATGCGATGCCGCCGGAGTTGGTGAGGCTCGCCCTCGCCTCGTCGGCGGTCCGGGCTCGCCCCAAGCGCTCCAGGGGGCGGGCTCGCAGAACACTTCCCCTTGGCCCCCGTGACCCGGAGACATCGTGATGCAGAGCTCAAGTACGAACGGAACTGGAACCCCCGATCAGGTGGGCCCTAACGCAGGACTGTGCAGTGGAGGACCGATGATGGACATCCCGTGCCCCCCGGCGCTCTCCAGGGTCGAACCCGACGTGGATGTGGGGACGCAGAGCTCTGCCGAGCCCAGACCGCCGCAGCCCCGCGATGACGACGACGGCCAGGCGGAGGACGGCCTGGACGTCGGGGCCCCTGTGGAGGCACCGATCGGGCCGGGCGGCGAGGTGGAGTCGAGCGGGGGGGAGGACGATCCCTCGGCCCCCGGGCGTCCGGCGAGCCACGGCGGACGGGACACCGGAGAGCGGACCGACCGCGACGCCGAGGAGTTGCTGCACGTCCGCAGGGTGATCGACGTCGAGCTCCTCCTTGGCGACCGCAAGCGCTCGCTGGCCACCCTCGCCAGGGCCCTCGCGCAGACGCCGTGGTGGGAGCTGCCCCGCCTCGGCGACCTGACCCTCGACCTGGGCCTGCTGGCGGTGGTGGCGGAGGCGAGAGACTACCTGGGCAAGCGGAACCCGCAGGCGGCCGCCGCGCTGCTCGCGGGGTCGCCGGTGACATCGGCCTGGTGCGAGGCCAGCCCCGAGGGCGCGGCGACGTCGATCGACGAGCTGCCCGGATGGGCGCGGTCGCGGCTGTTCGGGGACGCGGGGTCACCGTCGGACGACATCCTCCTGCGGCTGGCGATCCGAACGAGGGCCGACCTCGAGGGAGACGCAGACCGTGCCCAGGGGGCCACCTCCCGTTTGCTCCGGCTCCATGGCCTCGCCCAGCTCGTGCCGCCGGGGTCCGAGCTCGCCGCGCGCTGGGTGGACGGCCTGGGCGAGGCGATCGCGCAGCCCTGCCAGCGTGACCTGTTGTCGATCGATGGAATGAGGGCCCTCGCTAAACGGACCCCGGACAGGTGGCGGGTCCTCCTCCGGTGCGGCCTGCCTGCGGCGACCTGGTCCGCGATCCTCGCAGGCAAGTCGGTCGAGGCCACGGTGGAGCAAGTGCTGCTGCGGTTCTCCCCCGCGCTCCTGCCGAAGGCTGGGTCCGGAATCAGCGCCGAGGTCTGCCGTCGGACCCGCCTCGTCCTGCGCGAGGTCATCGGGATCGAGGGTGATCGCCTGGCCTGCGAGGTGCACGCGGAGGAGCTGGAGAGGCTCCGCGCGCGACTGAGGTCCGGGCCGAGGAGCCGTGGCCGCCGACCGATGTCCCCCGAGATGGTCTCTCGGGGCATGACAGCCGTCGTCGCTGCACTGCATCGGTGGCGTGACTGCGTGGGCCTGCCGCCGCTGCCAGCCCTGGCGCGGGCAGAGGCAGCGCCGCGACGGCCGCCCCGGTGGTCACAGCGCCTCGCCGACATCCAGATCCTGATGTGGCGGGCGGCGCCGCTGGAGCGGATCGCGCTTGCGCTCGCGGTCGGGCTCGGCCTGGGTCAGTGCGACATCGACGGGCTGGTGGTCGGCGACCGGAGGTTCAGGCAGATGACCTTCGAGGAGATGAATCACCTGTGGGGGATCCCCGCTCCTGTGTACTTCACCTTCCTCCGCGTGCGCGATCGCAGGGACCCCCGGCTGGTGCGCTGGATCCCGATGCCGGAGTGGGTGTCGGAGCTCATCGCCGCGGTATGCCCACTGCCGGAGGACCCGACGGCTCCGCTGCTGCCCCGGGCCCGTGTGGCCTCGCTGCGCTCGATTCTCTGCCGCGTACAGCAGGATGTCCCTGCCAGAGCCCGGATCAGGCCATCGGACCTGCGCACGACGTGGCAGGGCGTGGCCCACCGGGTGGGATGCTCCAGGGAGGTGATCCGAGGGACTTGGCGGCAGGCAGACGCGCCCGAGACCAAGCAGTTCGCACTCCACCATGCGCACGGCAAGCTGGCGAGCATGGTCTCCGCCTGGCGGACGCTCTGCGGCACCCCCGAGGGGGAGCGGATGGGCGAGATGGGGGCGGCGCTCGCCTACAAGAGCGTCCCAGTCCCGCGGCGCGCGCGATCCCACTGCCGGGCGTCCGATCCGGAGCTGAGCGCCCGTGGCCGCGAGCGCCCGGCCCCCCTGCCCCCGTCCGTCGCCTACCGACCTCCTCCGCCTGGCGAGCCGG
>CALAGR010000280.1 GCA_937891735.1 uncultured Pseudomonadota bacterium | reverse complement strand
CTTCGCCGCGCCAGTCCGCCGGCAGCTGCCGCAGCACCCGCTCGCACTCGGAGGGACGCAGGGCCGCGGACCGGGCGATGTCCCGCACCGCGTCGTGCAGCCCCCACCGCACGAACCGCGCCGGGCGCGCCACCCGGTCCTCCCCCACCCGCTGCTGCAGAAAGCGCACGAAGCCGCTGCGCGCGCTGTCCGCGATGAGCAGATCGGCCTGCAGCACGCCGTCCACCGCGTCGTTGCAGAGGGCCTCGGGCTGGAGCCCCGCGGCCACCGGCTCCACCGGCGTCAGATCCAGACACCACGCCACCACCGAGCCCGTCAGCTCCGCCGAGGGAAACACCGCGCGCCCCTCCTGCCGGCCCCAGGCCGCCGCCTCGGACAGGAGCAGCAGCGACTCCGGCCTGCTCCCGCGAGACAGCAGCCTGAGCTCCCGCTCGAGCCGCGGAAGCACGTCGGGCAGCGCGTCGCCATACCGCCGGGCGGCCAGGGTGCGCACCCGGTCGTCGAGCTCCCGCGTCGCGGCGTCGTTGCCGGGGCCCGCGGCGAGGGAGTTGGAGTCGAGCTCCGCGCCGCAGCGGCAGTCGCGGGCCACCTCGACGGCCGTGTCCAGGGCCTCCGGCAGGCGGCTGAAGGCGGCCCGCATGCCTCCGTCATCGAGCATCCAGCCCCGCTCGGACGCCAGCTCCCAGCGGGCCACGCGCGCGAAGGGGCGCTTCTCCCGGACCGCCAGGAGGAGCCGCTGGAAGGGGCGCTCCGAGGGATCCGACAGCTGGACTCCGGCCGTGCCCACCACCCCCAGCCCCAGCCCCCGCGCCTGCTCCGCGAGCCCCTCCCAGCGGGTGCCCGCCCGAAGCTCCGCGAGCAGCCACGCCGTCCCCCGAACGCGCCGCACGGCCTTGAGCAGGGACAGGTCGGGGCTCAGGATCCAGACGTGCTCGGACAGCTCCTCCAGGAGCGCGGTCAGCGGCAGTCGGGGGGAGGCGTGGCGCCGCGTCAGCAGGCGGGAGATCTCGGCCCAGCCCGTCGGGTCCCGCGCCAGCACGAGGGCCCGCCCGCTGCCCACGGAGCGGGGCAGGTCAGGATCCGGCAGGGCGGCGCCGACGATCGGGTGGATCCCGTGCCGATGGGCCGCCGCGAGGAACTCCGGAATGCCGTACAGGCCCCCCAGATCCGTCAGCGCGATGGACTCGACGCCCTGGCGGGCAGCGGCGAGGCACAGGGCCTCTGGCGAGGCGGTGCCGCGGCCGAAGGAGAACCAGGAGTGCACGTGAAGATGAACCGTTGCCATGGTTCACTGATCATATGTTCAGAATCGGATCAGAGATCAAGCCCCATCTCGATCAACGCCCCGAACAGGACGACCGGGCGCGGCTGGTAGACTCCGGCGGTCGTTGGAGACGGGGGAAGCGCCGCGGTTGTCGAGCCTCCTGGTTACCCACGGACACCACTTCGGGGTCCGCTACAGCCTCTTGGAGCGCACGACCCTCGGTCGTTCGTCGGGTTGCACGATCCAGCTGCTCGACGAGAAGGTCAGCCGGCTGCATTCCTCCATCACGCGGGAGGGCGAGCACTTCATCCTGCGGGACGAGGGCAGCTCGAACGGCACGGGCCTCAACGGCCGCCTCCTGCTGGAGCCCGCCATCCTGCAGCCGGGCGACGAGGTCGCCGTCGGCAACAACCTGATGCTGTTCGACGCGAACCTCGAGATCTTCCTGGATCTCGAGGGCGCCGGCGCCGTCATCGCCGCCATGCCCCCGGAGGCGGCGGCCGCGAGCGATCTGCCGAAGACCAGCGAGACCTTCCGGGTCGAGGCCCTGCTCGCCGGCATCTCCGAGCTCCTCGCCGGCCCCCGCGGCGTCGGACGCCCCGCCGCCCTGGTCGAGGCCGCAGGCGTGGGCCTGCTCGGTGACCGGGCCGCGCTCCTGCTGGCTCCCCTCGGCGGTGAGCCCATGAAGGCGGTCGCGACCTGGCCCCATCGGAGCCGCGTGTGCATCGCCCGACCGCTCCTGAAGCGGCTGATCGAGGAGCGACGGGCGGTGCTCGGCGACGGCACGGTGCAGCTGTCGGTGCAGCAGGGCCGGTCCCTCCTGGAGAGCCACGGCGGCTCGGCCCTCGGGCTCCCTGTGACGCGGGGCGGGCGGCTGCGCGGGATCTTCTACGTGGAGTCGTCGCGCCCCGACGCGTTCCGGCAGCTGCCGATGGAGCTGGTCTGCCACACGATCAACGTGGCGTTCGCGCCCCTGTTCGTCGGGCTGCCGGGCCCGCTGCGGCCCTCGAGCCCCCCGCCGGAGCCGGAGCGTCCCGTGGCCGACTCCGCGGCGATGCAGATGGTCATCGAGCAGGCCGCGTCCGTCGCGGATCTGGCGACGCCCGTCCTTCTTCGCGGGGAGCCGGGATCCGGCAAGGACTTCCTGGCCCGCACCATCCACCGGCTCGGTTCGCGCTCGCGGGGACCGTTCGTCGGGCTCCACTGCGGCTCCCTGTCCCGCAACGTGGCCGAGAGCATCGTGTTCGGGCACATGCCCGGGGCGTTCCCGGGGGCGGACGCCCCCCGCGTGGGGCTGGTCGAGCAGGCCGACGGCGGCACCCTGTTCCTGGACGACCTCGGCGAGCTGCCTCCCCCGCTCCAGGTGCGGCTGCTGCGCTGCGTGCAGGAGGGCCGGGTCTACCGCCTCGGCGGCACGCGCCCGGTCCGCTGCGACGTGCGCATCATCGCGGGCACCTCACGGGATCTCGCCAACCTCGTGCGGGGCGGCGTGCTCCGCGCGGATCTGTACGAACACATCGCGCAGACCGTGGTGGACGTGCCCCCGCTGCGGGACCGCCTGGCCGACATCGGTCCCCTGGTGCGGTACTTCGTGCGCTCCTTCAACGCCGAGCACGGAACGACCATCCGCCAGTTCGCCCCCGAAGCGGTGGGCCAGCTCGAGGCCCACGACTGGCCCGGCAACGTGCGCGAGCTGCGCGACGTGGTGCATCGGGCCCTGGTGCGGTCCCGGGAGGACGACGTCGCCGCCATCACGGTCGAGCAGGAGCTCGCGGCGCTGCCCCGGGGCCAGGCCGAGGACCACGCGCCGGAGCTCGCGGACCAGATCCGCCGCATCGACCGGGAGTTCACGGCGCGCGCGCTGGCCCGCTGCCGGGGCAGCCGCACCCGCGCCGCCCGGATGCTCGACATCTCCGTGCCGGAGCTCGACCGGCGCCTCGTGGCCTGGAAGCTGGACCTCTTCGGGGAGTAGCCCCGAGGCCCCCGCTCAGCGCACGTAGTGCTCGTGCGCGATCTCCATGTGCCAGCTCAGGAACATCAGCGGCCCGGCGGTGCCGCACGCCGCGGCGGCGTCGCCGGCGCCGAGGCTGCTGTTCCGGATGGCCGGGAGGGGCAGCGCAGCGGACAGCGTGATCGCCGGGAAGTCGGTGCCGCAGGACGGCCCGGTGGTCGTGTAGAACCACGGCGCCACGCTCTGGCCGGTGACGCAGTCGGTGCGGGGCCCGGAGTCCGTCGTGCTGAGCGACTTGATCTGGGTGCCGGACGCGACGCTGCCGTTCACGATGGCGTTGGGGTCGGCCCCCACGAACGCGTAGATCGGGGTCTGCCCATCGGTGATCGAGAACGCCCCGGTCATGCTCTCATCCAGGATGTAGGGCAACGGCGTGCAGGCCGTGCCCGTCGTGTCCGACAGCGTGTAGACGGCCATGATCTCGTCGGCCGTTCCACCAGCGGCCAGGGCCGTCCAGTGCTTGCCAGCCACCCGGTGCGTGCCCGACGCCGCCGAGCCGAGGTTGGTTCCGTACCAGGCCACGAGGCCCGTCTGCAGCCCCTGGTTGGCCGTGCCGTCGTCCGTGGCGCGCTGCACGAGCGTCCAACCGCCGCCGTCCGTGGTCAGGTCGCACCACACGTCGAACGCCGGGTCCCCCGTGCTCAGACCGTCCGGGTCCACCGACCAGACGCCGTCCGCGCCCGCGCGGCCCGTCGGATCCGCCGCCAGCACCGCCGAGCAGCTCGCGCACGCGTCGGGCAGCGTGCCATCGCAGTCGTCGTCGAGCCCGCTGCACTCCTCGGGGGCCCCGGGGTACTCGTCGGGGTTCGTGTCGTCACAGTCCGGCACGGTGTCGCAGGTCGTGACGCCGTCGCCGTCCGCGTCGTTCAGGTTCAGCGCGGTGTCGGCGTCGTCGCAGTCCCCCTCGCAGAAGGAGCTCCCGTCGCTGTCGCCATCGGCCTCCAGCGGATCCGTGGCGCCGTCGCAGTCGTTGTCCAGGAAGGCATCGCACACATCCGGGGCGCCGGGACCGACCACGCTCGTGGAGTCGTCGCAGTCGAGCTGGGCGGCGAGGTAGGTGGCCAGGCACCCGGCGTCGGTGTCGTCGAAGAACCCGTCCGTGTCGCCATCGAAGTCCTCGTCGATGTCGGTGCCGCAGTCGTTGTCCAGCCCGTCACACACCTCGGTGTTGCCCGGGAAGTTCGTGCCCGCCGCGTCGTCGCAGTCGCCCTGGCACACGGACACGCTGTCGCTGTCGCCGTCCGCCTCCTGCGGGTCGCTGACGCCGTCGCAGTCGTTGTCCAGGAACGCGTCGCACACATCGGCGGCGCCGGGCTCCACGGTGGGCTCGGCGTCGTTGCAGTCCACCGCCGCCGAGCCGTAGGTCGTGACACACAGGGGCTCGGTGCCGTCGAAGGCGCCGTCGCCGTCGCCGTCGAAGTCCTCATCGATGTCGGTCCCGCAGTCGTTGTCCGCGCCGTCGCACACCTCGGCGTTGCCCGGGAAGTTGGCCGAGTTCGCGTCGTCGCAGTCGGGGATCGCGGCGCAGGACGTCACGCCGTCCGAGTCCCCGTCGTTGGGGTTGAGCGCGGGGTCGACGTCGTCGCAGTCGCCGGCGCACTCGGAGGCGCCGTCGCCGTCGTCATCGGTCTCGGAGGGGTCGGGCGAGCCGTCGCAGTTGTTGTCTGGGATCCCGTCGCACACGTCGGCGGCGGCCGGGTTCACGCTGGCCAGGCCGTCGTTGCAGTCGGCGTTGGCGCCGTAGGTGGACGCGCAGCCGGCGTCGCTGCCGTTGAAGTAGGTGTCGCCGTCGCCGTCGAAGCCGTCGTCGATGTTCGTGTCGCAGTCGTTGTCGAGCCCGTCGCACACCTCGGGGTTGCCGTTGAAGATGGCGGTGTTCGTGTCGTCGCAGTCCACACAGCTCGCCGCGCCGTCGCCGTCCGCGTCCGTGAAGGTCTCGTCCACCGTGCCGTCGCAGTTGTTGTCGTCGCCGTCGCACACCTCGGTGGCGCTCGGGTTGATCGCGGCGTTGGTGTCATCGCAGTCCCCGGCGCACACCGTGATGCCGTCGCCGTCGCCGTCGCTGCTGTTCTCGGGGGAGCCGTCGCAGTCGTTGTCGAAGCCGTCGCAGATCTCGGCGTTGCCCGGGTAGTTCGCAGGATCGGCGTCGTCGCAGTCCGGGATGGCGGCGCAGGTGTCCACGCCGTCGTTGTCCAGGTCCGCGATGCTCGCGAGCCCCGTGGTGTCGTCGCAGTCGCCCCCGCACTCGCTCGCGCCGTCGCCGTCGTCGTCCGACTCCCCCGGGTCCGTGACCAGGTCGCAGTCGTTGTCCAGGGCGCCGTCGCAGACCTGGGACGCGCCCGGGTACACCGCGCCGTTGCCGTCGTCGCAGTCGGTGCAGGTGGTGAACGTGTCCACGTCCGCGTCCGGGAAGTCCTCGTCCACGAGCGTGTCGCAGTCGTTGTCCTTGTCGTCACAGATCTCGGGCAGGCCGTGGGCCATCGTCGCGTCGGCGTCGTTGCAGTCCGTGCAGACCGCCTCGCCGTCCCCGTCGAGGTCGTCGAAGCCGTCGTCCACCACGGTGTCGCAGTTCTCGTCGATGCCGTTGCAGACCTCGATGCCGCCCGGAGAGATGTCCGCGTCGGTGTCGTCGCAGTCCTCGTCGCACCCGGCGACGCCTTCGGAGAACACGTAGCCATCCGCGTCCAGGTCGAAGTCCTCGTCGATCAGCGTGTCGCAGTCGTTGTCCACGCCATCACACAGCTCGGCCGCCCCGGGCAGCGTCGTGTCTTCGCCGTCGTCACAGTCGTCGTCGGAGGTGCCGGCCTGGCCGTCGGCGCCGCAGGCCGTGACCCCGTCACCGTCCACGTCGAAGCCTTCGTCTACCCCGCCTTCGCAGTCGTCATCGACCCCGTTGCAGATCTCGGTGGCCTCCGGATGCACGTCCGGGTCCGCGTCGTCGCAGTCCACATCGGCGGTGTAGCCGTCGGCGTCCGCGTCCGGCCAGGACTGGCTGCCGTTCACGGTCAGCGCCACCTCGGTGCGGTCCTGGTTCCAGGCCACGGTCAGCAGGCCCGTCGCGACGCCCTCGGCGATGGGCCGTGCTTCGACGGTCACGGCGCGGCGATCACCGGGGTTGACCTCGATGGACCCCGTCAGCACCACCACGAACGGCTCCGCGATCGAGAAGGACACGACCGAGCCGGCGTCACCGTCGTTGGAGACCCAGATGGTGAGGCTCCCCACGTCTCCGACCTGCACGTCCCCGAAGTCGAGGGACGCGGGCGTCACCACGAGCGCCGGCGTGCCAGGGGGGCATCCAACCAGCCACAAGAGCGCAGCCAGGGGAAGCAGGCGGACCGGCAGGGTGCGAACGAGCGAAAACAGGGGCATGAGCGGCTCCGGGAGTGACCGCCGCCATTATTGACTACGCGGTGGTCCGGAGCCACTTGTGGGCGGCCTTCGGGCGGGCGAACACCCGTGTGGGCCCTTCCCCAGGGGCGGCCTCAGTTGCAGGTCGCGCCGCAGAGCAGGTAGTTGTCCAGGCAGCCCTGATCCCAGCCCCCCGCTGCGTCGCAGCACCAGCTGTCGGCGGCGCAAACGCAGGACACGAAGCTGGACTGCTGGCACTGACTCGACGTCGAGGGGCCTCCCCCGGCGAAGCAACAGAAGTCCGTGTTGGGGTTGCAGATGGGGTCGGCGCCGCAGTCCGGATCGTCGCAGTCCGTGAGGAAGTCGCCATCGTTGTCGATGGTGTCGGCGCACTCGCTCTCGCCGGCCGCCCCGGTATCCGCGGTGAAGGTCAGCGTCAGCAGGTCGCCCGTGTCCGTGTCCTCGGCCTCCAACACCGTGGAGTACGCCGCCGCGGGCAGACCGGCGGGGGGCGTGAACTGCACGAACCGCGTGCGCGTGGACGAGGGAGGGACCACCAGGGTGGCCACGCCACCGGTGATCTCCCAGATCAGGTTGGAGCCCACGGTGGTGATCGACAGGGTGAGGTTCACGAACACCGAGGTGCCCCCCGCGTTCTCCAGCGTCACCGTTGCGATGCCCTGGGTTCCGGGCGACACGGTGCCGAGATCGCCGACGTTGTTGCTGATCGACAGGATGGCGGGGCCGATGGAGTCGTCGTCGTCGCCGGACATGTCGTCGTCGTCGCCCGTGTCGTCGTCGCCCGTGTCGTCGTCGCCCGTGTCGTCGTCG
>CALAGR010000279.1 GCA_937891735.1 uncultured Pseudomonadota bacterium | reverse complement strand
GCATCGTCTCGGGCGAGTGCCCGAGCAGGTCGGCGGCGGTCTTGATGTCCACGCCTGCGCGCTGGAGCGTGTCCACCGCCGCGCGCCGGAAGCCGTGGGACGAGAACCGGCGGACTCCAGCAGCAGCACACGCGGCGACGAGCTCGCGGCTGGAGAGATGGCCGAGGACCATCGTCGGCGTGGTGCCGTGAGGGTGCTCAGCGTCGCGGTCGCCCCACGAGAGCACTTCGCGGACCTGATCGGAGATCGGGAACTCCCGGAGGCCGCTCTTCCCGCGCAGGGTCAAGTGGCCCGAGCCGAAGTGAACGTCCTCCCACCGGAGCCCGGCGATCTCGCCCACCCGAGCGCCGGTGGTGGCTTGCAGCCCCGCGACGAACTTCGCCCAGCCCTTCAGGTGCTCGACGACGCGCCAGATCTCCGCGACGGACGGGTTGTACTTCTCACGCACCGGCGTGACCTTGACCCCGACCTTTGGCAGATCCCGATCGGGCACGTGCTCGTCCTCGCGGGCCCACTTCCAGGCGGCTCGCAGGGCCTTCAGCTCGCGATGCACGGTCGAAGGAGCGGCGTCCGCGAGGCGCAGGTTCCGGTACCGCTCGATGTCGGACTTGCGAAGAACGGCGACATCGATGTCCCCGAGGTGCTCAGCGAGGTGGCGGGCGTCGCTGCGGGAGTTGCGGAAGCCGTAGATCGTCAGATCGCCCACATCGAGCCGGCGCCTCAGATTCGCGACGTACAGGTCGGTCAGCTCACGCACCGTGGAGATCCACGTCGCGAGGACTTCCTCCTCGACATCGTCCACCGGGGCAGCGGCGACCAGATCGAGCACGATGCTCGTCGCGTCCGTGCGGGTAGCCCAGCCACTCCAGACTGTGCGGCGAACTCCGTCGAAGGAGCGCTGCGCCTGCCAGTACCACAGGCGCTGATCGCCGGGCTTCGGTCCGCGGATGGCGCGGACGACGACGTCCCCCAGGGCGATGCGCTTCGGTCTCTTCGCGGCCATCTGCTGTCCCTCCGATTCCCGTTCGCGCTTCAATATCGCAGGTCGAGGTCCCTGATGTCGGCGCGGCGTGGCTGAGGACGGCCGGCAGACCGAAACGGGCCGTACCGCGCCCGTCATTGGAATGCAGGCTGAAGTAGCCTGGGACCTCACCGTGGTTCAAGGGAGCTGGGTTCGACCGTGTCTGCTTTCGCAAACTGGGACGAGTGCGCGGAGAAGCTCCCCGCCACCGTGCGCGCCCGCGCCGACCACGCCCACCGCTGGCGCGCCTCCCTTCGACCCGAGTCCGCCTTCACGCGGATCCTGGGTGGCGCTGGCGTCGAGGGCACCACCCCCATCGACTCGGCGCTCGACGCCGCCGTCGGGATCGCCATCGAGGCCGAGCGCCTCCAGCGCAGCTGCTTCAGCAAGGAGTGGGAGAAGAGGCAGGGCGCCTTCCGACGGGCGCTCAGCACGCTCGGTCTGCCGCTCCAGGCGCCGCCGGGGCTCGAGGATGCGCCGTGGGCCGCGTTCAAGGCCGTGATGGAGTCCGATCTCGAAGATTGGGACGAGGCCCGGAAGGTCCTGCCCGAGGAAGTCGAGCTGCTCGGGCAACTCGAAAAGCGGGCACCGGACGAGTATCGACGAATGGTGGACGCTGCCCTTGCGGTCGGCGGCCGCGTTGATCGCGACGTTCGGCGTGGTGTCGTGGCCGAGGTCTACGAGATGGACACGCTGCAGCTCTTCCGCACCGCGTGGGTCACGGCGTTTGGCAACGAGCGGATCCGCACGGCGGCGCCGTTCAACATCGCGGCCGCGGTGCTGCGTCCACTGCTGTCTCGCGCCCGCGAGGTCGGGCTCTTCCTCGAGCATGTGGGGGTGACGGAGCGAAGGCTGGGTGACTCCGCCGGCCAAGTGCGTCGGGACATCCTCGACTCCCTCGATGACGACGTCCACACGGCCATGAAGCAGTGGCGACGGAAGGGCATGGAGCCCGGCTCGCCCACCGGCATCACCCCGCTCACGAGCGCGATCGAGCTCGTCACCTATCGGCAGATCCACGGAGCCACGCCGCAGTTCCTGGCCTGGCACGGCGTGGGCTGACCCCGCCCAGCCGGATCCGAAGAACCGGACGCTGTCAACGGGAGAGTTCTGCGGCCGACCGGCCAAACCTCCCCGATCGATCCTGACTCATCCGGGCGCCTAATTCCCGGGTGCCCACCGACCGCCCCTACGACCGGAACCTCGAGCGACTCCTTGTCAGTCCCGGAGCGATCCTGTCGCTCGAAAAGGCCTCGGAGCTGCTGCCGATCGCCAAGCGCGACGCCCGCACCTGGCTCCGCCAGCGAGGGCTGGTTCGCGATCTCGAGGGTCGCGACGTCGTCGTGTGGGCCGACGTGATCGCCGCGCTTCAGGCACCGACCGAGGCCCGGCCGAAGGTCCTGCACCTCCGCCGGGAGGCGCTGTGACCGCGGCCAAGCGACCGAAGCGGATCGCGGTCGGCGGCGCCATCGCCAGGGCCGTCCGCGGGCCCAAGCCCGACAACCGGAGCATCTGGTATTGGCAGTGCCAGATCGCTCGAGACGGATCTCGGCGGACGCTCTGGAGCGGCTGGGGGACTGGCCAGGAAGTCACCCGGATCATCATCGGGCTCATGGCGGCGGCGCCCGACTCGGAGCTCGAGGCACAGCCAGCCGGCGCGATCACCACCGTCCGCGACCTCCTTGAGTGCTGGGTGGGCAGCCTCCGAGCCCGCCTGGAGGTCGGCGATCTCACCGGCTACGGGTTCAGGAACTTCCGCACCGACAGCAGGCACCTCGCTGAGCGCCTGGGGGACGTCGCGCTCACCGACCTCCGCAAGACCGGCATGGAGGTCTATCGGAATCAGCGCCTCGCGGAGGCAGCCCCCGCCACCGTGCATCGAGAGCTGAAGGCCCTCCGCGCTGCCTGGAAGTGGGCCCGCGACGACGAACATGTCCCTGATCGGGATCTCCCGGAGGTCCGGGTCAAGGTCACGCAGGTCCGACAGAAGTACAACCCGACTACCCCGGAGTGCTGGGCCGTCATCGACCAGCTCGAAGGCTGGGCGAAGTTCGTCGCTGGGATGCTGACCACAACGGGCGCGCGCGTGGGCGAGATCGCGCAGCTGCGGTGGGAGGACATCCACTACAACAGTGGCTCCTTGACCCTTCGCGGCAAGAACGGTCTCCGCAGCTTCCCGCTCTCCGACGAGGTCCTGGAAGTGCTCACCTGGGGAAACCGGGACGCGGAGTACCCGCACGGCACCACCCCCTGCATCGTTCGCGGTCACTTCTCGAGCCACCTGCTGCGCGAGGCCTGCGAGAAGGCCGTCGTACGCCGCTTCTCCTCGCACGGGTTCCGGCGCGCCGCCGTGGACACGCTGCAGCGCGCCGGCGTGGACATCAAGACCGCCGCCGACCTGCTCGGGCACTCGCCCGAGACGATGCTCAAGTACTACCGAGCGGTCTCCGACGACGACCGGAGCTCGGCCGCCGATCTGCTTGGAGCCGCCTCGTCGGCGGTCCGGGCTCGTGCGAAGCACGCGAACGGCGGGCTCCCAGAAGACTCCCCCCATCCAGGTGGAGACCTCCTCCTGGGCAATCAAGAACGGCACGGTGGCGGGAGCAGTCGGCTTCTGGCTCCCCGTGACCTGGAGACAACGAGATGACGACTTCAAGTACGAGCGACACCGGAACCACCGAGCCGGTGGCCCCTGAGCTGGACATTTGGCGCGAGCGCGTGAAGGCGATCGAGACGACCAAGGACATGCTCCTCTTCATCCATGACCTGAGCGAGCACGCCACCGACGAACGTGACTTCTACTGGTTCGAGGATCGCGACGGGATCTTCGGCGCGATGTGCGGCGCGGTCGCGGCTGGCGACAACGCGGAGGACTTGCGGGAGGTCGCCGTCGCGCTCCTGGTGGCGCTCTCCTGGGATGGGGAAGCGATCGACCTCGAGTAGCGGCGACCGCCTGATCGACGCCGGCTCGGTTCGGGTTGGCTACCAGCGCTCGAAGTCGGACAGAACCGGGGCGAGGCGTCGTGTGGACGCCTCGCCCCCTCCACCGGATTGTCCCCAGGAGGATCCTTGACTGACAACCACCCGACACCCGACCCGACGCGGCCTCCCGTGGAGCACCGCTGCGAGGCAGATCCGTTCTCGATCATTGGGCTGACTGCGCTGGCGCGCACCGATCCCGAGGGCTGGCGCCGGCGACTCCGGGACGGACCGCCATCGGAGCTGAAGGACGAGCTGGCCGGGGTGATGAAGCAGGTCCTGGAGGGCAGCCCGCCGCGCCCGGGCAGCGACGACGGACCTACGCTTCGCCAGGTGTTGCTGGCGTTCAGCGACGCCCTCTACCCGGCACCCGGATCCTCGATGAAGGTCGACGTCGTTCGGCAGTCGCGGCAGCTCCTCGCAGCGGTGAACGAGCAGCTCGGCGACTGGCCGGCCGAGTTCTTCGTTCGCACGCCCCAGACGATCAGCCAGAACACTCACTACTTTCAGAGGGCGAGCGGTCGGGCACCCCTGACACCTGCGCGCGCGCAGCGTGCGGACGCGCTGGCGCGGGCAGCGCTCAACCACTGGCGGCGCGTGATCCGAGCGAGCCCCGTCGTGGACCAACTCCCGCAAACTGCCCCGTCGGTGAGGCCTGCAAGGACGACCGTCCAGCTCCGGGCGGTGTTGGCCTGCCTCCTCGACGCCACCCCCTCCGAGCGGGTCAAGATCGGACTCGCTGTCGGCGCCGGCCTGTCCGAGCCGCAGATCGAGGCGCTCGATGCGCGCGACTTCGAAACCTGCACGCTCGCCGGCACCGCCGCCTTCGACCTGGGGCTGGTCCCAGGCAGCCTCATGTTCGTTCGGGTCCGTGATCCGGCGGATGGATCGCGGGTGCGCTGGGTGCCGCTGCCTCCGTGGTTGGCGGATCTGGTCGTCATCGCAGCGGAGGCCGGGGCGGGCGATCCGTTCGCTGGCGCGGTTCGGCTGACGAGCACGCTCCGCCGGATCGAGCGGGGCATGCCGCAACTGCGCCTCAGCACGACTGCGCTGCGTGTCACGTGGCAGGGCGTGATGCGGCGCGCGGGCGCGAGCCATGAGGTCGTGCGGGGGAGCTGGTGGCAACCCGCGAGGGGCCCGAAGGCGTGGCCCGAACGCTGGCATCGGGCGCAGGCCGACATCTGGCGGGTGGCGCGGGAGTGGGAGTTCCTCGGCAGCGGCCCCGGCAGAGCGTTCGTGGACGGGATCGACAAGGTGCCCGCAAAGGCGCCCTCCCGGTGCGCGCCCCACGAGCCCGAGCTGCGCGGTCGAAAGCGGCGGGTGGTCGGCACGCCGCTCCCCGAGCGGCTCTGGCAGGGGATGTAGCGCACAAGGGACTGCGGAGCGCCGCGCCCTCGACTGGGTTCCCCACCTGCGCACGCAGACAGTGCCGGATGAAACACGCCGTCGTATTCTGACGCCGTGGCAGCCGTCGAGGTTGGTCGTCCGCGCTCTGGTGCTTCGAGCCCGGGACTGAGTTTGACCGAGGGTCCTTGCAGCACAGGTCCTTGTGCGCCGCACTCGTGCGGTCAGCCCGTCATTGAGATTCGATTCATCAGGACCCTCCTTCGGCATGCCCAAGGAGGTTGAGATGCAAGTCGTTCATGCCCGATGCGCCGGGCTCGACGTGCACAAGGAGACCGTGGTCGCCTGTGTGCGGATCGCGTCCGGCTGGTCTATGAAGCCGCCCAGGTCGACCCCGAGGTGGAGCTTGCGCCATTGCCGCCGCTTCT
>CALAGR010000278.1 GCA_937891735.1 uncultured Pseudomonadota bacterium | reverse complement strand
AGGCCGGCGCCGCAGAGCTGGCCCGCCGAGGGGTGCGCCCCCTCGTGATCGTCGCGCCCTGGCCGCGACTTCCCCGGTGCGAGGCGCTGGTGGCGCGGCTCCGGGCGGACCGCGGGATCGAGACCCGAGCCCGGTCCGCAGCGGCCCTGAAGGAAGCGACCTCCTGGCTGCGCGGCGGAGGCTGGGTGATCGTCCTGGTGGACTCGGCCAGCCCCTCCCGACCGGGACGCCGCGCCGTTCCCTTCGGAGACACCCCCATCGCGGCCCCCGACGGCCTCGTCCGCTGGGCCGCGCGGCAGGGAGCGGCCCTCGTCGCCGCGGAGGCGGAGGGGCGCACGTTCCGGCTGCGGACCATCCGGCCGCCGAGCGCACCCCGCAGGCTCCCCCCGGAGGAGGTCCAATCCGCCTCCGACGAGGTCGTGCACGGGCTGCGGGAGGTGCTCCTGCGGCGCCCCGAGGCGTGGGCGTGGGTGCAGCCGCTGGCCCTGCTGGCCCTCGCCGTGGGCCTGGGCGCCTGCGCGGTCCCCGAGCCGCTGCCCCCGTTGCCCCTGGATCCCGAGCGGTGGCGGGCCGACGTGGATGACTTCGTCTGGACCGGCGCCCTGGGGACGGGCACGGCGCGCCTGACCGCCCGGTCCGCGCGGGTCCGACTCGTGGGGTCCAGCGTGGTCGGCGCCTTCGAGGAACTGGAGATCGTCCTGGACTCCTCCGCCGCCCAGAGCGGCACGATCCTCGCCGGCTCCGCGCGAGGCACGCTCCCCGAGGGCCCGCTGACGCTGCAGGAGGTGCGCTGGGACGTGGGCGGCCTGGGGGGCTCACTCCCTCGCCTGATCTGGACCGAGCGGGGCCGCTGGTCCTGCGGCGGCTGCTCCCTGGAGGAACTCGCGGCCCGCCTGGGAGCGCCCACCCCGTGACGGCGCAGGCGCTGCGATCAGGTCCCGCCCTGCAGGCCGACGACATCGTCGCGGGCTGGGCCAGGGCGCCCATCCTGCGCGGGCTCGCGCTCCGTGTGGCGCCAGGCGAGCGCGTCGCCGTCCTGGGCCCCAACGGCGCGGGCAAGACGACCCTGTTCGACGTGCTCAGCGGGCGGCTTCGGCCGGTCTCGGGTTCGGTCCGCCTGGGGGGCGCGGATGTCACGGCCCTGCCGCTGCACCGGCGCGCGCGTCTGGGGCTCGGCTATGTCCCCCAGGAGCCCACGGTGTTCGGCGACCTCACGGTCCGCGCGAACCTGCGGGCCGCCCTCGACTCGCCGGCCGCGCGGCGCAGCCAGGTGGATCCGGCGCGCCTGGAGCAGGGCCTGGAGCGCTTCGGCCTGGAGTCCCTGCAGGACCGGCAGGCCTCGGTGCTCAGCGGCGGCGAGCGGCGGCGCGTGGAGGTGCTGCGCGCGCTGCTGTGCCGGCCCATCGTGCTGCTGCTCGACGAACCCTTCGCGGGGCTCGATCCCCGGGGCCGCACGGCGCTGGCCCGCGGCCTGGAGGAGCTGCCGCCCAAGACGGCGCTCGTGGTGACCGACCACGCCGCAGACGACGTCCTGGGGCTGTGCGAGCGGGTGGTGCTGCTGATCGACGGAGGCATCGTGTTCGACGGGCCGCGCGCCGACTTCGAGGTCGGACATCCAGCCCACCGCCGCTACTTCGGCGCCTGAGCCCAGCGGAGGGGGCTGCTCCCGCGGAGGCACCGTCGGAGGGAGGGTCCCCCTTGACAAGCGCGGAAGACAGCACATGCAGATTCCGCGCCAACTCGCTGCGTCGCGCATTGCTGAGTTCGCGCGCGGTTGCTATCTTCGAGCCGAACAGAAGCGCGACACGGAGTCGCTGAGCGGATCGAGGGTTCTCCCGACATGGCACTGGAACTGAAGCAATCGCTGAAGATGAGCCAGCAGCTGGTGATGACACCGCAGCTGCAGCAGGCCATCAAGCTCCTTCAGTTGAACCACATGGAGCTCGCGGATCTCGTGAGCCAGGAGATGGTCGAGAACCCCATCCTCGAAGAGATCATCGAGGATCGGGCCGATCCCCTGGCCCCGAAGGTGGACAACCAGCAGACCGAGAACACCGCCGATCTGAACGCGGAGGGCAGCAAGGAACAGGAGATCGACTGGGAGAAGTACCTCGACACGTACTCCACCAGCCCCCGCACCGGCGCCGAGGTCCGGCGCGACGTCGACGATCTCCCGACCTACGACCAGACGCTGACGCGATCAACGACCCTGTCGGAGCACCTCATGTGGCAGCTCCACATGGCCGAGTCCAACGAACAGGTGCGCAAGGCCGCTGCGGCGGTGATCGGAAACCTGGACGACGACGGGTTCCTGCGCGTGAGCCTGGAGGAGATCGCCGACGAGGAGCTGCTGCCGGTCGATGACGTCGAGGAGGGGATGCTCCTGGTGCAGACGCTCGATCCCCTCGGCGTCGGGGCCCGGAGCCTGGCCGAGTGCCTGCTGATCCAGGCCCGGCTCGTGTTCCCCGAGGATCGCATCGTCCTGACCATCCTCAAGCACCACGTCGCCGAGCTCGAGAAGCGCGACTTCAAGCGCATCGCACGGGCCTGCGGCGTCTCCCTGCAGCGGATCCTGGACGCGATCCGCTCCATCGCGGAGCTCGAGCCGCGCCCGGGCCGCGAGTACGTCACCGAGGACGCGCGCTACATCACGCCGGACATCTACGTGGTGAAGTCCGCCGATGGCCACGTCATCCAGCTCAACGAGGACGGCGTGCCGAAGCTGCGCGTGTCCGACTACTACCGCAAGGTGCTGACAGGCGCGGTCAAGGGCGACAAGGAGTACATCCAGGAGAAGCTGCGCTCCGCCCAGTGGCTGATCCGCTCCATCTATCAGCGCCAGCGCACCATCTACAAGGTGGTCGAGAGCATCATCAAGCAGCAGTCGGAGTTCTTCGAGCACGGGCTGGCCCGCCTCAAGCCGATGATCCTGCGGGACGTCGCGGAGGACATCGGCATGCACGAATCGACCGTGTCCCGGGTCACGACGAACAAGTACGTGCACACACCCCACGGCACCTTCGAGCTGAAGTTCTTCTTCAACAGCGGGATCCAGCGCGGCAGCGGCGACGACGTCGCCTCCGAGATGGTCAAGCAGCGCATCAAGGGCATCGTCGATCAGGAGAACCAGCGAAAGCCGCTCAGCGATCAGGCGATCGTCAAGTTCCTGGCCGAGGAGAACATCGTGATCGCGCGCCGCACCGTGGCGAAGTACCGGGACATGCTCAACATCCCCTCCTCGTCGCAGCGAAAGCGGATGTTCTAGTTCCCGTCCGGGAACGCCCGATCCACCCGATCTCTGCGTCGAACTTCAGGCCCGCTTCGTGCGGCGTACGGAGGTATGCCTCCTCGCAGTCCCCCGTTCTCCTTGACCTCGGGCGCCTCTGACGCCCCCGACCTGGGAACTACCGCAGCCGCTAATCCGGGGTTTCCGGATGAGAGGATGTTCTAGGGGATCACGAAGTTCAGCGTGTACGTGTAGTTGCAGTCCACCCAGGTGGCGGCCGGCGACACGGTGATCTTGTAGTCGATGTTGAACAGCTGAATGATGTTCAGGCTGAAGGGCAGGGTGCCGCTCGTCCCCGTCCCGCTGTAGGTCGTTCCGTCGATGTCGGCGAAGACCGTGACCGGCAGGGCCGACGTCCACGAGATCGAGCCGGCCTGGCAGCTCGACGGCAGACCTGAGCCCCCCGCCAGGAACGCCAGCCACGCTGCGATGTTGCTCGTGAGGCCCGTGTCGAACGTGTAGATGTCCCACTGATCGGTCGGGTCCGAGAACACGCCAGCGACCGAGCCCTGGCCGGGCTGGAGCACGAAGAGGTTCCCGATCGAGCACTGGCCGCTGCCGAACGCGAGCTGCGGCGAGGTGTTGTTCAAGCTGTAGCCGGGGGAGTTCGGACCCGTCTCCCACATCTCGAAGGGGCCTGCCTGGGGCTCGTTGATGAACCCGTCGCAGTTGTCGTCGATGGTGTTGCAGGCGTCGAACGCGCCCGGATTCACTGCGTTGTTGAGGTCGTTGCAGTCGCCCTCACACGTGGTGTACCCGTCCGAGTCCTGGTCGAAGCCGTCGTCCACAACCAGGTCGCAGTCGTTGTCGATGCCGTCACAGACCTCGGGGTTGCCCGGGAACGAAAGGGGCTCGTTGTCGTCGCAGTCGTTGCACGACCGGACGTTGTCCCCGTCGTTGTCGGTCTCGCCGAGGGCGTCGAAGTTCGGCGAGCCGGAGCAGTCGTTGTCCAGCCCATCGCAGATCTCGGGGTTGTTGGGGTAGTTCCAGGGAGCGCCGTCGTCGCAGTCGCCCTGGCAGGGCGTCCAGCCGTCCGCGTCCAGGTCCTGGTCATCGGGATCGACCACGCCGTCACAGTTGTTGTCGTCGAAGCCGTCGCAGATCTCCTGGCAGCCGGGGCAGACGGTGGCGGCCTGATCGTTGCAGTCCTGGCTGCCGGCGCCGGTGAGCTCGGCGTCCTCGCAGCGGCCGTTGCCGTCCGCGTCGATGCCGTCGGGGCAGAAGCCGTCGCTGTCCTGGTCCAGCTGCCCCAGCGGGATGTTGTCCACGTTGATCGTGACCGTGGCGGAGCCCGCGACGCCGAAGTCGTCGATCGCCCGCAACATGATGAGGTGCGAGCCCTCCGAGAGCAGCATGTCGAACGCGGTGGTGCCCGTGGCGTCGGAGCTGCCCGTGAACAGGACGCCGTCGAGATCGGACGACCAGTCCACGACGTGGGGTCCGGCCACGCCGTCCGTGTCCAGCGTCAGGCCGGAGAAGGCGACCGCGGCCCCGGTGTAGTACTGGAACGACGACTGCGGGGCGTTGATGAAGACCTGGGGCGGATCCGTGGCGACGATGATGTCCACGGTGGCCACGTCGGTCTGACCGGCGCTGTCCGTGACCCGCAGCTCGATGGTGTGCGCGCCCGTGACCAGGTTCGATGCGCTGAACTCGACGTAGCCGGATGTGTCCGCGAAGCCGGTGAACAGGGGCTCCTCGTGCTGCGAGGACCGCCACTCGATGGCCAGCGTCTCGAGGGGATCGTTGTCGTCCACGGAGCCCGCGAACTGCACCGAAGCGGTCTGGAAGACCTCCTCGTCCAGGGGCGCGATGATCGACGCCTGAGGGGGCAGGTCGAAGGCGGCGACCGTCTGGTTGTTGCAGCCGAAGCTGCTGGCGAGCAGCGCCACGAGGATTAAGCACCAGGAATAGCGAGCGCTGGTCATTCCGACTCCTGCGTGCGCACGGTGAAAGTGCCCACACCAGTGCCGCTTCTTGCAGGAAGTCAAGAAGTCGTCAAGGGTTGCGGTGAGCCGGTCACTGATGTGACCGTGTTTTGATGGCACGCGCACGGGCCCGCTGCCGACGCTCCTACCGCGCTCCGGGCCGGCCGATGTAGCGGATCCGCGCGCCCGACCGCAGCTCGCTCGCCCACGCATCGAACGTGCGCTCGAACTTGAACCCGTAGTACTGGCGACTGACGATCACGGCCACGTCCTCGTACGGACGACCGCCGAAGATCGAGTCCATGTTCTCGGCGTGGTAGCGCCGCTCCTCCTCTTCGGGGATGTCCCGCACGAGCCGGCCCACCGTGACCTCGATGGCCTGGTCCAGGACCGCGATCTCGCCGAAGAACTCGGTCAGGTCCTGCTCCGTGATGTGCCACCGCGCCATGAACTGCTCGCTGCCGTCGCGGCCGCCGAACGACCGGACGAAGGCCTTGAGCCGCGAGGGGCCCTCCGAAGCGCTCACCTCGATGTCCCGCGCCACGCCCTCCTGCCGCAGGATCTCGCGGAAGATCAGGGCCTCCAGCGGCTCGCTCCCCGAGCAGAGCAGTCGCCCGAACGACTCGGCGCACTGGGGCCCGCTGATGCGCTTCCTCAGGTCCCGCTCGAACGCGACCTGGGACGCCGCGATGGGCGCGGTCTCCACGACCACCAGCACCGCGTCCACCAGGATGTCCTCCGCCGACGCAGGCAGCGCGCAGAGCAGGACCAGCGCGATCAGCAGGGCCCTCATCCCGGGCGCACTCCGTAGATGCTGTCGAGCACGATCATCGCGGTGTTGGCGAAGGCGTGGAACAGCGTGCCGGCGAGGATGTTGCCGGTGCGGGACCGGAGCCAGCCGAAGATCAGCGCCGGAAAGATGATGAACGGCTGCCACCACTGCCACGTCACCAGGGAGTGTCCCAGGGTGAAGAGCAGGGCGGTGATCGGCAGGCTCCAGCCGAAGGTCGCACCGAACAGGCGCCAACGATCCGGCGGGAACAGCTGGTTCAGCCGCGTCTGCATGTAGCCCCGGTAGAAGAACTCCTCGGCGAAGCCCACGCACAGCAGCTGGTAGGGGATCTGGAGCCACAGGTCGTCCGGCAGCCCGTGGTTGGGGTGGTGCGGGCGGAACGGGTACTTCAGCTCGAGCACCTCGCTGGTGAACCACGGCAGCCCCGTCGTCTGCCAATAGTGATTCCCGACGATGAACGCGGGGTAGATGAGCGCGACGAGGAGCAGCAGCCACCGAGTGGCCTTCCACAGCTCGGAGCGCAGGGGCTCGGGGAACTGGATCTGCGGATCGACCCGGAAGCCGTTCCAGTACTCCGCGAGGAGCGGCGCGTAGATGAAGATGATGGGCACCAGCACGAGCCAGTTGTCGCTGAGGCCGGCGCCGTCCTTGATGACGCGCACGAGGCGAATCAGCCCGCACGTCAACAGGTACAGGGCCATCAGCTCGATCCACACGCGCGCAGGCGTGGCCGGCTTCTCCGGGGGCGGGGGCGGCAACCTCACGACGGGTGCAGGCCCTCGTTCAACGACCCCTGCCGGTAGCCCAGCAGGTCCACGCTGACCCAGGTGAAGCCCGCCTCCTTGGCTGCGGACAGGACCGAGGAGCGCAGCGGCTCCTGGGTCAGGAGCGGGATCCGGTCGGGCAGCACCTCGATGCGCGCGGAGTCGCCCTCGGAGCGCACGCGCACGGTGTCAAACCCCAGATCCTGCAGGAAGAACTCGAGCCGACCGACCCGGTCGAGGCCCGGGACGGTGATCGGCGTGCCGTACGGGAAGCGCGACGACAGGCAGGCGAAGGCCGGCTTGGCCCACACGTCGAGCCCCAGGGATCGGGCCGCGCCCCGCACGTCCGCCTTGCTCAGCCCCGCCGTGACCAGCGGGTGCAGCACGTCGTGCTCGTCCGCGGCGATCAGGCCCGGGCGGTGGTCGCCCAGGTCATCGACGTTCACCCCGTCGGCGATCCACTCGTACCCCAGTCGCCGCGCCTCGGTCCGGGCGACGGTGTAGAGCTCGTCCTTGCAGTGATAGCAGCGGTCGCTGGGGTTCCGAACGAAGTCCGGGTTGTGCATCTCGCCCGACTGCACCAGCCGGTGCCGGGCTCCGATGTGCGCCGCCAGGCGGATGCACTCGGCGCGCTCGCGATCCGGCAGGGTCGGGCTGACCGCGGTCAACGCGAGGACGTCGTCGCCCCGCTCCTGCACCGCCACGGCGAGCACGAGGGCCGAGTCCACGCCACCGGACAGGCACACCACCCACCGTCCGGGCCGTCGGAACCGCGCCCGCAAGGCCTGCAGCTTCGGCGACCAGACCTCCGGTCCCGTCGTCTGGCGGGCCGGATCCCGAAGGGGATCGAGAACGGGAAGGGGGGGTGCCACGTCGGCGGATGATAGGTCGCCGGCCCGTGGCTTGCCCGGGGAGGGCCCAGCAATCGGGGGGGCGAGCTCGAATCGGCCTGTGGTATACGCCGGCCGCACGGAATCAGGAGTCTGAATGCTGCCGACGATGCGCTACAGAGCCGACATCCGCACGATGGTCTACATCGTGTGCACCTACGCGCTGCTGCTGCTCTGG
>CALAGR010000277.1 GCA_937891735.1 uncultured Pseudomonadota bacterium | reverse complement strand
GCCGGGGTCGGCGCATCCGCCGAGGGCGAGGAGGAGCAGGGCGAGGGCAGGGAGGAGGGCGCGCATGGGGACTCCGGGGATGAGGATCGAGCGAGGGTCCGTCAGCGTGGTCCGTTTGGCTCCGAAACAACCGGCCGAGCTTCCCCATCCGTGGGCGGAGGGTCCGTAACGCGGAGCATAGCGACCCCTTCCTCGAACGCCCGTCGCCGACTTCGCCGCGGGGCTCCTCGGGGCGGGGAGCGTCAGCGCGTGATCAGCTGGGCAACTTGCTTGTAGAAGCGGAACTCGACGCGGCGGTTGCGCGCGCGTCCCCGCTCGGTTTGGTTGGAGTACTCGGGCGCCGACTCGCCGAGGCCTCGTATCGTCAGCCGGCCGGGATCGACCCCGGCGAGCTGCAGGGCCTGGTCCACGGCGCTGGCGCGACGGATCGAGAGGTCGTCGTTGTACCACCAGGATCCGGTGGAGTCGGTGTGGCCGACGACCTCGAGGATCACGCCGCTGCCCATCGATCCGATCTCCTTGGCGAGGGTGCCGAGGGTCGCCATCGCTTCGGGCCGCAGCGCCGCTGAGTCGTAGTCGAACCAGACGCGGAAGCTGAGGCTGCTCCAGGCGACGGCCGATCCCGAGGGGATCCGACTCGCCTCGGCCAGGCGGTCGTCGTGGGGCGACGCGGTGTAGCTCCCCATCCCCGTGGCGGCCCGCGCCGGGGCCTTGTACTTCGGCTGGCTCGCGCCGGGGCGCCGCCGGGAGACCGCCCCGTCCGACGCGCTCATGGGCTCGGAAGATGCATCGCCGCCCCCGCCCTTGCCGGCGCCCGAGGCGCCGAGGTCACCGGATCGTCGCAGAAGGCCCCCGTGGACCGAGCCGCGGTGCTCCTCGGCCTCCGGGCTCCATTCGCCCTCGGACTGGGAAGCGACCGCGTCCAGATCGTCCAGCCCGAAGCGCAGCTGCTCGGAGAGGCATTCGTCCGCATGTGCGACCGCGGCGCTCACGCCCAGGAGCGCCGAGCCGAGGCGCCGCCCCACCTGGGCCGCCTCGTCGCAGGAACCCCGCGCGACCAGCGCGTCGACGACCTGCGCGGCGCCCGTTGCACCGCAGGCGGCGTGCAGCTCGCCGAGGTCCGAAGACGAGAGCATCGATCCTCGCTGCACGGTGTCGGCAGCGGACTCGACGACCGGATCGCAAGCGGCGTGGACCGCGGGCGCGAAGGCGATGATGGCGAGGGCGAGCAGGGCGGCGGGGGCAGCGCGCATGGCAGGGATCTCCTGGTTCCATGCGAGAGACAGCCGCGACCGGGGGCCGGTTCCCGGAGAACCGCGCGCCGCACGCCTCAGGTCAGCTCCAGGCGGATGCCGGCCTTCCGCAGGCGCTCGATGAGCGTCGTGCCCATGGCCGAGGCGGTGGTGTGGATCCCCCCGGGGTGGGCCGTGTCCTGGTTGTCGAAGGCGAGGCAGAGAGCCGTCTCAGCGAGCATGATCGCCGTGGCGCCGTAGCCCGGGTCCTTGTCGCCGGAGACGAAGCCGCGAAGCACGACTTCCTCGCCCCCCGGGGTCTCACCCTTGGCGACGAACGCGTGCTTGAACCACCCGGCCTCGCGAGCCTCGCGGTCGGGGCCTTGCCCGGGCTTCGGCAAGACGCGGTCGAGCACCCAGCGGGTCGGAGGCATCATCATGCCGACGAAGAAGGCACCAAGCCCCAGCGCCGTCGCCCAGGCGGAGCTCCAGCCCTTCGCGCCGGACCCCCTGCTCCAGACCTCGGAGTATCGAAACTCGCGGCCGTAGGGAAAGCCGAGGAGCGCGTTGGATCGGCGCACGATGGGACCGTTGGTGCCGGCCATGAAGAACGGCGAGACCCACCGGTCCATGTCGGCATCGTGATGCACCCCGACGGTGTCGCTGCGGTCCTTCCCGCGCTCCTCGCCCGCGGGATACAGCGCGTAGGGGTCCGCCATGATGCGGCGCACGGCCTTGTCCTCGGAGGCGAGCTTCACGCTGGTGCGCAAGGTGTCCACGGTGCCGCCGCTGAACGTGCCGTTCAGGCTCGCGAAGCCCTTGACCGACCGCAGCTGGGCGCCCTTGGCCTTCATGGCCTCGTACATCATCCAGGTGCCGAGGTCCGAGGGGATCGAGTCGTAGCCCGCGTTGTGCACGATGCGAGCCCCGCTGGCCTTCGCTGCGTCGTTGTACTTCGCGGCCGTCGACGCCACGAAGTGGGACTCGCCGGTGAGATCGCAGTAGTGGGTGCCCTTGCGGGCGCAGGCGGCGACGACCTCGTGGCCGTACTTGTAGAAGGGCCCGACCGTCGTGATGAGCACCTTCGTCTGCGCGCAGATCAGGTCCAGGGCGGCGCCGTCCGCGCTGTCCGCGATGAGCACCGGCAGCTCCGGCGCGCCGAGGCGCTCGCGTACCGCGTCGAGCTTCGCCGGGTCGCGCCCCGCGATGGCCCAGCGCAGGCCTTCCTTGCCCATCAGGTACTCGGCGACGAGCTCTCCGGTGAACCCGGTCGCGCCAAACATCACCACATCGAACGTTCGGTCTGTCATGCGTCGCAATCTGCCCCGCCGCGAGCCGGGACGGGCGGCCGGGTCTGCTTTCGCCACACCGAGGCGAGCCACGGCTGGAGGTGCTGCGGCTTGCCCGTCGGCCGACGGTAGTGCTCGAGCAAGGCGAAGCCTGCGCCGGCCATGACCCCCTGCCAGGTCGGCAGATCCAGGTAGCAGCCGTACCGGTCCCCGGACCAGCCTTCGCGGTTGGGACCGTGAGGGTTGGAGGAGAACAGGACGCCGCGTGGCTTCAGGCAGCGCCACAGCTCGTCGAGCACGCGGGCGAGCTCCTGGCTGGGCACGTGAAAGAGCGCCGCGTTGGCGAAGACGCCGTCAAAGCGGTCGTCGGGCAGCTCCAGCTTCAGGAAGTCCTGGTGCAGGACCTCGCAGCCCGAGTGCGCTCGAGCCATCTCCACGAAACGCTCGGACCCTTCCAGTCCGATCGGCTCATGACCAAGGTTGCGGAAGGCGATCAGGTCTCGTCCCGGCCCGCAGCCGAAGTCCAGGATCGCAGCCGGGCCCGGCTCGGGGAGGTGGCGCAGGAGGGCGGCGACGTTCTGACTCACGTCGTGGTCGCGAGTGCCCTCCCAGAAGGACTGCGCCGCCTGGTCGTAGTGGCTCAGCGTCCCCGTCGTGGCCTGCTGGAGCTGCTCGGCGTCCAGCGCTGCGAGGGGCGTCAGGGGCATGCGGTCGACCCGGCTGGGCTCAACGGCTGGGGAGCCGCGTGAGCAGACCCTCGATCTTGGCGACCTTGAGGCCGATGGAGCGCTGGACCTGCGTCTTGTCGTCCCCGTCGACTCGAGTCAACAGGTCGCGGTAGCGGCCGAGCACCTCGTCCGCGAGGGACCTGGCTTCCCGGATCTCGTCCGCGCCGGCGTCGTCGTCAGAGGCCAGATCGATCTCCTCGACCAGGTCCGCCAGGCTCTGGGCGAGCTGACCCGCTTCGTTCTCGATGTCTGGATTCATGGCTCGCAGTATCGGTCGATTGCCCGGATGCGCAAGGAGTCCGTGATCAGGGCGTGCTCTCGATCCTTCGCTAGCATCCCGCCCGGAGGGCGCCATGCTGCTCAACCCCAAGTCCTACGACCCCAAGTTCGCTGATCCGGCCACCCTGGAGATCCTCTCCAAGACCATCGCGTTCTTCGAGAACAAGGGGCTCGCCAAGGTCAAGGACGACGACCACGCGGCCCGCTGGTATGGCGACTTCGTCGAGTTCCAGAAGGGCGAGCGGATCTTCGCCCGGCTGCTTACCCCGTCCCGGTACTCCGAGGATGACGACGCCCGCTGGGACACCTGGCGGAACAACCTCTTCAGCGAGGTCCTGGGGTTCTACGGGCTGGCCTACTGGTACACGTGGCAGGTCACCATCCTGGGTCTGGGGCCGCTCTGGCAGACGTCGAACGAGGGCATCAAGGAGAAGACCGCGAAGCTGCTGGAGGAGGGAGGCATCTTCGCCTTCGGCCTGTCCGAGCGGGATCACGGCGCTGATCTGTACTCCAGCGAGATGAAGCTGACGCCGAAGGAGGGCGGCGGCTACCTGGGCAACGGCGAGAAGTACTACATCGGCAACGCCAACAAGGCCGCGCTCGTGTCCACGTTCGGCAAGATGGCCGACAGCGACGACTTCGTCTTCTTCGCCGTGGACAGCCAGCACAAGGACTACGAGTGCGTGCGCAACGTCTGCGAGTCCCAGAACTACGTGGCCCAGTACGCCCTGAAGGACTACCCGGTAGAGGAGGAGGACATCCTCGCCGTCGGCCGGGACGCCTGGGACGCTGCGCTGAACACGGTCAACATCGGCAAGGTCAACCTGGGCTGGGCGTCCATCGGGATGTGCACCCACGCCTTCTACGAGGCGATCGACCACGCCAGCGGCCGCAGCCTCTTCGGCAGCTACGTCACGGACTTCGTGCACATCAAGCGCCTGTTCGTGGACGCCTGGGCCAGGCTGAACGCCATGAAGCTCTTCGCGCTGCGCGCGGCTGACTACCAGCGCAGCGCGTCGCCTGACGACCGCCGCTACTTGCTCTACAGCCCCATGGTGAAGATGAAGGTCACCTGCGAGGGCGAGCGGGTGATCAACCTCCTCTGGGACGTGATCGCTGCCAAGGGCTTCGAGAAGGACACCTTCTTCTCGATGGCGGCCCGGGACATCCGAGCGCTGCCCAAGCTCGAGGGCACGGTGCACGTGAACATGGCCCTGATCATCAAGTTCATGGCCAACTACTTCTTCAAGCCCGGGGAGTTCCCTGAGATCGGGCAGGTGACGGATCCCAAGGACGATGAGTTCCTGTTCAAGCAGGGGCCGACCAAGGGCCTGAGCAAGATCCGCTTCCACTCCTACAAGGCGGCCTACGCCAGCTCGAGCTGCCCCAACGTCAAGGTGTTCCGGGGCCAGATCTCGGCGTTCAAGCGCATGCTGATGCTGGCCCGCCCCAGCAAGAAGCAGACGGAGGACTTCGACTTCCTGCTGATCCTGGGCGAGCTGTTCACGCTGACGGTCTACGGCCAGCTGATCCTGGAGAACGCCCGGATCTACGACGTCTCCGACGACACCGTCGATCAGATCTTCGACTTCATGGTGCGCGACTTCTCCGGCTACGCCCTGGAGCTGTACGGCAAGGCCAACGCCACGCTCCCTCAGCGGTTGATGGCGAAGCGCATGATCGCCCGCCCGGTGCCAGATGCGGAGCGCTACGGGCGGATCTGGACCGGCGAGGTCCAAGCGATGCGGGGCGCGTACGCGATGAACGAGTAGAGCGGGTGCGGCAGCCCCACAGGATCCGGTTCCATGAAACCGGTTGTATTCACGAAGGTTTCTCCGCATCACCGGCCGCATGACGACGTGGTCTGACCTGTTCACCCAGGAAGGCGCGCAAGGCGATGCTCCCCTCGACATGCACGCTGACGCGGGCCCCAGCCGGCAGCGCGTAGTCGTCGATCCGCTGCTGCCATGTCTTGCGTCTTCGCTGCTTGAAGCCCTCGTTGATAGCGACCAGGCGTGGACGGGGTAGCGCGGCGGCGGGCAGATGGAGGGCGACGTGGAGCGTGGCTCCGACGAGGCGCTCGAGGTGGGCGGCGCGTGCCTCGGCGGGCAGCATCATCGGCGGCGTCACCGCCAGCGGTCCCGGCGCGGGGCGCCGGATGGGGCCCTCCTTCCTGGCGCCACGGACCTTCGGAAGGCGCGCTGCGACTGCTGTGGCGATCTTTGCGGGCAGCGACAACTCGACGTGCTTGGCCCCCAGCGTCCGGACGGTGTGGTAGCAGCCCGGACGGCTGCTGCAGTCCTCGCAGCCTCCGGTCGGGCGGCGGAAGATGACGCCGCGCAGGGCGGCGTCGGGCGCTCTCTCTGGGACGCAGGTGATCCCCAGCGCGCGACCCTCGGGGCAGCGGAGCCCGCCTTCGGCCGGGCACAAGGACCAGCCTGGCCGTTGAGCCAGGAGCGTGTCCCCGTCGAGCTTGCCCAGCTGGCGTACCAGGACCGGGTCTGGTGGCCAGTTCTTCGGCGGGCCGTCGCTGCATGCAACGTCGGCGCGGAGCCGCAGGACGGGCGCCTCCGCGGGGGGCTGCTCGGCCTCGAAGCCGTGGACCAGTCGGAGGTTCCAGACGAACAGCCCGACCGCGGCCGCCAGCTCCTGGCCGGGCAGGTGGTAGCTGAGGATCCGGTCCAGGCCGAGCTCACGGTCCTCCTGGGCGAAGCGGTTCTCTTCGGCGGACCGGCCGAGGTAGGTGGAGACGCAGTCCTCTGCCGGCCAGGCGTCCGCCGGCAGGTCGGCGGCGAAGAGCTCGACGCGCCAGCCATCGAACACCTTGCCCCGCCCGGGCTTGTCCTTGGGCACCCGGTAGACCGAGGCCACGGCGCGGATGGTGACCGGCTCATACTCTGAGCCGTCGGGGCGGCGGGTGGTCTCGCCTGGGGGCAGCGTGAGCGAGCCCAGCTCGGCGGCGAAGCGCCGTGGGCCGCTCAGGCTGTCGGCCACGGGCCGCCACTCCGCGCCACGAAGACGAGCGAGTACGCCTGCGTCCTCGTACAGCGAAGCCCGGTTGATGCGGACCAGCACCGGCAGACCCCGCTCACGACACGCCGTCATCGCCGGCACGTGCCCGAACTCCCCGTCCATCCGCATCAGGGCCTGGCTTCGCTCGACACCGAGCCGGTCGCAGGTCGCTGCGACGGCGTCCAGCCCGAGCTCCAGATCGACGAGGCCCTCGCCGTTGCCCGGCGAGAGGTGCGCATGGATCCACGCCGCCGAGCCCGCGTGCTGCACCGTGACCCGACGGAGCTGGATGTCGCCTCGCTTCCGCCCCGAGTAGCCCGGCGCGCCGGTGTCCTCTGAGCGGCGCTGGGGCGCGGGGAGGTCGTCGGCTTCGGGCAGCGCGCGGTGACGCAGCGACGTGACGGTCGGATCCAGATCGAAGAGGTGCCAGGGCCCCCCGCAGGCGTCCCAGGTCGCCGAAGCGGGGTGCATCATCAGCGTGTCGATGCCGCAGGCCTCCCCCAGCAGCCAGCCCGTGCCCTCGCGGATGAGGTCGGGCTCCACGGCGGCGAGAGCCCGCGAGATCGCTGGCGGCGACGGCAGGCTCTTCCGGCCCACCAAGGCCGCGATCGATGCCTTGTGCGGACCGATGTGCTCCCACTCCAGCCTCAGGCCACGGCGGGCGCCCGACGCGAAGTAGACCAGCAGGAGGAGCACGACATCGAGCGCAGGAAAGCCGCCCTGTCGGCGGATCCGAAGGCGCTCGCCGAGCGTCTTCACGATGTCTCGCCTCTGCAGCTCGATGAGAAGGGACGCCGCTTCAACGAACGCGTCGGGGATGCGGCTGGTATCGGCGGATCCGTAGGTGAACTCTGGGCGCTGGCGTGGCATCGTGACCGTCCTGTATGGGGCGGCCGCGGGTAGCTCGTCGGGCAAGATCGAGTCCGCGGCCGTGCCCACCAGGGGGGATCCCTGGCGGCAACAGTGCTCTACACGAGCAGAGCGCTCCGGAACAGGGGCCTACGCAAAGCAGTTTCCGCGAATTCCGTTTTGATTACCGATGGTTCGGTGGATCCGGAACCAGTGGGGCAGCCCGGCGTCGGATCGGGCATGGACATGGGAGCCGCACTTCGGGAGGCTCTTGATGCACACCGGCGAGCGGTCGGGCCCGGAACGCCTTCGGCTGACGTCATTCCACCCCGGCGAGCACTGTGCGACCATCCATGTCCGAGACTCGGGTACACACGCTGGACCGTCTCAGGCACTCAGACACCCGGGGGGGCGATGAACTCAGAGTCTGTTCAGCAGCAGGGTGCCG
>CALAGR010000276.1 GCA_937891735.1 uncultured Pseudomonadota bacterium | reverse complement strand
TACCGGGTGCAGACCTGGAACACGTGGGAGTACGCCCCCTTCGTGCAGTACCTGTTGGCGGGGGTTCCACCCCGCGGGATTCCGGTGATCATCGCGTCTGAGCGCGGTTGATCACCGTGCCGTGCAGCGGTTATTCATGGGGGGTCGGGGTGGGATGCGCGGGTAGGCGCCCGCGCACCCCTGGGAGGCCCGGCTCGTCGGAAGCCTCACCACCCAGGTTGAGGTTCTCGCGCGGCGCCCCTCCTGTCCAGCTTCGGCGGTGGAGGAGCGTCGGAGACTCCAGGCCGAATGTTCGCCTGCGCGCGGTGCAACGTGCCGGTGACGATGTGCAGGAGGTGCTACCGCGGGCACCGCTACTGCCCGGCATGCCGGGGACCCGCGAACGCGGACAGCCGCCGCAGAGCGCGGCGCCGGCACGCCCGGTCTGAAGAGGGCCGGCTCGACAACGCCGATCGACAGCGCGCCTCCCGCCAGCGCCGGCGGGAGCGAGAAGCCGTAACGGATCAGGGTTCCGGCGCCTCCCCACCTTCGAGCAAGGTCGCACCGCCGCTGCGCGACACGCCGTCGCCGGCTGCGGAGAAGACGAACCATGCCCCCTGTTCAGAGAGTTCCGACGACGAGAGGCCGTCCGCGGACCGCGCCTCGCCTGCTCCATCCTCACCCTGCTGCGCGGTCTGCCGGCGTCCAGTTCGGTGGGTCCTGCGCTGGGGTGCGACGCGCCCCCGACGCCCTCGCGACGGGCCTGGGGGGTGAAGCATGATCCCCCGAGACCTCGAGAACCGCATCGTCCGTCTGCACTACGTCGAGCACTGGCGCATCACGACCATCGCCCGGGCGGTGGGCGTGCACCACGGCACCGTCCGGCGCGTCTTGCGCAGTCGGGGGGTCGAGCTCGGCGAGCTCACGCGCCGTCCGTCGATCGCGGATCCCTACCGGGCGTTCATCGAGGAGACCCTCAAGCAGTACCCGAAGCTGCCGGCGAGCCGGCTGTACGAGATGATCAAGGAGCGCGGCTACCCCGGCGCCGCCGACCACTTCCGTTCGATCGTCGCTCAGCACCGCCCCAGGAAGTCAGCAGAGGCCTACGTCCGTCGCACCACGCTGCCCGGAGAGGAAGGTCAGGTCGACTGGGGACACTTCGGCACGTTGGAGGTCCCCGGCGGTCGCCGGTCGCTGTACGCCTTCGTCGTGGTGCTCTCGCACAGCCGCCACGTCTTCCTTCGCTTCTTCCTCGACATGAAGATGGGGACCTTCCTGCACGCCCACGCCCTCGCCTTTGCGGACTTCGGCGGCGTGCCCCGGGTCCTGCTGTACGACAACCTCAAGTCCGTCGTGCTCGACCGGCAGGGCGACATCATCCGCTTCAACCCCCAGCTCATGGACTTCGCGACCCACCACCACTGCGTGCCCCGTGCCTGCAGCGTCGCGCGGGGCAACGAGAAGGGCCGGGTGGAACGCGGGATCCGCTACATCCGCAGCTCCTTCATTCCGGCGCGCTCGTGGGCGGGCCTCGATGACCTCAACGAACAGGCCGGGCGTTGGTGCGCTGAGGTCGCGGATCGACGGCGCTGGGTCGAGGACCGGACCTTGTCGGTGGGGGAGGCCTTCGACGAGGAGCGGCCCCGGCTGCTGCCTCTGCCCGAGGCCCCGTACGCCACCGAGGACCGCCTGAGCGTCTCCATCGGCAAGGTGCCGTACGCCCGCTTCGACGGGAACGACTACTCGGTGCCCCACGATCGGGTCTGCCGTCGGCTCACGGCGCTCGCGAGCCCCACGCGCGTGCGCCTGCTCGACGGCGCCGAGGTGGTAGCGGAGCACGGCCGCCGCTGGGGGCGTGGGCAGACCATCGAGGACCCGGCCCACCTCGATGGGCTGGTGGAGGCGAAGCGGACCGCGCGGCGCCACAAGGGCCTGGACCGGCTCGCGGAGTCGGTGCCTTCGTGCCGCGCCCTGCTGCATGCTGCGGCGGAGTACGGCCACAACCTCGGAGCCGTCGTGGGCGCCCTGCTCCGCCTGCTGGACCACTACGGCGCCGATGTCGTCGAGGCGGCCGTCGTCGAGGCCCTGGCCGCGGGGGTCGCGCACGCCGCGGGCGTGCGGCAGATCGTCGAGCAGCGGGTGACGGCGGAGCCACCGACCCTTGGGGTGCGGCTGCCCGAGGCCCTCCAGGCGAAGGATGTGGTGGTGCGGCCCCACTCGCTGGGGGACTACGACCCCGCCGGAGGTGCGCCATGACCCCGCTGGAACGCGCCACCGCCCTGGGCCTGCACGCCGTGGTCGCAAACTGGGAGCGCTGGGGAGACGAACCCTGGGTGCTCGAGTTGCTGCAAGCCGAAGAGGAGGCGCGCAACGCGCGCGGACTGGAGCGACGCATCGCCGCCGCCAAACTCGGACGCTTCAACGACCTCGCCGACTTCGACTGGAACTGGCCCGAAGCCCTGGACAAGGCCCAGGTCAGCGAGCTCCTGACGCTGGACTTCATCACCGCGCAGCGCAACGCGATCTTCGTCGGCCCCAACGGCGTCGGCAAGACGATGCTCGTCAAGAACATCGCCTACAAGGCCGCGCTGCAGGGGCACACCGTCCTGTGTACGACGGCCAGCGCCATGCTCAACGAGCTCGGGAGCAAGGACAGCGTCCGCACCCTGGAGGCGGCGATCCGCAAGTACTGCCGCCCCGCGCTTCTGGTCATCGATGAGGTCGGATATTTGTCCTACAGCAACCGCGCGGCCGACCTCCTCTTCGAGGTGATCAGCCGACGCTACGAAGCGAAGTCGATCCTGCTGACCACCAACCGCGCCTTCTCGACGTGGGACGCCGTCTTCCCCAACGCCACCTGCGTCGTGACGCTGGTGGATCGTCTGATCCATCACGCCGACGTGGTCACGATCAAGGGCAAGAGCTGGAGGCTGAAGGAGTCCCAGGAAGCCGAGAAGGCGGCCAGCGAGCGGCGCCAGGCCACGCCGCCGTCGTGAGCGCCATCGCGCAGCTCCTGGTGCGCCAGGGGCTGCGCGACGGCTTCCGCCAGCAGGGCCATCGGCTCTTCGGGCCGTGTCCCGTCCACGGCGGCGACAACCCCCGCGCCTTCGTCGTCGATCTGCGAGGCGACCGCTGGTACTGCTTCACGGGCTGCCAGCGGGGCGGCGGGCCTGCGACGCTCGCCCGCGCCCTGGGGCTCCCCAGCGGCGGCATGCCCCCGTATGTCCCGCCTCCGCCGTCGCCGCCCTTTGTCCCCTACACCCGCCGCCTGGGGCTGACGCCCGGCGGTCCATGGCTCCGCGCCAAGGGCATCTACCCCGCCGTCTGCCGCGACCGGGAGGTGGGCGCGTGGGCCGGCCGGGGAATGCTCCGGGACTGCATCGCCCTGCGGCTCCACGACACGAACGGCGCCCCCCTGGGCTACGCAGGCCGACGCCTCGACCCCGAGGAGGTGCGGCGACGCGGAAAGTGGGTCTTCCCGCCACGACTGCCCAAGTCCCAGCTGCTCTACGGACTCCACCGAGTGCGCGGCACGCGCATCGTGCTCACCGAGTGCTCCTGGGGGGTGCTCCGACTCGCCCAGCTCGGCATCGACGCCGTCGCACTGCTCGGAGTCGGGCTGTCCAACGTCCAGGCGACCCACCTCGAGGCCTTCGACCGCGTCGTCGTCCTGCTGGACGGCGACGATGCCGGCCAAGCCGCCAGCCGTCCCATCGCAGCACGGCTCCAGGCTCCGATCGCCACGCTCCCCCCTGGCGCCGACCCAGACGACCTCGACGACGAGAGCCTCCGCGCCCTCCTTCTTCCTTTCTTGATGCCCTGAGCGGAACCGAGGCGGCCCACGGTGCTCGATGGGGGCGTCAGGCGATGATCACCGGAATCCGGCGCATCGTGGGCACCGCCAACAGGGTCCGTAGCGGCGGTCGCGCCGCTTGCTCAGCGCCACGCTGAAGCTCCCCTTGCTGCGGCTGTCTTGCATGGCGCGCGCGTCGAGGTGGAACGCGCCGACCTCGCCGGCCAGGCGGAGCAGCTCGCGCGCCGGGACGCTCTCCTCGCCGAACGCCTCCGCCCAGGTCCCCACGAACGCGGCCCACTCCTCCTCCTCGGGGTCGCATGCCTCGTGATCGTCCTGCCGGTCCGCGAGGAAGCCCTCGGCGCCGACGTGCCCGAGCACCCCGCCGACCACCGCCGCCCAGTCCTCGAAGGAGCCCAGCCGCACCGCGCACCGCGGCCTCCCCGCCTGCGCCCAGCTC
>CALAGR010000275.1 GCA_937891735.1 uncultured Pseudomonadota bacterium | reverse complement strand
GACAGCGCAGGCGACGACGACACCGCGGGCGACGACGACACTGGCGACGACGACGACACTGGCGACGACGACGACACCGGCGACGACGACGACACCGGCGACGACGACGACTCCACCGGCGACGACGACGACTCCACCCCCGCGCCGCCGGTGCCCCCCGGCCCCGGAGCCCTCGCCATCGTCGAGGTGCTGTCCGATCCCGAAGGGCTCGACTACCAGAACGAGTGGTTCGAGGTCGCCAACGTGTCCGGCGTGCCCCTGCAGCTCGGCGGCGTCGTGATCTCGTTCGCCGACACCGCGTCCAGCCACACCGTCACGGGCTCCCTGCTCCTGCCCCCCGGCGGGCGCCTCGTGTTCGGCAACGACACGAACCCCGCCAGCAACGGCGGCGCTCCGGTGGACTACGCCTACGGCCCGACCCAGATGGAGGAGGAGCTGGACACCATCACCATCACCAACGCCAGCGGCGCGGTCATCGACGTCGTGTCCTGGAGCGACGACGGCGGGGTGGGCAGCTGGCCGGTGGTCGACGGCTGGTCGATGGTCCTGGATCTGCAGAGCGTGGGCCCCGGCGCGGCGACGGCCAACGACGTGCCCGGCAACTGGTGCCAGGAGGCCACCTACACCGCCTATGCCCCCGGCAACGTGGACGTGAACTTCGGGACCCCCGGCGTGGCCTCGACCGTCAGCTGCTTCCTGCCCGCCTCGGGCAACGCGCCCGGCGACGTGGTCATCAACGAGTACATGCAGAACCCCGCCAACGGCGTCAACGACGGCGACGGCGAGTGGCTGGAGCTGTTCAACAACACCAGCAGCCCCATCGATCTGTACGGCTGGTTCCTGCACGACGCGGAGTGGGACGACGTGCGGATCGTCGACACGCTGATCCTGCCCGCCAACGGCTTCGTGGTGCTCGGCCGGTCCGCGGACACGGCGGTCAACGGCGGCGCGCCGGTGGACTACGCCTACCGCGAGGAGATGTTCCTGGCCAACATCAGCGACGAGCTCATCCTGCTCGACCCCTCCGGGCTCCAGATCGACATCGTCGAGTACGACGAGGCCCTGGCCTGGCCCGATCCCGTGGGGTTCAGCAGCGCCCTCGATCCGGCCCTGGCGGGCGGACAGAACAACGTGCCGTCCAGCTGGTGCCAGCACGCCCCCACCGACAGCCTCGGCAACGCCGCCAACTACGACGGCAACGGCAACATCGGCACGCCGGGCGCCACCAACAACTGCACGCAGTAGCCGGTTCGCCGCACCCCGGGACGCGGAGCGCGGCCCCGGGTTCCGCTGGTACCCTCCGCGCCGTGTTCCGTCGCATCCTCATCGCCAACCGTGGAGAGATCGCGCGTCGCGTGATCCGCGCGTGCGACGCCCTCGGCATCGAGTCGGTCGCCGTGTACTCCACCGCCGACGCCGACATGCCGTTCGTTCGCGAGGCGACCCAGGCGGTGTGCATCGGGCCGGCCCGCGCGTCCGAGAGCTACCTGGACCGCGAGGCGATCCTGCAGGCCGCGGCGCAGACCGAGTCCCAGGCCATCCACCCCGGCTACGGGTTCCTGGCCGAGAACGCCCTGTTCGCCCAGATGGTGCTCCAGCAGCGCCTCGCCTGGATCGGACCGCCCCCGCGGGTGATCCGGCTGATGGGCGAGAAGTCCCCCGCCAAGGACGCCATGCGCGCCGCGGGCCTGCCGCTGGTGCCCGGCTCCGGCGGGCTGCTCGAGTCCCTGGAGCAAGCCCTGGAGCAGGCCGAGCGCATCGGCTACCCAGTGCTCCTCAAGGCGGACGCGGGGGGCGGCGGCAAGGGCATGCGCCGAGCTGACGACCCCGACGACCTCCGGGCCGCCTGGGTGTCCGCCCGGGGCGAGGCGCTCGCGTCGTTCGGCAGCGACGCCGTCTACCTGGAGCGCTACCTCACGTCCGGCCGCCACATCGAGTTTCAGGTCCTGGCGGACTCCTGGGGCAACGCCGTGCACCTGTTCGAGCGCGAGTGCTCGGTGCAGCGGCGCCACCAGAAGCTGCTCGAGGAGGCGCCGTCCTGTGCGCTGACCAACGAGCAGCGCATGCGCATGGGTGGTCGGGTGGCCGCCGCCGTCGCGGCCATCGGGTACGTGGGCGCGGGCACGGTGGAGTTCCTGCAGGACCCGGACTCGGGCGAGCTGTACTTCATCGAGATGAACACGCGGCTGCAGGTGGAGCACACCGTCACCGAGGAGATCACGGGCGTGGATCTGGTGCAGGCCCAGATCCGCATCGCCGCGGGCGAGAGGCTCTGGTTCACCCAGGACGATCTCGCGATCGACGGGCACGCCATCGAGGTGCGGGTGAACGCCGAAGATCCGGACGACGGCTTCCGGCCCGCCCCGGGGCTGGTCACCCGGCTGCGCCCCCCCACCGGGGATCGGGTGCGCTGGGACGCGGCGGTCGAAGAGGGCACGCGGATCTCGCCCTACTACGACTCGATGATCGCCAAGCTCATTACCTGGGGACCGGATCGGGCCACGTGCATCGACCGGAGCATCGCTGCCCTCGATTCGCTGCAGGTGGCAGGGGTGCCCACCACCGCCTCCCTGCAGCGCACGATCCTGGACACTCCGGCCTTCCGCGCCGGCGACCTGCGCGTGGGCATCATCCCGGGTCGCCCGGACTTGAGCGATTGAGGGCCTGATGGCGAAGATCCTCCTCCACGCGATCGGACACGAGCGGGACCAGGTCCTGGACGAGCCCACGTGGGACCGCCAGCTCGCCCTCATGCAAGAGCGCGAGGCGCCGATCACCGACGGCCGGGCCTGGGTGGCGGACGGCTGGGGCGACAAGGGCCGCGCCCGCGTGCACCGCAAGGGCAAGCTGACCGTCTGGGAGCGCATCGAGCAGCTCCGGGACGCGGACGCGCCGGTGCTGCCGGTGGGCACCTTCGTCAACTACCAGCTGGAGTTCGGGGACCGCAAGCAGACCTCGCCGGGCGCAGGCGTGGTGACCGCGTTCACCCGGGTGCACGACCGCTGGGTGATGGTGATCGCCAACGACAACACCGTGGCGAGCGGGTCCTGGTGGCCGAAGACACCCGAGAAGATCATCCGCGCCCAGGTCATGGCCGAGCGCCTGCGGGTGCCGGTGCTGTACCTGGTGGACTGCTCGGGGCTGTTCCTGCCGGAGCAGGCCAACACGTTCCCCGGCGCCAAGGGAGCGGGCCACATCTTCAAGCGGAACGCGGTGCTCTCGGCCGCCGGCGTGCCCCAGATCGCGGGGGTGTTCGGCGACTGCATCGCCGGAGGCGGCTACATGCCGCTGATCTCCGACAAGGTCTACATGACCGAGCAGGCCTACATGGTCATCGCCGGGGCGGCCCTCATCAAGGGCGCGAAGTCCCAGCAGATGACCAGCCACGGCATCGGCGGCGCCGACGTGCACGTGGGCGTGTCCGGCTGCGCGGACTTCCGGGTGCCCGACGATGAGCACTGCATCGCGGCCATGCGACGCGAGGTGGCGGACCTGCCCAGCTCGGCGGTGGCGTACTACCGGTACGGGGTCGATGCGGCGCCTCCGCGCTTCCCGGCCAGCGATCTGACGGGGCTGCTGCCCGCCGATCACCGGGTGGCCTACGACGCCCGCGAGCTCATCGCGCGGCTCGTGGACGCGTCGCTGTTCCAGGAGGTCCTGCCGGACCGCGGCACCGAGGTGATCACGGGCATCGCCCGGATCTCGGGGCTGTACGTCGGCATCCTCGCCAACGCCTCGGGGCTCGTGGACGATCCGAACAAGCCGGGGGCCAAGCGGCCGTCGGGGATCCTGTACAAGCAGGGCATCGCGAAGCTCTCGGCGTTCTCCCGGGCGTGCAACGACGACGGGATCCCCATCCTGTGGCTGCAGGACATCTCGGGGTTCGACATCGGCCCCGAGGCCGAGCGGCACGGCCTGCTGGGGTACGGGTCCTCGCTGATCTACGCCAACTCCACCAACACCGTGCCCATGGCGACGGTGCTGCTGCGCAAGGCGAGCGGCGCGGGGTACTACGCGATGGCGGGGCTGCCCTACGACCCGGTGCTCCAGCTGTCCACGCCGGTCACGCGGCTGGCCGTGATGGAGGGACGCACGCTGTCGATCGGCGCGTTCAACACCAAGCTCGACGACAACTTCGAGATCCTCGCGGACACGGAGGAGGAGCGGGCGAAGATCGCGGCCGGGATGAAGGCCGTGGAGCAGCGGATCGAAGCCGACATGGCCCCCATCAACGCGGCGCGGCAGATGGACACGGACGAGATCGTGCTCGTGTCGGAGCTGCGGGAGCGGCTCGTGGCGTGGGCCGAGATGGCGTACCAGACCTACGGTCACCGGCGGATCAAGAACCCCCGGATCTGGTCGCTGCACGACCTCGCGGTCCTGACGGAGCTGCGATGAGCCGCGCGCTGGTCGCCCTGAAGCACAAGGGCGAGCTGCCCCAGGGCGCGCTGGTGGGGCTCGATGCGCCGCGGGTGGGCGTGTTTCGCGCGGCGCTGGCCGCAGGCGACGCGGTGAGCGAGGGGCGCGTGTTGGGCCGGCTGACGATCCTGGGGCGGGTGTTCCCCGTGGTGGCCCCGGCGGTGGCCGGTGCGGTGCTGTGGATCGAGGACGCGGCGGCGGTGCAGTACGGCCAGCCCCTGGTCCGACTGGGCTCCCAGAGCGCGGCGGCGGCGGCCGAGGCGGCGGTGGGCGCCGCAGCGACGAGCGATGGCTATGCCGTGCGCGCGCCCATCGACGGGATCTTCTACACGCGGCCGAGCCCGGATTCGCCCCACTACGTACAGGTGGGCAGCGAGGTGAGCGAGGGCCAGACCCTCGGCCTGATCGAGGTGATGAAGACGTTCAACCCGGTGGTGCTGGGGGGCGTCGGCTCGCCGAAGCGAGGCCGGGTGACGGCCATGCACGCGGTGGACTCGGATGAGGTGGCGGCCGGCGAGGTGCTGCTCCGGATCGAGCCGCTGTAGGCAGAAGAGCCCCCGCCACCGCAGCGACGGGGACTCGTCTGTGCCCGGTCCTCCCTCATTGAAGAACCGGACCCCGGCGCCTGCGGGAGGTCGAGGTGAGGCGCCGAGGCCGGAGAGCTCGCTGTCAGCGCGCGCTGTCGTCGTCGTCGCCCGAGTCGTCGTCGTCGCCCGAGTCGTCGTCGTCG
>CALAGR010000274.1 GCA_937891735.1 uncultured Pseudomonadota bacterium | reverse complement strand
CCGCCGCCGCCACCCCCGTCGCCAGCTCCGGGCACAGCTCCGGCCAGCGCCCGATCGCCTCGAACCGCGCCCCGTGTCGGGCGAGCAGCCCATCCGCGCCCCGCTCCAGGAACCCGTTGAGCACCCCCACGATCCCCGCCACCTCCTCCGGATCCCGTCGGATCAGGTTCGCCGGAGAGCCCCACCAGAACGACACCACCTCCACCCCCGCCGCGAAGGCCGCTTCCGCCACCCGGCCCACCGCCTGGATGCCCGCCTGGTGCCCCTGGGCGGTGGTGAGCCCCCGGGCCCTGGCCCAGCGCCGGTTGCCGTCGGGGATCAGCGCCAGGTGGCGGGGCGTGGGCTCAGGCACGCACGGGCTCCAGCTCATCGGTCCCGAAGCGCGCGAAGTACGAGGAGAAGTGTCCGCCGCAGGTGCTGGCGCGCACGCAGTCGTCGCAGGGCGCGGCGCGCGTGCGTCCGAGGGTGACGGGCTTGGGGCGCTGCAGGTCGTCGGCCTTGCTCCAGAACGTCACGGTCTCCACGGTGTCGGCGGCGCCGTCGCTCAGATCCTGGTCGTCGATGTACAGATCGTGGCTGTCGTCCCACAGGTTCGGTCCCACCACGCACGCCGGCATGGCGAAGAAGATGAGCGTGCAGCCGCCCTGGGCGCGCCGACGCGACAGCGCCTCGAACCGCGGCCTCAGCGCCTTGAGCTCGGTCAGGCTCAGGTCGATGTCCAGCGCCTCCTCCCGCGTGCCCACCACCGGCACGGCGTTGCCCATCACCCAGGCGGTGGGGCGGAACCGCATCAGCTCGTCGCCGATCCGCTCCAGATCGTCCACGTTGTACCGGGTCAGCACCGTGCTGCAGCGCACACGGCCCTGCAGGGTGGCCCGGGCGTTGGCCGCCGCCTCCCCGAAGCCGCGCCACCAACCCGCAGTGCCGGTGACCTGCGCCCCCTGTTCCTCGCCCCACGCGTGCATCGACACCATCACCTCGTCGAGCACCGGCGCCGCGGCGTCGGCGAGGTCGCGCTGGCGCCAGGCGTGGCCGCCTGGGGCGCTGGCCTGCTCGAAGAGCACCACCTCCACCCCGCCCCGCGACAGGATGGCGGCGGTCGTGGACCCCGCCGGCCCGCCTCCGATGACGACGACCCGGGGTTGGTCAGCCACGCAGCCCGCCCGCCACGGCTTCGATGGTCGCTCGGGCCTCGTCGGTGGAGGTGCCGGGACCGGGCTGAAAGGTCATCTTGAAGCGCGGCCGGTTCGTGATGCACACGTCCAGCGAGCGGCCCGCATCCGCCAGGGTGATGATCGCTCCGTTCCCGTCCGGCATGGCCCGCAAGCCTGCCATCTCCCAGCCTGCCCAGGGAGCGCCGGCCCGGAGCCTGCGCACGACCCGCGCGATGCGAGCGAGGGCCGGGTCCTTCGGTGGGATGGCCCGACCGGGACGCCATCCGGTGTCGAGCCACCGCGCGACCCGCGGATCCAGCGACGCGACCCGCTCTTCGGCCACCGGCTGCAGCTCGGCGAGGCCGTTGTAGGCGGCGTACTCCGTGGGGACCCCGCGGCAGGAGGCGAAGAACACGCACTGGTGGCACGTCTCGGCCAGCACCTTGTCCGCTCCCTGGTGCGTGTACTTGTCCCAGATCCGGCCCAGGTCGCCCCGGGCGTCCGTGGTGACGGTCAGCGTGTCCTCGCCGCCGTGGGCGATCCGGTGGGCGTGCTGGGGGAGCAGGCAGAACGGGAAGTTCCCGACGTTGACCTCGAAGTCCGGGTTCCACGCGTCGAACCCGTCGAGCATCCGACCCAGGAACGGCGCCATGTCCTCGTACCGGGCGAGGATCCCGCGCTGGTGCTCCTCGGTGCGCAGCCCCGTGCTGGCCGGCCGCACCATGTCCAGGTGCAGCTGGCGCAAGGCCGTGGACCGACACAGCTCCACGTACCCCGGTGCGGAGCGATAGCTCAGCTCGTTGATGCAGGCGTTGGCCGTCAGGTCGTGTCCGCGCTCCCCGAGCCACGTCAGGCCCACCTGGATCTTGTCCCAGGCCCCCACCCGCCCGACCACCGCGTCGTGGGTCTCCCGGTCGCCGCCCTGGATCGACACCCGCCAGGTGAACCGCCCCAGCGCGCAGACCTGCTCGAGGAACTTCGGCTCCCGACCCCGCACGAGGTTGGTGAAGATGACGATGTCCGGGAAGCCGAGCTCCACTGCCGCGGTCAGCGCCGGCAGGAAGCTCGCCTGGATGGTGGGCTCGCCCCCCAGGAACGTGACCCGCTCGATGCCCTTGGCGCGGGCCTCCTGCAGGACCGCCAGGACCGGCTCGAAGGGGATCCGCTTGGCCATCCGCTGCTGGGTGAGCTGGCCGCTCACGCAGAACACGCACGTGTTGTTGCAGAGGTGCCCGAGCTGGATCTCGATCTGGTGCTGGTCGCCGCGGGCGCTGACCGAGATGGCCTCGCGCAGATCCTGATCGCTGTGGGCCCGCTCGAGGACCAGACCTCCGCGGGCGCGACCGGGGCTGCTCAGCGCGTGATCCGCAGCTGGTAGTCGGTGCAGTTCTGGCCACCGTTGGTCCGGTACACCCGGACGTAGACCTGGGTCGGCCACGCCGTCCCGTTGGAGCTGTACAGCGGCGACTGGTTGTCCGTGAACGTCCACTGGGTGCGGCCCGTGCAGACGTTGCTGCCGCAGCTGTACCGGATGTCGAACTTGTAGTTCCCGCCGGGGTTGCTGAGGAAGTCGATGGTCGGCGCCCCCCCGCCAGGACGGCCGGAGTTGGAGAAGTTCACCCGGAACCAGTCATTCTGGCCGCCGCCCGCCGGCAGGCGACCCACCGGGCTGAGCTGGACGCCCGAAGCGACGTTGCCCAGGTTGCTGGTCCCGACGTCCGAGCCGGAGCAGGTGCTCGCCCAGCCGTCATCGCCGCACTCGCAGCCGTTGAGGTAGATGCCGTCGATGTCGTAGTAGTTGCTGTTGCACCCGCTCACGAAGCACTGCGCGCCGGCGCAGTAGGTGTCCGGGGTGCCGCCCCCCGAGGAGACCTGGGTCGTGGCCGGGCAGTAGGCGCCCGCCACGTTGTCGTTGTCCGCGGTGCCGTTGCAGTCCTCGTCGATGCCGTTGCACAGCTCCGGGGCGCCGGGGTAGATGAACGGGTTGGCGTCGTTGCAGTCCACCGGGTTGCAGGCCAGGCCGTCGCCGTACTGGTCCCCGTCGTTGTCGGTGGCGAGGCACGGGCAGATCGCGTCCACTCCGTCGCAGTTCTCGTCGATGGAGTTCTCGCAGATGTCCGTCACCGCAGGCGAGAACAGGATGCTGTTGTCGTCGCAGTCCACCCATCCGCAGGAGGTGTCGGTTCCGTAGCCGTCTCCGTCCCCGTCGCTGAAGTAGCAGGAGCAGGAGTCGTTGGCGCCGCCGGGCGTCCCGAAGTCGCTGCCCGGAGCGGTCAGCGGGTTGCTCGATCCACACCAGTTGCTGCCGGTGTTGTTGAGCAGCGGGTCCGGATCGCCCAGGGCCGGGTCGAGGGCCAGCGCGCGCCCGTTCAGGCTCGGGGAGTACACCGTCAGGTCGTAGTTGAAGCGGTCGATCTCGATGCCGTCGAAGGACAGCACGATCTGGTCCTGGGTGTCTCCGAGCACGAAGCCGCCGTACTCGTAGGCCGCGAACACGCCGCCGTTGGTGTTGAAGTCGTTGTTTCGCGCCAGCACCACGCGGGCGCCCGGGGGCACGACGATGTTGGCGTTGATGATGTGGCTGTCCGACGCGTTGTCGTGGAGCTCGAAGCCGTTGAGGTTCATCGTCGAGCCGCTGTTGTTGTACAGCTCGACCCACTCCCCGGCGGGGTCGGTGACGTTCGCGGGGGTCGCCATGAACTCGCTGATCACGAAGTCGCCCACGTCCGGCAGCACCGTGGTGGAGGCGCTCCCGGCCGTGCTCAAGTCGGCCAGGTCGTCGGCGACCACGGAGCACTCCCAGGTCGCTCCCAGCTCGGTCTCGACGCTGGAGATGGTCCACAGCCCGTTGTAGGAGGGCGCAGCCACCCCGTCGATGGTCCAGGTGACGAGGTACACGAAGGGGTCGCCGTCGGGATCCGTCGCGTCGACGTCTACCGCGCAGACGATGTCGTCGTCGATGTCGGCCTGGGTCGCGGGCGCGACGCTGACCACCGGGGCGGTCGGCGGGCTGTTCAGGATGGTGACGATGTTGGAGAGCACCGGCGCTCCGACGTCGATCCCGTCGAAGGGCGTCAGCTCGCACTGGACCGTCTGATCCCGGTCGAACCAGCTGCCGGTCAGGGTGCTCGTGGTGATGCCGGCCAGGAGGCTGCCGTCCAGCAGCCACGCGAACTGGTAGCCCTCGGGGTCACCGTCCAGGTCTGCCCAGCCGCTCCCGACGCAGCTCAACACCGAGATCTCGTAGCCCGGGTTCGGCGCCAGGGTCGCCGTCGCGACGGAGGGGGCCTGATTGCCGATGACCACCGTGGCCTCGCCGGGCTGGGAGTTCAGCGTGCCGTCGTTGGCGACCACCTGACAGGTCCAGGCGTCGCCCGCGGTGGTCTGGCTGGCGGGGATGGTGGAGGCCGCGATGAGCGCCGCGACGCCGTCCTTGAACCAGCTGTAGGTGTACGTGATCGTGTTGCCGTCGGGATCGGAGCTGCCGATCTGGATCAGGCAGGCCAGGTCCTGCGTGGAGAGCGGGAACTCGGGGCTGATCGAGATCGTCGGCGTGGTCGGCGGCAGGTCCCGGGGGATCACCGTGAACGTCACCGTGGCCTCGCCCCACAGGTCCTCCGGGTCCGTCACGCGCACGGTCACGACGTGATCACCCACGCTCAGGTTGTCCCGCGTGAACGTCATGAGCCCAGAGCTGATCGGCGAGGCGGTGTTGATCAGCCCGTCGATGTTGCTGAACCACTCCACGTCGAGGTCTGTGACGTTCCGGTCGTCCGTGGCGGTCCCGACGAAGGTGATCTGGTCGTCCTCGATGAACTCCGCGCCGATGAGGGGCTGGGTGATCAGGATGGTCGGGGCCACGTTGTCCGCGAACACCTCGATGGGCAGCCCCACCTCGTCCGTGGCGCCCTTCGTGTCCTCCACCCGGGCGGTGATGATGTAGCGCCCCGCGTCCAGCGCGGCGACGACCTTGGTGCTGCGCCCGGTCTGGTCCGGGCCCGTATCGCCGAGCTCGGTCTGCTGGCCGCCGAGGTCTGTGCGCTCGGCGAGCCAATGGATCACGAGCTCGTCGGGGTCGTCCTCGGCGTCGGAGACCACCGCCACGAACGTCAGTCCCGCGCCGGCCTCGACCGGGATCGGGTCGCCGTCGGGATCCGCCTGAGGCTGTTCGAGCAGGATCTGTGGAGGCTGATTGATGGTCTGGACGGGCTGCGGGTCGGCACACGCGGCAAGGGCGACGAGGCCGATGAGCAGAGCGTTTGCGGCGGTCCGAAGGGTTATGCCCGGAGGCACGTGGATCCTCATGCGTAGCACCTTATCCGGGCTCAGCCCGTCTACCAAGGGCGCACAAGAGCGACCTATAGTCGGTGTCGATGTCTTCCCGCCCCCATCTTCGCTCCATCGCCGTTCTTTGTGGTGTGTTCGCTGCCGGTCTGCTGACCGGGGCGGCCCTCTCCGCCGGCGCCACCGGCGAGCCGTTCGAGCGTCTTCGGGTGTTCGCGGAGGCGCTGTCGATCATCGAGGCCCGGTATGTGGACTCGCGCCCGGCCGACGACCTGATCTACGACGCGATCGGCGGGCTCACCCAGGGGCTGGACGACCACTCCGTGTTCCTGGACCCCGAGCACTACAAGTCGATCCGGGAGCAGACCTCGGGGGAGTACTACGGCGTCGGCGTGTCCATCGACAGCTCCGGGCCCACCATCCGCGTCATCGAGCCCGTGGAGGGCTCGCCAGCGGAGGAGGCGGGGATCGTCCCGGGGGATGAGCTGATCGCGGTCGATGGGGTGCGCCTGGAGGTGATCGGCAAGGACGCCCTCCTGGAGAAGATCAAGGGCCGGCGCGGCACGATCGTGGTGCTGACCCTGCTGCGCGCGGGGGCCGAGCTCGACGTGGCGGTCCGGCGCGATCAGGTGCGTACCCGCTCGGTGGAGGCCCGCCTGATTCGCGATGGCATCGGCTGGGTGAAGCTCGCCCGCTTCCAGCGGCGCACCGCGGATGAGCTCAAGCGGGCCCTGGTGGAGCTGCGGGACGAGCGCGGCGCTCCCTTGACGGGCCTCGTGCTGGACCTGCGGGACAACCCCGGTGGCTACCTGAACCAGGCCGTCGCGGTGGCCGACCTGTGGCTCGATGAGGGGCTCATCGTGACGACGCTGGGTCGCGACCGGGCCGAGCCGCCCGGCCGGGCGCGCGCCAGCGGCACGGATCGGGACACGAAGATCGCGGTCCTGGTCAACGGCGGGTCCGCCTCCGCGGCCGAGATCGTCGCCGGGGCCCTGCAGGACCAGGGGCGCGCCACGCTGGTGGGCTACACCACCTACGGCAAAGGCTCCGTCCAGCAGTTCTTCGACCTTCCGGACGGGTCCGCGCTCAAGCTCACCACGGCGCGGTACTACACGCCGCGCGGCCGCTCGATCCACGGATCCGGGATCGTGCCGGACCTGGCTCTGGGGGAGCGGGGGCAGTGGGTCCCGCAGATCGATCTGGCGCCGCTCCTGGCGGGCTTCCCTCCGCCGCCCACGTGGGCCGCCGAGGACCTCGAGGTGCAGGTCGCCGCCGCGTTCCTCGAGCAGCCCGAGAGCGTGCGGACCTTCGTGGCCGGCACCCTCGCCTCGGATCCCCCGCCGGTCGCGCCCCCGCCCGTCGAGGCTGCCCTCGGGCAGTGATGCGTCGGAGCGCCGCGTCGGCCGGACTGGGCGTGGCCCTCGTCGCAGGGCTCGTCTGGGCGCTGTGGTCGTGCGCGCCGTGGCTGTGGCCTCGCCTGTTCCCGACGCCGGTCGGTCCCGCCGAGCAGGGGATCTCGGCGTCCCTGTCCGCGGCGGTCGTGGAGCGGGCGTTCGACCAGGCCCTCGTGGCGGGCGGCGGCGAGCTGCCCCCTCGGCCCCCGGGGGAGGGCAGCCTCGTGGTGGCGCTGCCCCGAGGCATGCAACCGGCCCAGCTCCAGGCCACCCTGCGGGAGGATCCGCGCCTCGCCACCGCGTCGATCTACATGACCCGCGCCGACGATCTGCTGTGGCGGCTGCGGGTGTTCGATGGCCCGAAGCTGGTGCTCCAGCAGGACGTGCGCCCGTGGATGAGCGTGTCTCCGCCCCATCCCCTGGGAAACCCGCCCGAGCTGGTGGTGCTGCTCGACGCGCGCGGGGGCGAGGACGTGTGGGTGCGCAGGGTCCTGGGGTGGCGGTCCCCGGTGGCGGTGATCCTGCAGCCGTTCACCCCGAGCACGCTGCGCCGGGCCGACGAGGCGGCGCGGGCGGCGCGGGAGGTGGTGGTGGCGGTGGACGGTGCGGAGCCGCTGGCCGCCCAGCTGGAGGCGGTGCCCCACGCCGCGGCGGTGCTGATCGAGTCGGAGCTGCCCGGGGAGCTCGACCGCGACGTCTGGCTCGCGCTGCTGGCCCACGAGCAGCTCGTCCTGATCGACGGCTGCCCCCAGGGGTGCGTGTCGGTCGACGAGGCAGCCCGCGCCGGGGTCGGCCGCCTGCGGGTGGCAGGCCGGCTGTCCGCCGACGACGCGGAGGGGCTCGCAGAGGTGGCGTTGGTCAGGAACCTCGCCGTGCAGCGCGGCTACGGCGTCGTGCTCACCGAGGCCACGCGGGAGGGCGCGCGCCGGATCGAGGGGCTGCTCGACGCGGCCAAGGCGGACGGGGTGGACGTGGTCCTGCCGGCCGAGGCGGCGCGACAGCACCAGCCCCGAGCGCGCTGAACCTCAGTCCTGCACGCGGATCCCGGGCGGCACGTTGAGCCACTCCAGCGGATCCACCGCGTCCCGCCCGTGGCGCACCTCGAAGTGCAGCCGGGGGCCGTCCAGCGAGCCGGTGGATCCGACGAACCCGATGTCGTCCCCCGAGTCCACCCACTGTCCGGGCTCCACCACGAACTCCCGGGCGTGGCCGTACACGGTGGACCAGCCGTCCCCGTGGTCGATGATGGCGACGTTGCCGACCCCCTGGATCCAGCGCACGAGGGTGACGTCGCCCCCATGCACGGCCCGGATGGGTCTGCCCTCGGCGGCCGCGATGGCGATCCCGAAGCCGGCCCGGCTGATCGTGCCCCGCGCCGGGACCGGGAGCAGCCCGCGGCTCAGCTCGAACGCCGCCCCGGGCACCAGTTCCTCCGTGCTGAGCCCCAGGGGCGCTGGTTCGGCGCTCAGGTCGAGGGACACGTCGGTCTTGATCGACGGCGCCTCATCCACCACCCGCTGGGACACCGGGGTCGCGTCCCGCTCTTCGTCCGTGACCCACGCCGGCCTCGGGCGCGACCGGGTCACGACGTAGCGGGCCACCACCGGCTCGCCCCCGCTCCCATCGTCGATCTCGGCGGGGGGCGACCACTGCCGCGAGCCCGTGAGCTCCATGCGCAACACCAGCGCCTCCTCGCGGGTCGCCGCCGCTTCACCCGCGGCCACCACGAGCTGCTCGCGCTGGGCGTCCAGATCGGCGCGGACCAGCTCCCCTTCGCCCACCGACGCCGTCCAGTCGTCCACCAGCCGCGCGTCCTCGCGCACGATCCACCACAGGTAGCGGGCGGATCGCAGCAGCTCGTGGGGGGTGCCGGCGCTGAACAGCAGCGGCAGGAACCCGCGGTGGCGCATGCGATACATCGCGCGGATCCGCACCGCCATGCGGCGCCGGCGCTCGGACGCGGACAGCTCGGCGGCGGTCTGGTCTGCGTTGAGCCGGCCGATCCGGCCCTTGAGCTCGCGGATCCGCGCGGTGGCGGCCCGCAGATCTGCTTCGGACTTGAGCAGCTGCACCTCGACCGACTCCACCGTGTCCTCCGCCCCCGCGGGCACGGCCACCAGGAGCGCGGCGATCAGCAGCAGGCGCCTCACACGGCCTCCGGATCGACCCGCAGCACCGACGCCGCGGCCCCGAGCAGCCCCATCGCCCCCCCTGCCAGGGCGAGCGCGGCCACCGACGGCAGCGGCAGGAACGCCAGCAGCTCCGGCCCCAACAGGAGACCCAGCGACGCCTGGAGCTCGAGGAAGGCCCACCGATGCAGCAGCCACAGCAGGGCCAGCGCGATGGCCGAGCCGGCGCACCCCAGGATGGTCCCCTCGATCAGGAACGGGGCCCACGCGAACCACCGGGTGCCCCCGATGAGGGCGATGATCGACAGCTCCTCGCGCCGCGCGTGCACCGCCAGCCGCACCGTGTTGTTCACGATGAAGACCCCCGCGGCGACCAGCAGCGTGCCGAGCACGAGCGAGGACAGGCGGAGCAGCGCCACGAAGGTGTGGAAGCGCTCGACCCACTCCCGGGACCAGTCCAGATCCGCGAACTCCGGCCGCCGCAGGCGCCGCGCGATGTCCTCGACCTGCTCGGGCCGCTGGTGCGCGGAGTCCAGCCGCACCTCCAGCGAGGCCGGCAGCGGGTTGTCGTCCAGATCCGCGAGGAGCCGGTCCATGCCCTCGATCGCGTCCGCGAAGAGCTCCAGCGCCTCGTCGCTGCTGACGTACTGCACGCCGACGACCTCGGGCATGGCCTCCAGCTCGGCCTTCAGGGCGAACAGGCGCTCGTCGTCCACGTCGGGCTGCAGGTAGCAGGAGATCTGCACGTCCTTGCCCCACTGGTCGAGCACGCCCGACAGGTTGCTCACCACCAGCACGAAGGTGCCCGTCAGGGTCAACACGACGGCCACCGCGCTCGACGTCGCCATCGCCAGCAGGGGCTGCTCGCGCAGGCCCGCCAGGGCGCGCCGCAGCGCCCTCACGTCGGCACCTCGGTGGCATCGGGGGGCGTCGCCTCGGGCTCGTGGGGGGGGCGCGCCGGCAGGTCGGCGTCCACCCGGCCCAGCACCAGGCGCACCTCGCGGAACGAGCGCGCGGCGACCTGGATCATGTCGTGGGTCGCCACCAGGACGGTCGCGTTGCGCTCCCGGGCCACCTCTTCGAGCAGGTCCATGATCTCGCTCGACAGGATCTCATCCAGGTTCCCCGTGGGCTCGTCGGCCAGCACGATGCTCGGCTCGTTGACCAGCGCCCGCGCGATGGCCGCCCGCTGCTGCTCGCCCGCAGACAAGGACCCGGGGAGGCGCCCCTGCAGTCCATCCAGGCTCACCCGGGCCAGCACCTTGCCGACCTTGTGGGCCACCACGCCGCGCGGCTGGCCGCACACCAGCAGCGGCAGGGCGACGTTGTCGAACACGGTGCGGCGGGGCAGCAGTCGGAAGTCCTGGAAGATGATCCCGAGGTTTCGGCGCAGGAACGGGATCGAGCTGGGGTGCAGGCGCGCGACGGAGCGCTCCTCGATGAGCACGTCGCCGGCGTCCGGCTGCTCGGCGGCGTACAGCAGGCGCAGCAGCGTGCTCTTGCCCGCCCCCGAGGCGCCGGTGATGAACACGAACTCGCCCGCCTCGAACGTCAGGCTCACGTCGGCGAGGGCCGGTCGCGGAGCGCCGGGGTAGCGCCGGCTGACGTGGTCGAGGCGGATCACGGATGGACTGTGCCTGGGGTCACCTTCCCCCTCCACCCCTCCGCAACAGGTGTGCACATGTGGTGGTCCGCCGTCTGTGCCCTTGACCTTGACAAGAAGTTGACAGATAAGCGGAGTCGGCATCGCCCCCGGTGGTGGGGCTCCCGCGTCTGTATCCTGTGATGCCGGCGCTGTGCGACGGCCCTGGGACCTGGGACGGGTCCCGAGAGGAATTCCATGCGGTCCGACCTGCTTCTTCGTTGTCGCCCCCTGTTGCACGCCCTCCTCTTCCTGGTCCTCGCCCTGTCCGGCGCGGCCTGCGAGTGCGGCATCACCGAGAGCCCGGTGGTCGACGACGACGACATCGTGGTCCCCGACGATGACGACGCGGGGGACGACGACACGTTCAACGACAACGAGGACTGCTCCAACGGTCTCGATGACGACCAGGACGGCGCCATCGACTGCGCGGACACGGACTGCGCGCTCGATCCCCAGTGCTCCCACAACTGCGTGCCTGCCGACGTGATCGGCTGCGGCGACGTGATCACCGCGAACAACGGCGCGGCGGGCAGCAGCGACGCGGTGGACGTGTACGGCTGCACCACCTGGGACGAGTCCGGCCCCGAGTGGACCTTCAGCTTCGAGCCCGACACCACCGAGGAGGTCACGCTGGTCCTGACCACGTCGGGCATGGGCAACCTCGACCTGTTCGTGCTCGACGCCGCCTTCGACTGCGACGGGCAGGCCTGCGTGGCGTACGGCGCGTCCTCGCTGCACTTCACGGCGCAGCAGGGCGAGGGCTACTACATCGTGGTGGACGGCTACGCCGGCGGTCAGGACAACTTCAGCCTCGAAGTGTTGTGCCCCAGCGGGGGTGGCGACGGCGAGAACTGCGCCAACGGCGTCGACGACGACGGCGACGGGGCGGTGGACTGTGACGACAGCGACTGCGTGAACGATCCGGCGTGCCTCGAGGAGGTCTGCGACAACAACTTCGACGACGACGGCGACGGCTACACGGACTGCGACGACACCGAGTGCTGGTCCGACCCCCTCTGCGATCCCGAGGACTGCCTGGACGGCGTGGACAACAACGGCAACGGCGACGTCGACTGCGACGACTCGGACTGCTGGGGCGAGCCCGAGTGCACCGGCGAGGACTGCAAGGACCTCGTGGACAACGACGGCGACGGGCTGGTCGACTGCGACGACAGCGACTGCTTCGGCGACAGCGACTGCACCCCCGAGGGCTCCTGCACCGACGGCATCGACGGCGACAACGACGGCTTCGTGGACTGCGACGACGACGAGTGCGACTTCGACCCGTCCTGCGTGTCCGAGAACTGCATCAACGGGATCGACGACGACGGCGACGGCGACGTGGACTGCGACGACGCTGAGTGCGCGGGCAACGCGTCGTGCATCGCCGAGATCTGCGGCAACGCCATCGACGACGACGGCGACGGCGACATCGACTGCGACGACGCCGAGTGCGCGTCCTCCCCGTCCTGCGCGCCCACGTGCCAGCTGTCCGGCACCCTGAGCTGCGGGGCGACCCTGACGGGCGACTCGAGCTTCGGCCCCGACGTCATCCAGACCTACGGCTGCACGACGATCCAGATGAGCGGCAACGAGGTCGCCTACAACTTCACGGCGAGCGCCTCCGAGGAGATCACGGCGACCCTGACGGGCCTCTCGGCGGACCTCGACCTCTTCCTCATCTCCGCGGACGGCACCGGCGCGTGCGACACGAGCGGCTGCCTGGACAGCTCGACGTCGGGCGGCGCGACCTCCGAGACGGTGACCGTCACGGCCACCAGCGGCACCACCTACTGGTTCGTGGTGGACGGGTTCAACAACAACACCGGTCCCTACTCGATCTCCCTGGCCTGCGGCGGCAGCAGCACGATCCCCGAGAACTGCACCAACGGCGTGGACGACGACGGCGACGGCGACATCGACTGCGACGACAGCGACTGCGCGGGCACCGTCGGCTGTACGCCGGAGGACTGCTTCAACGGCATCGACGACGACGGCGACGGGCAGGTGGACTGCGCGGACACGGACTGCTCCAGCAATCCCAGCTGCATGCCGGAGAACTGCTTCAACGGTGTGGACGACGACGCGGACGGCGACGTGGACTGCGACGACAGCGAGTGCACGCTCCAGCCGGCCTGCGGCACGGAGAACTGCATCAACGGCACCGACGACGACGGCGACCTGGACGTGGACTGCGACGACTCCGACTGCGGCGGCGACCCGGTCTGCAACCCGTCCCCGAGCACCGAGAACTGCAGCAACGGCGTGGACGACGACGGCGACGGGCAGGTGGACTGCGCGGACACGGTGGACTGCACCGGGGATCCGGCCTGTGGCGGCCCCGCCGTGGAGAACTGCACCAACGGCGTGGACGACGACGGCGACGGCCTGGTCGATTGCGCGGATCCGTCCTGCTCGTCCAACGCGGCGTGCGGGGGCGCGGCCACGGAGAACTGCTCCAACGGCGTGGACGACGACGGGGACGGCGCGGTGGACTGCGCGGACAGCAACTGCACCCTCGATCCCGCGTGCGGCGGGGCGGGCGGCGAGAACTGCGTCAACGGCGTGGACGACAACAGCAACGGGGATATCGACTGCGACGACTCCCTGTGCCAGTTCAACGCCGCCTGCTTGACCGAGGTCTGCGGGAACGGCGCCGACGACGATCTGGACGGGCAGGTGGATTGCGCGGACTCGGACTGCTCGAGCACCTCGGCGTGCATCCCGGAGGCCTGCAACAACGGCGTGGACGACGACGGCGACGGTGACATCGACTGCGCGGACATCGAGTGCACGACCGCGCCGGCTTGCATCCCGGAGATCTGCACCAACGGCGTGGACGACGACGGCGACGGCCAGGTCGACTGCGCGGACATCGAGTGCAGCGTGGCGTCCAACTGCGTGCCCGAGATCTGCAGCAACGGCATCGACGACGACGGCGACGGGCGGGTCGACTGCCTCGATGATGAGTGCACCGGCAACCCGGTCTGCGCGGGAGCCGCCGAGATCTGCGACGACAACATCGACAACAACGGGAACGGCCTGATCGACTGCGCCGAGACGAGCTGCGCCTCCGATCCGGTCTGCATCGCGGAGATCTGCTGGAACGGCACCGACGACGACGGCGACGGCGACGCGGACTGCGACGACAGCGAGTGCGTCGACGACATCAACTGCGGGCCGGAGGCGTGCTGGAACGGCGTGGACGACGACGGTGACGGCGACATCGACTGCGCCGACGACGACTGCATCGGCTGGAGCTCGTGCAGCAGCGAGGTCTGCGACGACGGCACCGACAACGACAGCGACGGCCTCGTGGACTGCGACGACGAGGACTGCGTCTGGTTCGGGGACTGCATCGGCGAGGAGTGCACCAACGACATCGACGACGACGGCGACGGGGACGTGGACTGCGGGGACAGCGACTGCGACGGCGACCCGGCCTGCACCGCGTCCACCGAGGTGTGCAACGACAACCTCGACAACGACGGCGACGGCGCGGTGGACTGCGCGGACAGCGACTGCACCAACCTGCCGGCGTGTGCGGAGGACTGCTCGGACAACGTCGACAACGACGGCGACGGCGCGGTGGACTGCGCGGACGCGGACTGCACCGGCGCGGTGGGCTGCCTGCCCGAGGACTGCAGCAACAGCGTCGACGACGACGGCGACGGGGACGTGGACTGCGCCGACGCGGACTGCCTCTCCGACTCCGACTGCGTGCCCGAGGACGACTGCGACGACGGCGTGGACAACGACGGCGACGGGGACGTGGACTGCGACGACTCCGAGTGCGCGGGCGATGACCCGGTCTGCGGCGAGGTCTGTGACAACGGAGTGGACGACGACGCGGACGGCGACGTGGACTGCGACGACGTGGACTGCGAGCTCGACGAGGACTGCACGGGCACGACGCCCGGGGTGGGCGGCACCTGCATCGACGCCTTCGAGCTGTCCTGCGGCGGGACCGACAGCTGGTTCAACTACTCGATCGCCGGCACCGACAACATCGACCTGTACTCGTGCTCGACCTGGGACATGTCCGGCCCCGAGTACACCTACGCGTTCCGGCCCGAGGTCTCCGAGGAGGTCACGGTCTGCCTCAGCGGCATGAGCGAGGACCTGGACATGTTCGTCGTGCAGGACGTGGGCGGGGGCTGCGACGGCAACAACTGCGTCGATTACGGCAACAACTGCGCGGTGTTCACGGCGACCGCCGGCGAGACCTACTACCTCGTGGTGGACGGCTACCAGGACGCCGAGTCGTTCTACGACATCGAGATGACCTGCCCCTCCACCAGCGAGGAGTGCACGAACGGGACGGACGACGACGGCGACGGCCTCATCGACTGCGACGACGACGACTGCTCGGACACGCTCGACTGCATCGACGTGTGCGTGGAGAACTTCGTGCTGACGTGCGGAGCGACGCACTACTACAGCACCGACAACTTCTTCACGAGCGACGCCATCGACAACTACAGCTGCGTCAGCTGGAACGAGACGGGACCCGAGGTCGGCTACTACTTCCAGGGCCCCACGGACCAGGCCAACGAGGTGGACGTCACGATCAACTACAGCTTCGGGCAGTACGACCTGGACGTGTTCGTGCTGTCGGACCAGGGCGTGCCCTGCGCCAACGACGCGTGCATCGAGTACGGGACGATCTCAGCCCAGTTCGAGACGATCCCCGGCGCTGACTACTGGATCGTCGTGGATGGCTACCAGGGGGACTCGGGGGCCTACGGGATCACCGTGGCCTGCAACCCCGTGGGCGGCGAGAACTGCACCGACGGCATCGACAACGACGGCGACGGCGACGTGGACTGCGACGACGAGGAGTGCAGCCAGAGTCCCTTCTGCGCGTCCGAGTGCACGCCGATCCAGACCGTGTCCTGCGGAGTGCCCGTCACCGGCGACACCTCGCTGAGCACGGGCGGCGCCACGAACGTGATCGGCGGCTACGACTGCGCCGTCGGCAACTACTCCGGGCCCGAGGTGGCCTACTCCTGGGTCGCCAACCTGAGCGGCACGGTGGAGTGGAACCTCATCGACCCCGAGCCCATGAACGTGAACCACGACGTGTTCATCCTCGACGGCGACAACGGCCTGTGCCTCAACACGCAGTGCTTCGCCCACGGGTTCAACGTCGGTGAGTTCGAGGCGGTGGCGGGTCACCAGTACTACCTGGTGATCGACGGCTTCAACGGCGCGGCGGGGCCATACACGGCGATGCTGGACTGCAACCCCTAGAGCGCGGCCGGGAACGGCCGAGACGCCCGATCTCTGCGTCGAGCTTCGGCGTCGGTCGTGCGGCGTGCGTGAGTACGCCTCCTCCCTCCTTCTCGCTCTCCTTGACCTCGAACGCCTCGGACGCCCCGGCTTCGGAACTACCGCTCGGCGGGCCCGATCCCTGCGTCGGTCGTGCGGCGTGGCCACCACCTTTGGGGCTGCGATGGTGGCCCGCTGGGCCAGATGGTCTGTCTGACGAGGCTGGCCACCACCCTCTCCGGGACGAGGGGTGAGCCCAAGCTCAGCGCGAGTTCCCGACCCCCTCGGACGCCCCCGGCTTCGGAACTACCGCTCCGCGGGCCCGGTCTCGGTGGGTCGCGTCCCTGCGCACCGCCGAGGGTGCGTGAAGGCGGGGAGTTCCCTGCAAGCGGGTCTGGCGCGTGTTGCTGGGGGGCACCTGTTCCGCCCGCTCAGGGCTGGATTGGCGAGCGTGCCCGACTCCCGGCCTATTCCCCGTATCCCAGGACCAGCCACCTTCTCCCCTCGGTGCGGCCATCGGCGCACGTCGATTCACCCACCGCAGACCAGCTCTCGAACGAAAAGACCTCGAAGTCCTGCTCGATCATCGCTCGTTCGGAGGGATGGAGCTCGACGGAGAGGCTCCCGCGGGAATACCGAATCGGACTGACGGTGCACTGTTCGGAGCATGGACACACATCGACGGGCTCCAGGCACCGGTCCGGCTGCAGAGAGCCATCGATGGTCCAGTCATCGACCGACGCGTTGCCTGCGATCCCACCAGCCGCGATGAGCTCACCGCTAGTGGCCGAACGGATTGCGAACCAGTGACCCGACTCGTCGCAGGGAGTGGCGACCCGAAGCTCCACCGGGGGAGCGTCCGCCTCGAGTTCGGCTGACCACTCAGCACGCCGAATCGCGAAGCCGTAGTTCATCGTGGCGGAGAGGCTCCACACCGCGCCGTCCTCGGTCTGGAAGCTCAGGGTCGCCGGCAACCCGGAGCTCGCCGATGTCCCGACAATCACACCGGCCACCCACTGGTCGTACGGAAACCCAGCATCACTCGGGCAGATCGAGTACTGCGCGTCGCCCATGTGGGTGGCGCGACACGGCGTGAAGCCGGGAATGGTCTCGTCCTGCGGCTGGGGGTCCGGCAGGGGGCACGCTGCAATCAGTAGAGCCGCCGTCAGGAACACGAGTCGAGAGGTCCACACCCTCATTGCCCCTGCTCCCAGCTGCGCGTCACAGCCTTGGAGTCGTCGTCGGCGGATTGGCCATCGCCCTCCCATGAGTGATATCCGCGCCAGGTCGTGCGCTCAATGGTATTGGCAGAGGGCACTTCGATGAGCACGAGGTCAGACGAAATCGTGGCGGCACCCACGTCCTTGTATGCGAACGCCTGATAGTTGCTCATGCCCTCAGTCCAGTTCTTGAACATGAGCTGGAGCGGCAAGGAGCCGTCCGGTCCCACCGCACCCACATGACTGCGCCACTCGACCATGTGCTGGTCCACGTTCTCGACACCCTCCTTCCAGTGGAAGAGGTGCAAGACCAGTCTTGTCATGGCGGCGACGGCACTGCCCTCTGGCAGAGATCGGGCCAATGCGGCCTCGATCGGCTCGAGCTCGAGTTCTTGGGCCGTCGCGTTGTCTCCGTGACCTAGAGGATTGGAGGGCGCGTCCCACCCGTAGGTGTGACCGAAACGCTCGCTGGTCCCGACCGCCAGTTCATCGTCCCAGGCAATGACCGCAAGACGCGCGGTGATTTCGTAGCTGAACGCGCCTTCTTCAAAGCACTCCTCCGTGGAGCAGCCCATGCGCAGGAACGTGCGCCACACGACGTCGATGGCGTCGGCGGAGGCGACGTAGCGAGGGGTGTCGACCTCGAGAGCGAAGTCGATGGGCTTCGCGGCGGCCCACCCATCCTGCGCGTGCAGGTCCCAGCCGTTGATGACGGCGATGAGGGAGCTTCTGTCGCGAAGAGCGTCGCCTTGCTCTGGGGGCAAGTCCCCGAGGGGGATACGGACCGACTGGGCCCGCGTCCAGACGTTCTCCACGCTGACCAGGTCGGTCACCACGATCACGCCCGTCGCTTGAGTGAAGCCCACGCCAGGCGCGGTGACCTGCGCAAGCTCGCTGTTGAAAGTCGCCGTGTCCGCGCTGGTCCCGCTCGCTGCCGAGTGGGCCACACCGAAGCAACGGGCGGCCCCGCACTCCTCCAAGAGTTCGACCCAGTTCCCGAAGCGGTTCCAGCGGTGATTGTGGGTCCAGGCATGTTCGAAGCCCTGCCAGAGCACGAACGAGTCCTCTGAGCTTTCGAGCTTCAAGTAGTCCGTCTCCCCGGTGGGTGGCTCCGTACAGCCAGCCAGGATGAGAGCGGCAATGAGGACTCCGGATGAACGGCGAGTCATCCCGGCAGGATATCAACGACTGTGGTTGAAGCCGACCCTGTGGACCCGCAACCACGCCCCATCCACCCGTTCGCGTTCAGCTTTCGATGCGGTTGCGTCCGCCGCGCTTGGCCTCCAGCAGCTTGCAGCTGAAGCGCTCCTTGAACGCGCTGACGGACTCGTCGGGCTCGAGCTCGGCGACCCCCGCGCTCACCGTCACGCGGACCGGCACCCCCTCCGTGGTGTCGATCATGCGCCCCCCGACGCGCAGCCGGACCCGCTCCAGCACCGTGTGCGCCTCGCTGATCCCCGTGCCCGGCAACACCACCAGGAACTCCTCGCCGCCGTAGCGCGCGACCCAGTCCCCCTCGCGCACGCAGCTGGTGATCCGCTTCGCCACCGCGGTCAGGATCCGGTCACCGGACGGCCAGCCGTGCTCCTTGTTCACCAGCCCGAAGTGGTCGATGTCCACCAGCGCCGCGCTGAGCTGCCCGCGCTGCTCCTCCACCTCGAACCCCAGCCGCCGGTCGAGGTAGCGCCGGGTGTACAGCCCCGTCAGGGCGTCGATCTCCGCCTTCTCCTGCAGGTCCTCGAACAGCGCCCGTCCCCGCCGGGCGAGCATGTCGGCGACGCGGTCGGCGATGACCCGGGTCATGTTCTCGAAGTCGTGCACCGCCGGATCGATGTCCTTCTCCAGGGCCTCCCGCTGCACATCGGAGGCGTGTGCGACCCGGTCGCGGCCCGCCGCCTTCGCCGCGTACACCGCGCCATCAGCCATGTTGAGCAGGGTCTGGGCATCCACGGAGGCGCCGGCTGTGGCGACCGCCACGGAGGTCGTGATGCGCAGGCCGTGCTCCGTGAACGGCGCGCCCCGCACCGCCATCAGCAGGGTCTCGGCCAGGGCCATCGCGGGCTCGCGTCCCTGTTCGATGAGCACCGCGATCTCCTCGCCGCCGATCCGCGCCCCGATGCCCCCCTCGGGCAGCGCTGCCTTCACCCGCCGCCCCACCTCGGCGAGCACGAGATCCCCCGTGAGGTGGCCGTAGCGGTCGTTCACCGCCTTGAACCGGTCCAGGTCGAGGACGAGCAGGGAGCGCACGGGCCGCGCCTCGTCCGGGGGCGGCCAGCTCTCCAGATGCCGCAGGAACGGCTGCCGGGCGAGCAGCCCCGTCAGGCGGTCATCGCCCATGCGCTCCGCGATCTCGAGCCGCTGCCGACGGTGCTCCAGCAGGCCGTCCGGCGCGTCGTCGAGGATCAGGTCCTGGTTGGCGCCAAGCCTGGGCAGGAGGCCGGCCACCTGGCCCGCCTGCACCACGAACAAGGTCGGATCGGTCCCCGCTGCGGCGAGCAGGGTGTCGAGATCCGAGAACTCGGTGCCACGGAGGATGCGCATCGTCACTCCTTCATCATGCGGTCTGGGGCCAGCGTGCGAAAGGCCCTGCACGCGCGCGGCCCTTGACGCCAGCCGGCCCGCCGGCAACCGTGACCTTTGCGGGTGACTGGCGGGCACGTCGTCGCCCCCGAAAGGGCCTGATGCAACGCTTCACTCTCCTGCTCTGTGCCGTCCTTCTGCTCCCGACCCTGGCGTTCGCCCAGGACGCGGACGGTGATCTGTTCACGCCCGCCGACGGGGACTGCGACGACACCGACGCCACGGCCTACCCCGGCGCCACCGAGACCTGTGATTCGGTGGACGACGACTGCGACGGCTCGATAGACGAGCCCGGCGCGGTGCCGTTCCAGTGCGACCCGAACCCGATCCTGCAGGTCCCCCCGGACAACTCGATCAACGGAAACCTCATCATCCTCACGGAGAAGTTCGTGCCGGCGGTGAACTTCACCGGGATCCAGATGTGGCAGGACACGCTGGTCAGCTCGTCGACCGCGGGGGGTGTGCAGACGAACGTGCAGAGCCTGCTGGTGCGCATGTGGCACGGCCCGTCGAGCGCCTACACGCTGGCCAACGCGGTCCTGACCTTCCCCCCCGGCGTGACGCTCGTGGGATGGGTCATCGACTTCGGCACCGCCACCGCCAACAACCGCGCCCTGGACGCGACGTTCTCGGTCACCGGGGGCAGCCTCGCGACCACCACCAACAACACCTGGTTCGAGAACGGCACCCAGGACTGGGCCTGGATCTCGGGGCAGCAGGCGGGCTTTCGCAGCGCCATCGCCACGGCCGCCGACGAGGCCCGGCTCATCGTGAGCTACGACCCCGCCCTGGTGGGCGAGCTGACCGTGGACGTGTCCATGGGCGGCGGCATCATCCGCGACCTGTCGTGGTGCGGCACGGACCTGACGACCCTGACCAACCACACCATCACCCTGGCCACCGCGGACGACGATCTGCTCGACGACGACGGCGACGGGGTCACGGAGTGCGACGGCGACTGCGACGACACCGACACGACCTTCGGCCCCTCCGCGCCCGAGCTGTGCGACGGCCTGGACAACGACTGCGACGGCGTCGTGCCGCCCATCGAGATCGACGACGACGGGGACGGCGTCTCGGAGTGCAACGGCGACTGCGACGACACCGATCCGAGCACCGTGCCCGGCGCCACCGAGCAGTGCGACGGGCTGGACAACGGCTGCGGTGGCGGCGTGCCGGTGACCGAGACGGACGACGACGGCGACGGGTTCGCGGAGTGCGCCGGGGACTGCGACGACGCCGACGCCAGCCGCTTCCCGGGCAACTTCGAGTCGTGTGACGGCGTGGACAACAACTGCGACGGGGTGATCTTCTCGTCCGAGCTCGATCTGGACGGCGACGGATTCGAGGGCTGCGGAGGCGACTGCAACGACGCGGACCCGTCCGTGTACCCGCTCGCCAACGAGGTCTGCGACGGGATCGACAACGACTGCGACGGCGCCCTGCCTGCGACCGAGACCGACGACGACTTCGACGGGCTCGCGGAGTGCGGCGGTGACTGCGACGACGCGGATCCGGTCACCAGCCCCTCGCTGCCCGAGGTCTGCGACGGCGTGGACAACGACTGCGACGGCCTCGTGCCGGGCACCGAGGTGGACGGGGACGGGGACTTCCAGGCCGTGTGCGCCGGCGACTGCGACGACAACGCGCCGTCGGTGTTCACGGGCGCGCAGGAGGTGTGCAACGGCGTGGACGACGACTGCTCGGGCACCGTGCCCGCGACCGAGACGGACGACGACGGCGACGGGCAGGCCGAGTGCAACGGCGACTGCGACGACACCCAGCCGGCCCGCTTCCTTGGGAACGGGGAGATCTGCGACGGCCTGGACAACGACTGCGACGGGATCCTCATCAGCTACGAGCTCGATCAGGACGGCGACGGCTACCTGGGCTGCGGCGGCGACTGCGACGACACGGTCGCCGGCACCAACATCGGCGCGACCGAGGTGTGCGACGGCATCGACAACGACTGCGACGTCCTCGTGGACGAGGGCTTCGACGCCGACGGCGACGGCGTGTCGTCCTGCGCCGGGGACTGCAACGACGGTGACATCACGGTGTTCCCCGGGGCCCTCGAGGGCTGCAACGGCGTGGACAACAACTGCGACGGCGTGGTCGCGCCCACTGAGTCCGACGACGACGGCGATGGCCTCGCGGAGTGCGGAGGGGACTGCGACGACAGCGACGCGACGATCCTCCCCGGAGCCCAGGAGCTGTGCGACGGCCTGGACAACGACTGCAACGGAGTCGTGGATGACCTGACGGACACCGACGGCGACGGCGCGAACTCCTGCGTGGACTGCGATGACTTCGACGCGTTCAGCTACCCCGGCGCACCCGAGCTCTGCGACAACGTGGACAACGACTGCGACGGCTCGCTGCCCCCCACCGAGACGGACGACGACGGCGACGGCGTCCCCGAGTGCGCCGGCGACTGCGACGACACGACGGCCGCGAGCCTCCCGGGGGCCACCGAGCTGTGCGACGGCCTGGACAACAACTGCGACGGCATCCTGCTGTCCACCGAGCTGGACAGCGACGGGGACGGCTACCGGGGCTGCGCGGGCGACTGCGACGACTCCAACGCGGTCGTGAATCCCGGCGCGACGGAGGTCTGCGACGCGGCGGACAACGACTGCGACGGCCTCCTGGACGAGGCCTTCGACGTAGACGGCGATGGCGTGACGGTCTGCGCTGGCGACTGCGACGACACCGACGGCGCCATCTCGCCGTTCCAGGGCGAGGTCTGCGACGGGGTCGACACGAACTGCGACGGCCTGATCCCCGCGACCGAGACGGACGACGACGGGGACGGCGTCCCCGAGTGCCTCGGCGACTGCGACGACACGAACGCGGCCGCGCTGCCCGGCGGGATCGAGGTCTGCGACGGAGCGGACAACAACTGCAACGGCCTCGTGGACGACGTGGCGGACGCGGACGGCGACGGCGCCACGTCCTGCACCGACTGCGACGACGCGGACGCGACGGTCTACCCGGGGGCCCTGGAGGTCTGCGACGGCCTGGACAACGACTGCAACGGCGTCGTGCCCGCGACCGAGACGGACGACGACGGCGACGGCGTCACGGAGTGCGCCGGTGACTGCGACGACACGGACGCATCGGCGCTGCCCGGCGCGGCGGAGGTCTGTGACGGCGTCGACAACGACTGCGACGGCATCCTGGTGTCCAACGAGCTGGACTCTGACGGCGACGGCTTCCGCGGCTGCGCCGGTGACTGCGACGACACGGACGCGACGGTGTCGCCCATCGCGGCGGAGGTCTGCAACGGCGTCGACGACAACTGCGACGGCGCGGTGCCGGCGGCCGAGACGGACGGCGACGGCGACGGCGTCAGCGACTGTGACGGCGACTGCGACGACGCGGAGCCGGCCTCGGTCCCCGGAGCGGCGGAGGTCTGCGACGGCCTGGACAACGACTGCGACGGCTCCGTGGACGAGGGCTTCGACGTGGACGGCGACGGGTTCTCGGCCTGCGTGGACGACTGCGACGACACGGATCCCGCCATCTACCCGGGCGCCGCGGAGGCCTGCGACACCATCGACAGCGACTGCGACGGGGACCTCAGCGACGGCGAGATCGACACCGACGGCGACGGCATCCCGGACTGCGACGACGCCGACGACGACAACGACGGCGCCGACGACGCCGTGGACTGCGGGGTGCTCGACCCCAGCATCTATCCCGGCGCGCCCGAGTTCTGCGACCTCATCGACAGCGACTGCGACGGCGACCTCGTGGATGGCTACGCGGACACCGACGGCGACGGGACGCCGGACTGCGTGGACGAAGACGACGACGACGACGGCCTGACGGACGACGACGAGGCCATCGCGGGCACGGATCCGCTGGACCCGGACTCGGACGGCGACGGCGTGGGGGACGCCACCGAGGTCGGCCTGGACCCCGCGGCGGCCCCGGACACGGACGGCGACGGCGACATCGACGCGCTGGACACGGACGACGACGGCGACGGGATCGACACCGAGGACGAGGAGGCCGGCGACGCCGACGGTGACGGGATCGCGGACCCGGACGCGGACGGCGACGGCGTGCCGAACCGCCTCGACCTGGACAGCGACGGCGACGGATACGACGATGAGGTCGAGGGCGAAGGCGATCTGGACGGTGACGGGATCCCCAACTACCTCGACGCCGACAGCTGGCCCACCACGGGCGATGACGACGACAGCACCGGTGACGACGACGACAGCACGGGCGACGACGACGACAGCACGGGCGACGACGACGACACGACGGGCGACGACGACGACACGACGGGCGACGACGACGACGACACGACGGGCGACGACGACGACACCGGGGTGATCCCCGACGACGACGACAGCGCCGTGGTTCCCGGTGATACGGGCCCCGAGTGCGGCTGCAGCCAGACCACGCCTGGCGCGGACTCGCCCCTGTGGCTCCTGCTCTGGGCCGGATGCGCCATGCTCTTCGTGCGGATGCGCCGGCTCACCGCGTGACGGCTCAGTCGTCCAGGGGGTCTTCGCCCTCCTCCGGCGGGCCGTCCAGCGCCTCGTCGTCGGGCAGGCCCAGCTCGCGGCGCAGCGCCCCGTTGTAGCCCTGCATCGCGGTCCAGGCCCGGTCCCGGGGCACCAGCGCGGCGAAGTCCATCCCTCGGATCCGGTCCTGGCGCTTGCGGCTCTGCACATCGAGCGCCGCGCCCACCACGATGAAGACGATCCCCGACGAGAGCAGGGGGATCCCGCCGAACAGCACCGGCGACAGGTCGCTGTCCGCCGCGCCGATGCTGTTCAGGGCCACCGCCGTGCCCAGGGCGCCGACCCCTCCGAGCAGAAACGCCCACCCCGCCTTGCGGTCGTTGAGAGCGCGCTGCATGGCGAGCTCCAGGGCCGCGCTGAAGGTCGGGTCGCTCACCAGTTCCTCGAACTCGATCGTGCGCAGCCGGGTTCGCATGCGTTTGCCGAACACGAAGTGATAGCGCGCCGTGCCCCGCCGGTTGAACTGGTCCCAGTCGAACCCGACGGACGGCGAACCGATGACCCGCGCCTTGCTGTCCAGCATGACCAGCCGCCGCTGGTGGTACTCGTCCCACGTGGCCGCGGACGGGACCGCGGGGACGGCCGCATCGACCCGGGCCTGCACGGTGGGAGCCTCGGCCTCGGCCTCTGCGGTCCCGAGGATCCCGGTGGCGGTGCTGGCGATGTCGGCTCGGGCGGTGGCCACCTCCCTGCCCCCCGAGAGCAGGACCACGTCGCGCTCGGTCTGGCGGATCAGCGTGCCTGCCACCACCGATCCGTCGGTGCGCCGGATCACCATCCAGGGGATCTGCGCGGGTTCGTCGGGGGTCTGTGCTCCTGCGGTCGGGCCCGCGTGCGGATCCTCCCGCTGCACGATCTCCACCGCCGCCGTCGCGTCCCGCCGGATCGTGAGCGCCACGCCGGCCACCTCGACCACGTATCCATCGGCGCTCATGCCCAGCAGCGGACCCTCGATGTGCGCCCCGTCCGGCAGCTCGATGATCGCCCAGGCCCGGAACCCGGTCTGCCCGAGCGCTGGCGGCGCGGCGAGGAACGCCAGGAGCAGCAACGACAGCAGAAGCGGATGGCGTGACGTCGGCATGGAGTCCCCTCGTTCGCGTCCGGAGCCGGCAACGCAAGCCGCATGCCTGGGCAGCGGGCCCCCTGGACCCCGCTCGAAGACTACCGTGTGCTAGACCATCGACGCGAAGCCCGCCCCGGCGGGACCTTGGAGCCCACGCGATGTCGAACCGGAGTCCCTCCCGCCCTCTACGCCTGTTGTGGATGATCGTCTTGTTGTTGCTCGCGCCGGGAGCCGCGTCGGCGGCCGATGGGGACGCGGGCACGAGCGAGACCACGAAGGACAGTCCCAAGGACTACGACGAGATGACGCCGATGGAGGTCCGCTTGGAGGCCAAGCGGCTCAACCGTGCGATCCAGGCCCTGGACCGCACCGACGTCGTGGCCGGCTACGGGTTCGCGCTGCGCCGGGAGGCGCGCCTGATGATCGGCGGTGGCCTGGGGATCGTGGGCGGCACCTTCCTCATCAGCGGCTTGACGCTGCTGGGCAACCAGAACGCGAAGGCCGCCCCCCTGATCACGTCGGTCGGCATGCCCCTGGGCCTCGGCGTGCTCACGGCCGGGCTGCCGGCCATGATCCTCGCCCCGCGGTTCCTCGGCTGGTACGCCACCAACGGCCCGGCCCCCTCGAACCTGGCGCGCCTGAAGCTGCTGCACCGGTGGAGCCTCGAAGAGCTGCGGGTCCGCCGCGACACGGCGCTGATCTCGACGGGCTTCTTCGGCGCCGCGACCGCCCTCACGATGGGCGTGTGGGCCTCCCGGGACCGACTCGGAGCCAACGGGACGAAGGGCACGGCGAGCTACGACCCGGGCGACGGGGTCATGGCCATGAGCTTCCTGGCGGTCACCAGCGCCTCGGGGGCGATGGGGCTCATCTGGGCCTTCAGCTACCGGGACGAGATGCTGAACAAGCACCGGCTCTACGTCATGCCGACGGTGTCGGTGGGCTCCGTGACCGGCCCGTCGCCGTTGGCCGAGCCGGGAACGCCGGCGCCGGTGACCGGGACCCAGATCTCGGGCGCGATCAACGTCAGGTTCTGAGGAGCTGAAATGGCTACGGATCCCAAGTTCGGCCGACGCGCTGCATTGAAGGGCCTGGGAGCGGCGGCGCTGCTTCCGGTGGTCGGACCGGGCTGCGATCCGCTCGATCCGGAGCCCGAGCCAGATCCGGACCTGCCGCCCCGCGCCCTCGAGGAGGTGATCGACACCGTCGTCATCCTGATGATGGAGAACCGCTCCTTCGACAGCTACTTCGGGGCGCTGAGCCTCGAAGAGGGCCGCGCGGACGTGGACGGCCTGCAGCCCGGCATGGGCAACCCCCATCCCGACGGCAGCGTGGTGGCGCCCTATCCCGCCGAGCAGAACTGCATCGCGGATCCGGCCCACTCCTGGAACGCGAGCCACGCCCAGTTCAACGGCGGCCTCAACGACGGCTTCGTCGCGCAGCACGCCGCCCGCTACGGCAACGACGAGGCCCGCCGGGCGATGCAGTACTTCGGGCGGGACACCCTCGGCCCGCTGTACGCCATGGCGGATCAGCACGTGCTCTGCGAGCGCTGGTTCTGCTCGCTGATGACGTCCACGTGGCCCAACCGGTTCTACAGCCACGCCGGCCAGAACGGAGGCGTGCACGGCAACAGCCTGTCCGACGAGTCGTTCCCGTCGATCTACTCCCGGCTGGACGCGGCGGGGATCCCCTGGAGCGTGTACTTCGGCAACGCGCCGTTCATGTTCCTGCTCGACGACGTGCAGGCCGGCGAGAACGTGTTGGCCTATGAGGACTTCGCGATGGACGCGCAGCTCGGGCGCCTGCCCGCGGTGACCATCATCGAGCCCATCTACGGCCGCAACGACGACCATCCGCCGGCGCACCCCGTGGCGGGCCAGATCCTGATCTCCAGCGTGTACCAGGCCCTCGCGAACAGCCCTCACTGGGGACGCTGCGCGCTGATCGTCACCTACGACGAGCACGGCGGGTTCTTCGACCACGTGCCGCCCCCGCGCGCCGCCGACGCCCGCGCCGACGAGGGGTACGACCAGCTCGGGTTCCGCGTGCCCACGGTGGTGTGCGGCCCCTGGACCCGCCAGGGCTACGTCAGCAGCGCGGTGTTCGACCACACCTCCATCCTCGCCTTCCTGGAGCGGCGCTTCGAGCTGGAGCCCCTGACGCTTCGGGACGCGGCGGCCAACGACATGTACGAGCTCTTCGACCAGGCCCGGATCGACGCGAACGATCCGCTGCCGCCCGCCGTGCTGCCGGTGATCGAGGCGGATGAGGCGGAGATCTACGCCCCCGAGTGCGTCACCAGCGCGACGGGTCGCGACGGGGACGAGCCGCTGACCACCCAGCCGGAGCTCGAGGAGGCCATCCTCGCTCGCGCCTCGGGCACGGTGTTCGACCGCCTGGAGCAGACGAACGAGCTGTACGCGGACTTCCTCGCGACCGCCGAAGCGCGGGGGATCTGGCGCCCGAAGGTCTGAGCCCGCCCGGTCAGCGGGTCCGATCCCAGAGGAACTCGGGCTCGCCCATCGCCTTGCCCACCCATCGGCCGGCCACGAAGAGCCAGTCGGACAGGCGGTTGAGGTACCGCACCACGTCGGGGTTGGCGTCCTCCACGCTGGTCAGGGTGATGGTCCGGCGCTCGGCGCGTCGGCAGACCGTGCGCCCCTGATGCAGGAAGGCCCCCACGGGGCCGCCTCCGGGCAGGATGAAGTCCTTGAGCGGAGGCAGGATCTCGTTCATGTGGTCGATCTCGTCTTCGAGACGGGTCACGTCGGTGTCCGCCACGAGGCGCATGCCCTCCCATCGGTCCGTCGAGCGGGTCGCGAGATCCGAGCCGACGTTGAACAGGTCCTGCTGCACGTCCGCCAGCCGGGCGTCGAGCCAGGTGCGGGCGTCGTCGGCGGCGGGGGACCGGGCCAGCTCCACCCGCACGATCCCGAGCACCGCGTTGAGCTCGTCCACGGTGCCGTAGGCCTCGATGCGGGCGTCGTCCTTGGACACCTTCTGGCCCCCCACGAGGCGGGTGAGCCCCTTGTCTCCGGTGCGCGTGTAGACCTTCGTGATCCGCATCCGTTCCTCCATGTGCTCGGGCACGGGTTGCTCGCCTCAGGTGGCCGTGCCCCGGACCCCGCGGGCGTTCAGGGGCAGTGTGGCGGGCTCGACGGGGCCCCGCTCGGCGGCGATGCGCAGGCCGTCGAGTACGTCCTGCCGATAGGGCGCCGGGATCGCGGAGTTCAGCCCGTCCTCGGTCGGCGCGTGGGCGGCCGGGTTGCCGTACAGCCCCTGCCCGACCCCTCGCCAGGCGGCCTTCAACGGCAGCTCGGCGGGCCACTCCCCGCTCGTCCGGGCCTCCTCCAGCAGCGAGACCACCGCGTTCAGATCCCCGTCGAGCCGGATGACGATCCCCCAGCCGATGTTCTCGGCGCTGCGGTCGGGTCGGGAGCGGTCCGCGGGCAGCGCGTAGAACTCGTTCTCCTGCCACTCGCCCATCGCGCCCCGCAGCTGGGGCCAGTCGATGCGGGTGGGTCGCCACTCGCTTCGGCCCAGCCCGCGCCGGTTGCCCAGCATCCACAGCCCGGCCTGCAGCCCGTCGAAGGCGTGGGGATCGTCCTCCGCGGCGCGCACGTCGATCAGCGTGTTCACGGCGCGCACCTGGGGCGCCCAGATCGTGCCGATCCCCAGGTTGTAGTAGGTGACGTAGCGGTGGGTGAGCACCTCGGGGGCCCGCGACAGGTCCACGGCGGCGGCGGCCTCGTGCAGTCGAGGCGGGGCCTGCCATCCAAACCACAGCGCCGCCAGGGCCAGCCCGATCCCGCCAGGAACCCGACCGCGTCTGCTGCGCAGCCCCTCGAGCCCGATGACGGCCAGCAGGGCGGGGGCGGACCAGGCCAGGAACAGGGCGCCGATCAGGTAGCGGGACGGCACGTAGGGCTTGAACGGCGTGCTCCACACCAGCGCGGCGTAGGTCAGGGTCGGGGCGAGGCCGATGAACAGGGCGAGTCGGCGCAGCGGGGCCCGGCGGGTCGCCAGGGCGAACGGCACCAGCAGCAGGGGTGCGAAGACGAACAGCCGGTAGCTCGCCATCTCGAACCCCCGACCACCCCACAGCGCGCCCTCGCGGTCGTCCGCCATCCAATAGTCGTCCCAGCCGTAGGGCAGGTTCTCCCAGACCGTCTGCCACAGCAGCGCCAGATCCGCCCCGCCCCCCAGGGCCTGGTGCGCGACCGTCGTCTCGGGCATCTCCGTGATGGAGTTGGCCAGCGCGCCGGGCTCCACCGCCAGGATCAACCACAGGGGCCACAGCCCGACCACCAGCCCTGCCAACGCGGCGCGGGCGGACCGCCGGTCCAGGCGGGGGCGCGGCGGCACCATCAGCAGGAGCACCATCAGCCCCAAGGGGGGCACAAGCAGGTAGTTGAAGATCGCCGCGTACCCGAAGGCCAGCCCCAGGGCGAAGCTGCGCCGCGGATCGGGGCTCTGAGCCTCTGCGAACCAGAGCCACGCCGCGATGGCCAGGGCCAGGGGCAGGACCGACTCGGGGTGCGAGCCCTGAAACGTCACGGAGTGGCCGATGAACACCGTGGGAACGAGCAGCGCCCCGAGCAGGCCCAGGGTCGAGCCCGTCACCCCCGCGATCCGATGCAGCGCGGCGCCGTACACCGCCAGGGCTCCGGTCCAGAACAGCAGCGGCACCAGGCGCACCCCCAGCACTCCGAACCCCACCACCTTGCTGACCAGCAGGTACACGAAGGCCGTCGTGCTGAAGGCGGCGTGGTGCACTGAGCCGCTGTTGGCGATGTAGGCGGCGAGATCGAAGCCCTCGGTGCCGTAGCGGCCGGTCAGCAGGTCCCAGGCGATCTGGGTGTTCTTCGCCTCGGACGGCTCGATGGGGTGCAGGAAGTCGCCGGCCGACACGGCCACCAGGACCCGGTGCACCGCGAAGGCGAGCAGCAACAGGCTCGGCAGGGCTGCCCGCCGCGCGGCCGCCGCGTCGATCACCCCGCGTCCACGAGGGCGCGCAGCTCCGGGTCTGCGGGGCGTGCCTTGAGCCCGCGTCGGGCGCACAAGGCAACGACCACGGGGTCGCCCCAACGCATGGCGG